>JAPOTJ010000015.1 GCA_026709225.1 Gammaproteobacteria bacterium | reverse complement strand
GCGCCTTGCCACAGCCCTTCTCCTGCGCGCTGAACCCACACTTATTTATGGGACAGGACACTAGTGTCGATGAATGATACTAACTGGTCTCTTTGCTAGCAGGCAAGTGGACTGACCACATAGATGACAATGAAGGCCATGCTGTATGTCCTCGCTGCGGTGATTCGGAGCGGCGTACACTTATGGCACACCTATACGGAAGTGATGTTGATTGCAGATACTCGTATGAAGTGGCAATAGCAGTGCCGAACTGGGAATTCTGGATCGACCGCGGCGGCACGTTCACAGACCTCGTTGCGCGCGACCCAACCGGGGCGCTTCGGCACCACAAACTGCTCTCGGAACTTGGCAGTGGCAAAGATGCCGCCGTCGAAGGTATTCGCGCACTCCTGAATCTTGGAGCAGACGAAGCTGTGCCAACGGAGCGCATCGACGCCATCAAGATGGGCACGACCGTCGCGACCAATGCGCTCCTTGAAAGAAAAGGCGCGCGCGTTGCGCTGATCACCAACCGCGGTCACGAAGATGCCCTTGAGATCGGTTATCAGACACGACCCGACCTCTTTGACCGTCACATCGTCAAGCCCGAAATGCTCTACGAGCAGGTCTACGGCGTGGCCGGCAGAATGAGCGCGGCGGGCAAAGAACTTGAAACGCTTGACGAAAATGCGATTCACAACACGCTTCGAGACATCAAGACGACGGGCATTGACGCCCTTGCGATCGTTTTTCTGCACAATTTTCAATACCCCGACCACGAGCGGCGGGTCGCCAAGATGGCTCGTGAACTTGGCTTCTCACAAGTCTCGACGAGCCATGAGACGAGCGGCCTCATCAAGTTCATCAGCCGCGGCGACACCACCGTCATGGACGCCTATCTGTCGCCAATTCTCGCGCGCTATGTCCGAGACCTGATCGATGCCTTAGGTGGCGCGCAGAGGCTGCCGAAACTACAATTCATGATGTCATCTGGCGGCCTCACGGACGCACGCCTCTTCAAAGGCAAGGACGCCATTCTCTCTGGCCCCGCAGGCGGCGTTATCGGCATGGTGGAGACATCGCGAACCGCCGGCAGCGAGCGTGTCATCGGCTTTGATATGGGCGGCACATCAACGGATGTGTCCCATTTCGCTGGCGAGTTTGAGCGCGTTTTCGAGACCGAGGTCGCTGGCGTGCGCGTTCGCGCGCCCATGATGCACATCCATACGATCGCCGCCGGCGGTGGTTCGCTGCTCCACTTCGATGGCGCACGCTTTCGGGTCGGTCCCGATTCGGCTGGCGCATCGCCTGGACCTCTGTGCTACCGACGCGGCGGACCGCTGACGCTGACCGACGCCAACCTGCTGCTCGGCAAGATACTCCCGAACCACTTCCCGCGCATCTTCGGTGAATCAGGTGAGGAACCACTCGATATGGAATCGGTGCGACACGCCTTCGATACGCTTGCCGCGCGCATCGGCCACGGCAAGTCGCCGCAGCAAGTCGCTGAAGGCTTTGTGCGCATCGCCGTCGAGAACATGGCGAGCGCAATCCGGAAGATCTCGACGCAGCGCGGCCACGATGTCACCGGCCATGTGCTCAATTGCTTTGGCGGCGCAGGCGGACAGCATGCGTGCCTCGTGGCCGATGTGCTCGGTATCGAAAAAGTCCTCCTGCATCCGCTCGCGGGCGTGCTCTCTGCCTACGGCATGGGCCTTGCTCAGCTTCATGCGCACCGCGAGCTCGCGGTGAGCGAACCTCTGCAAGCGGATGTCGAATCGCGCCTTGAACAGCGCTTCGCATCACTCGCTTCCAGAACCCGGCAGGAGCTTACGAGCCAAGGCATTGCGGCGCATCAGATCGAGACCGAACAGCGTCTGCACCTTCGCTATGCGGGGACGGACACTGCGCTCATGATCTCCCACGGCCCGTATCAAACGGTTGCGGCAGCCTTCCAACGCGCGCACAAATCACGGTTCGGCTTTGTTTCGCCGGAAAAAGGGATCATCATCGAGGCCATTGAAGTTGTCAGTTTCGGCGGTGGAAGCGAGATCGAAGAACCACATTTGCAGGCTAGCGCCGACGAGATTCCCGTGCGCGAACGAGCCAGATTTTTTTCGCGCGACGGGTTTCACGAAGCGCGCGTTGTCATGCGCGAGGACATGCGGCCTCGGCAGCACCTTGATGGACCGGCCATCATCGTCGAGTCGATCGGCACCATCGTTGTCGAACCGGAGTGGCGCGCCGAGATGACTCGGCACGGGCACATCATCCTGGCCCGCACAGTGCAGAAGCAGCGCCAAGCCGCCATCGGCACTGAGGCCGACCCGATCATGCTTGAGATCTTCAACAACCTCTTCATGTCCATCGCCGAGCAGATGGGCATTGTCCTACAGGCGACCGCGGACTCGGTCAACATCAAAGAGCGCCTTGATTTCTCGTGCGCCATCTTTGATGCGAGTGGCGCGCTCATCGCCAACGCGCCGCATCTGCCGGTGCATCTCGGCTCGATGGACCGCAGCGTTACGAGCGTCATTCGCCATCAACGCGGTCATTTTGAGCCGGGCGATGTGTTCGTCATCAACGCGCCATACGACGGTGGCACGCACCTGCCCGACATCACCGTCGTCACGCCGGTTTTTGATGACGCAGGCGAGCGGCTACTGTTCTTCACCGCAAGCCGTGGACACCACGCCGATATCGGCGGCCTGTCACCCGGCTCAGCGTCGCCGCTCGCGCGGAGCATCACTGAGGAAGGTGCGTACATCGAGTGTTTTCACCTGGTCAAACATAGCGGATTCGACGATGCTGGCATCCGCGCGCTGCTCACGAACAACGACTATCCGGCGCGCAATCCGGCGCAGAACATCGCTGACCTCAAGGCGCAAGCGGCCGCCAATGAACGCGGCAGCGCCGAGTTGCTCGCGATGGTCGAGCACTACGGCCTCGATGTCGTCCGCGCCTACATGCGGCACGTTCAAGAGAACGCCGCTGAGGCCATACGCCGCGCGATTTCAGCACTTCATCCGTCCGAGTTCAAGCTGCGCATGGATGCGGGGCGAGAGATTTGCGTGGCACTTCGCCCGGACGCAGAATCACGAACACTTGTTGTCGATTTCAACGGCACGAGCCCCGAACAGCCAGATAATTTCAATGCGCCGGCACCGGTCACGCGCGCGGTCGTGCTCTATTGCTTCCGCGCGCTCGTGGATGCCGATATTCCAATGAACGCCGGATGCCTCGAACCGATTGATATACGCATCCCTGAACGCTCCATGCTCTCGCCCGCGTATCCTGCGGCGGTGGTCGCCGGCAACACGGAAGTCAGCCAAGCGCTCGCCAATGCCATCTTCGCCGCGCTCGGCGTCAACGCCGCTTCGCAAGGCACTATGAATAATTTTATTTGGGGGAACGAGACGCATCAGAACTACGAAACAGTGTGCGGCGGAACGGGCGCGGGCATCGACAATCGCGGCAAAGGCTTCGACGGTGCCTCAGCCGTGCATTCGCACATGACCAACACCAAGCTCACCGACCCCGAGGTGCTTGAGTCACGATTCCCGGTCATGCTCGAACGCTCTGAAATCCGCCGCGGCTCCGGCGGCGAGGGCAGGTTCAAGGGCGGCGACGGCGCCGTGCGGGTGCTGAAGTTCCTTGCCGCTATGGAAGTCAATCTCCTAGCGAGCAGCCGCGAAGTGCCGCCTTTCGGAATTCAAGGCGGCGCGCCCGGCGCGTGCGGCGTCAACGAACTGCGACGCGCCGACGGCAGCGTTCAACCGCTCTCTGGCTGCGACCGGATATTTGTTGCACCAGGCGATACAATCAGGATGCAGACCCCCGGCGGCGGCGGCTTTGGCGAGCAGGACCGCCCTTCAAAAGGGACGCATGTCGCAAAATCCGCACCATGACGATCACCCATCCCCATATATTCCCTCACAAGCAACTTGAAGCTGCGCAACGTGCGGCACAGGCGTTGTTGTCGTATTTTGAGCTGCAAGATATTTCGATGGGCGGCGGCACCGTCTTGCAAGCGCGATGGCAACATCGGCAATCGCTTGATGTTGACTTCTTTTGCAAGGCTGATGAATTTGCCCGGGTGCATCGAGAGCATGGCGCGGCGGTGGAGGCTGCCATCGTGACGAATGCTGGTGCTGACCCGGAAAGAACATGGATGGAGTACATGGCGCTGTATTGCGAGATTCACGGGATTGAGGTAACGCTCATGCCCCATACCTTCATCCTTGAAGAAGACTATGCGGGGGTACTTCCCGGCGATGTGCCTGTCGGCCTTCAAACGACTTCAGAAATTCTAGCGAAGAAATTGCGCCATCGACTCTTTGACGCACAGACTGTTGAGGTGCGAGATGTCTATGATTTGGCGTGCGCTGTGACGAGCGCACCGGATGCGCTCGACCAGGCGAAGCACGCCTTATCATCGCCACAACGTCATGCAGTGTGGTCGATGCTCTCGCGATTACCGAAAGGGTGGTCTCGGCAGACAGACAAGCCCTTGATTGAGGCGGCGGATTGGGATGAGCATGCGCTCATAGAGACAGTACAATCGGCATTGCATCGCGACGCATAACCAATGAACAGAGACACAGCGACGCTGATTTCAGCGGAACGCTTTGCCGCCAATCCGAAGATTCAGACGGCGCCGGAGATGGATGCGCAGGCTGACCAGTTAATGGATGCGATGGTTGGGCGATATTGCGCAGGCTTGCGCTTTCGTGTGCGTGGACAAGCGGTACGACACGCCTTGTGCGGCCCACCTGTGCAGGATGGTCAAATGGCGACAGTGATTCGGTGGCTGCTAGGCTCTCTTCGCATCCCAGACCTGCACACGCTCGCGTGGCGATGCGGCGTCCCAGTCATTCGGCTGGCAGACCATGTGCGTTCACAAGGCGTCACGAACCGCCATGTCATCGGATGGCTCAATCAGTTTGGCGTGTAAGCGGCTGTGCCCGAGATCATATTCCCTATGTATGCACATTCCAAAACAAGTACGCCAGCACGTACAAGGTGAGCAGCACCAAGACCGCAAGTGCGGTGCTGCCGATTGACCAAGATCGGGCGAGGAGACCGGAAGGTTTCGCATCCGGTGCTGCCGACGATACGGACAAGAGCGCTGCGGCGACACCCCGCAGGCGAGCAAGCGACTTGAGGATGGTTGCCAGAAACGGTTGCCCAATCTTCAAGCTCGCCCGAATGATATGACCCGCTATTCGCGGCAGCAAGGCGCGCCATAGCCAGTCCGTGTCGAGGCTGATGGTCAGCGTGCGCTTCATCAACGGCAGAAGCAGGAAGAAGGCAAGGCCAGAGAACAGCAGAAGCTGCAAATAAAACAGCACCTTGCCCGACGTGTACGCTTGGTATTCAACCGGATACGGCAGGAGGCCATAGAGCAGCTCCGGCGCAACGCCAAGCAGAATGCACAGACCCGCAAAGATCAGCATCGCGAGCGCCATGTTCCACGGCGCGTCTTTCGGTCGCAGGCCCGAGTCCCGCTGGAAGAACACGAACCACGGGAACTTAATGCCGGCGTGCAGGAACACGCCGGCGGAGGCGGCGGCCAGCATGAAGTAGACAAAGGCCATCGATTCCTGCGCAGCAGCTTGCGAGATAAGCGTCTTGGTGGTGAACCCAGAGGTCAGCGGAAAGCCCGAAATCGCCAGTGCGCCGACAATGCCGCAGATCGCCGTCAGCGGCATGGTGCGGAACAGCCCGCCGACATCGCTGCAGCGATTCATGCCGGTTCGATACACGACGACCCCGGCACTCATGAACAAGAGCGCCTTGTAGATAATATGCGCAAAGGCATGCGCCGCCGCACCGTTCAATGCCATTTCCGTGCCGATGCCGACCGCGCAGACCATGAAGCCGACCTGGTTGACGATCGAGTAGGCAAGAATGCGCCGAATGTCGTTTTCGAGCAGCGCGTAGATGATGCCGTAGATGATCATGAAGAGTCCGACGCCGATCAGCACCGACTCGCCGGGAAACAGCAGTATCAGAGCCAGTACAGCGGCCTTGGTGGTGAATGCCGAGAGGAACACCGAACCGGTCGGGCTTGAACGCGGATAGGCGTCTGCCAGCCACGCCGACACCGGCGGCGCCGCCGCGTTCACCAGCACACCGATGAGAATCAGCCAAGTTGAGAGGTCAACAGCCCTGATTGGCCGGAGGTCGATCGATCCCGTTTGCACCGCCAGCCCTTCGATGCCGATCATCAGGATGACGCCGCCGAGCAGATGCATGATGGCATAGCGAATGCCCGCCGCCTGCGCGTCCCGCGATGCGCCATTCCAAACGATGAAGGTCGAGAAGATGGCCATGACCTCCCAATAGATGAACAGGGTCACAAGATCGCCGGCAAAGCTGACGCCGATGGCGCCGGCGGCGTAGGCATAGGCGGCGGCGAGCTCGTGCCATGCTGCTTGGCGGTAGGCGTAGAGACCGCCGATGAGTGCCATCAGCGTAAAGATCAATGCAAACAAGCGCCGGACAGGACTGCCCTCGATGGGTTCGATGGCAAAATCGAGAAACGCGACTTCGAACACAACGCCGTCCGGCACCTGCCAGACGAGCAGCAGCGTCAGTATTGGCGCGGTCAGCACCACGAGGGTGCGCAGCGCACCGCGCACGCAGCCGATGAGCGCGGCGCCGATCAGCAGAACGAAGGCTGGCGGCAGGTACTCAAGCATTGGCATCGCCGCCGGTATCGTCATCGCGCTCGTAGTAGCGTTCCTTGCGCTTGAGGAAGAAGCCAATGCCTTTCGCGAAGAGCACCATGGCGAGGCACGCCAAGAACCCGTAGCTGGCGCCAAACCCGAACCAGCCATCGACGACGAAGTAGCCTTTCACATGCACAATCAGCTGCGCCAAGACAGTGATCACGAGCAGAACGGCAAAGCCCCACCAGAGCCGCTTGATGGTCGCTGGCCGCGCGAGCCAGTGCTCCTGTTCGTCCTTACCCGTCATTTAGAACCCCGCTAGCAACTGCCGCGCAATGTCGAGCGCCGCGCCATGAAAGACAAAGAAACCGACCGTCAGCGCAGCGGTCAGGCCGAGCGCGAGCACGGCAGGCCAAGGGGCTTCTCCGTGAACGCGCGCAGGCGGCGTACCATCACCTTCGTCTTCGCGCGCAAACCACGCCAAGTAGATGATGGGCAGAAGATAGGCTGCATTGAGCACCGTGCTCGCGAGAATAGTGACGAGCGCAAGCATACTGTCCGCCTGATAGGCGCCCGCGAGGATATACCATTTGGAGACGAAGCCGCCCGTTGGCGGCACGCCGATCATGCTCAGCGCGCCGATGGTGAACGCCATCATCGTCACCGGCATGCGCCGCCCGATGCCGCGCAGCTCAGTTATTTCTGTCTTGTGCGCCGCCGTGTAGATGGCACCGGCTGCAAAGAACAAGGTGATCTTGCCGAACGCGTGGGCAACGATGTGCACGGCGGCGCCAATACCGGCAAGCGGCGTCAGCAAGGCGATGGCCATCACCACGTAAGAGAGCTGGGCGACCGTCGAGTAGGCCAGCAAGCGTTTGAGATTGGTTTGGCGGAGCGCCACAATGCTCGCCGCGATGATAGTGAACGCCGCGATGAACACCAGGAGATCAGCACCAAACGCGCCAGCCAGATGCTCCACGCCGAAGATATAGATGATCACCTTAGTGATCGCGAACACGCCGGCTTTCACCACTGCCACGGCATGAAGGAGCGCGCTCACCGGCGTCGGCGCGACCATGGCAGCAGGTAGCCACGGATGGACTGGCATCACCGCCGCCTTGCCGATGCCGAACACGAATAAGAGCAGCAGCACACCAACGCCCGCCCCTTCAAGCTTGCCGGCGAGCACGCCGCCGAGTGTGAAATCGCCGCTGCCAGCGACCAAATACGTCCAAATGATTGCCGGCAGGAACAGCACAATCGATGTGGACAGCAGCACCACCAGATAGACGCGCGCGGACGCCACGCTCTGCCGATCGCCCTTGTGTGCAACCAGCGGGTAGGTGGACAGCGTCAGCACTTCATAGAACAGGAACAGCGTGAACAGGTTGGCCGCGAACGCGACGCCGACAGTTGCGCCGAGCGAGACGGCGAAGAGCGCGTAGAAGCGCGTTTGGTTGGCTTCCTCATTGCCGCGCATATAGCCGATCGAATACAGGGAATTGACGATCCACAGCATCGAGGCGAGCGCGGCGAACAGCATGCCGAGCGGCTCGACGGCGAATGCAAGCTCGATGCCGGGCAGCACTTCGGCGACCGACACCTGAGGTCGCTCGCCCGCCGCCACCGCAGGCACGAGACTCCATACAATCAACGCCAGCGCACCGGCAATGAGCATGGTGGCCGCTTCGCGCACATTGACGCCGATTCTCCCGGCAAAGGCAATCAGCACCGCGCCTGCAAGCGGCAATGCGAGCGAAGCAAGGATTGCGAGTTCAGCGCTCACGGCGCATTCCCCATGAGCAAGTTCGCTGCGGATGCAGCCAGCTCGATTGGCAGCGCGCTCGCGAGGCCAAAGTAGAGGTTGGCGAGCGCCACAATCCACACGGCGATGAAGAGCAATGGCGGAACCGCAGCGGTTTCCGAGTCGCTATCGGCATCATCGCCGAACTCGCCCGCAAAACAGGCTGATTCAACCACGCGCCAGATGTAGACGACGGCCATCAGCGAACTCACGAGGATGACACCGACAAGCGCGATGCCGAGCGCGCCATAGTCGAGCGCCGCCGTGACTAGATACCATTTGCTGAGGAAGCCTGCGGTGCCTGGCACGCCGATGAGGCTCAGGCCGCAGACCACGAACGCGGCGAAAGTCCAAGGCATTTTGCGGGCAATGCCGCCGATCTGTTCAAGTTGCGAGCTCGCCGCGACCGTGCAGAACGCGGCGACCACCAAGAACAGCCCACCCTTGGCGAGCGCATGGTTGAACATATGCAGGATCGCCGCGTTCAGCCCGGCAATGGTCACGAGGCTCGCGCCAAGCAGCATATAGCCGATCTGCGCGACCGAAGAGAACGCGAGCAGCCGCTTCAGGTCGCGCTCGAATATCGCGACACCGGAACCAACAAGGATGCCGAGGACGGCGAGAGGCATCAGGTAGCCCGCGAATTGAACGGCATGTTCACTCGCGCTGTGCTGCAAAACAACGAAATCAAAGCGCAGCAGCACGTAGAGCGCCACCTTGGTCGCGCACGCCGCCAAGAACGCCGTCGCAATGTGCGGCGCGTAGGCGTAGGCGTTCGGCAGCCAGATATGCAGCGGGAAGATCGCCGCTTTCAGTGCGAGGCCGACGGTGATGAAGCCAGCAGCCAATAGCACCGGGCGCGTGTCCGCCACATCTGAAATGCGCACCGCCATGTCAGCGAGGTTCAAGGTGCCCGTCATCATGTAGACGAGACCGATGCCAACCAGATAAAAGGTGGCGCCGACGGTGCCCATGATGAGGTACTTGAAGACGGCGGACAGCGCGCGGCGGTCCGGCCCGCCTGCGATCAGCACGTAGCTTGCCAGCGAAGAAACCTCCATGAACACAAAGATGTTGAACGCATCGGCGGAGACAGCAATGCCGACGAATCCCGTCAAGGCAAGCAGCCACGCCGAGAAGTAGTAGGGCTGCCGCGCCGATGGCAGCGCGCGTGCGAGGCTCTGCCAGCCGCCGAGCAGCGTCACGCTTGATGCGCCAGTAATGACGAGTAGCAGCAACGCACTGAAATCGTCCACCCGCAACTCGATGCCGTAGGGCGCCGGCCAGCGGCCCACTTGATACGTCAAGGGCGCGTCGCCGACAACGGTCAGCGCCAGCACGACGGCAATGGCGAACGCCATCAAGCTCGCTGCGGTTGCTGCCGCCCACGCGAGTCCGCGCGGATGCAAGAGCAGCACGAACGGCGCCATCAACAGCGGCACCAGCACTTGCAGCATTGGCAGATGGGGCAGATGGGGCAGATGAGGTGCTAGCAAGGCTTCGCCCCTCGCAAACCTGATTTTGCCGTCATGGCTGATCCTGCCCTTGGATCTCATCCTCCTCAATCGAGCCGTACTCGTCCTTGATGCGCAGGACAAGGCCGAGGCCGAGCGCCGTAGTCGAGATGCTGACGACAATGGCGGTCAGTATCAGCACTTGCGGCAGCGGACTCGAAAAGAGTTCGGCGCCCTCGCCCATAATCGGCGCGGTGCCGCCTTCGATCTTGCCCATCGTGATGTAGCACAGGAACACCGCGGACTGAAACAGCGACAGACCGATCAGTTTTTTGACGAGGTTGGGCTTGGCGACGATGGCGAAGAAACCGGTCATCAACAGCACTGCGAATATCCAATAGTGATAGAGCCCGAGAATATCCATCGCTCGTCCCCGGCCTAGGCGGTGGCTCTCGCGGCGAAGGCGTGAAAAATACTGATCAGGACGCCAGCGACGGTAATGCCAATGCCCATCTCAATCAGCAGGATGCCCCAATGCTGACCGTTCACTGGGTCTTCGGACAACACCGAATAATCGAGAAAATTGCTGCCAAGCACGATACCTGCCACACCCACTGCGCCGAAAAGCAGCGTGCCACCCGCCATCATGGCGAGCAGCACGCCTTGCGGGATGACCGAAAGCGCCCGCTGCTCGCCTTCAAGCAGCGCGTAGAGGATCACTGACGCGGCGATAATCGCGCCCGCTTGGAATCCGCCACCGGGACCGTACTCGCCATGGAACTGCACATAGAAGCCGAGCAGCAGAATGAAAGGGATCAGAAGCCGCCCGAGAATGCGCGGAATCAGATAGTGCCGCAAACCTGCGTTGTCTTCGGAGAGCGGCGCGCCCGCGGCGCGTGAAGACGCCCCGGTGCCAAGCAGAAACAGCACCCCGACGCCGGCCGTGAACACAACGACCACTTCCCCGAGCGTGTCGTAGCCGCGAAAGCTCGCAAGCACGGCGGTAACAGCATTCGGAATGTCAATCAGGTCGCGAGTCGATTCAATGTACCAAGGCGTGAGATGCGCCTGCACCGGCGCACTCGGACTGCCGAGCCGCGGCTGATCGAAGGTCGCCCAGATAACGATGAGCGCGACGACGCCAACGATGCCGAACTGAAGCAAAGAAGAGGTTGACAGGCTGCGCCTGCGCTTGCGCTCGCGCTCGGAAGTCAAGGCAAGTGCGCCGAGAAACAGCACCGTTGATATGCCCGCGCCGATAGCAGCCTCGGTGAGCGCCACATCGGCCGCGTCGAGCAGAAAAAAACTCGCGGCGATCAATAAGCTGGCAATGCCCATCAACATTACCGCCACGAACAGGTTGCGCGTATGCACGATCGCCATGCCGGTGATCATCAGAAGGGTGAGCAAGAAAATGCCGAACAGGGTGGTCATTCGCGAGCCTCGCTGTCTGATAGATGCAGCGACTGCCCCGTTCGTGGTGTCACGCCCGCGAGCAAGGCGGACGCCGCGAGCGCGTTGGCCGCCGTCGGGCTTGTGAGCAACAGGAACACAAGGATGACACCAAGCTTGACTGTCGCGAGCGACAAGCCAGCCTGCAGCATGATGCCGAGAATTACCAGAATCGCACCCATGCTGTCAGTGAGGCTCGCCGCGTGCATGCGGGTGTAGAGGTCCGGCATACGCAGCACGCCGATGCCGCCGATGAGCAGGTTCACGCCACCAAGAGCAAGCAGCACCCAGCTCGCAATGTCAATCGCAATATCCATCATTCGCGCTGCGCTTCCACTTGTCCTTGGCGGGCGCGCATCGCTCGATAGCGGAAGAACTCAAGCACCGCGAACACGCCGATGAAGTTGATCAATGCGTAGACCAGCACCAGATCGAGGAAGTCGGGGCGTCCAAACAGAAACGCAAGCGCGGCGAGCAGCAGCACAGTCTTGGTGCCGAACATGTTGACTGCGAGCACACGATCATAGACCGTCGGCCCGCGCACCGCGCGCAGCAGGGCGAGCGCCATGGTCACGAGCGTCGCAAGAATCGCCGCAAAGTACATCAATAACCCGCGGGCAGGCTACACGCTACGCAGCGCAGCAACTCGCCGCTTCATTTCACCTTGGCAGAGCGCATCGGCGCCTTCGCGCGTCAGCGTGTGCACAAGCAGCTTGCCGTCGTGAAGATCGAGCGCCAAGGTGCCAGGGGTCAGCGTGATCGAATTGCCGAAGACGACCTGATCGACGGGTTCGAGATCCTCGGCGTCGATCTTGAGGACCTGCGGGCTCACCGGCAAGCTCGGCGAAAGCACCACGCGCGCAACCTGAACGCTTGAACGCACGACTTCCCACAACAGCCAGCCCCAGTAGCCGGCAAGCCGCACAAAGTAGCGAGGGGTGAACAATTGCGTGTCGAAGTAGCCCATGCGCCTCACGAGGTATACCGTCAGCGCGCACGAGAGCGCGCCCACGATCAATAGCAAGGGGGTGAACAAGCCCGACCAGAACAGCCAGGCGAGCACGAGGATCAACAACAGTGTCAGCACTTGCGGAAACCTGCTTCAACAAAGAGACACGGGAATCCCCACCATATCACCAAACCACGCCCTGCACATATGCCGAGTTCGGCACGCCGACATGCGCTCGGCCTGGCGCGCGAGCAAGCGCTATTCGGTGAGCGTGATCACCGTCGGATTGGGGTCAGACTCGATTTCTGCTTGTGCCGACGATTACGGAGCGTCAAGCGGTCAGCCTCAGAAACGCTACGGCAATCGCCACGATGCCCGCAACGCTTCCTATCTGCCATTTGATCATACGAACTTCCATGCTGTGCATTTCGCTGCGCAGTATCGACATGGCAGCATCTAGACATTATGTATTGACCTTGCCTTCCGCCGCAGGCCGGTAGGCAAGGTCAATACATAATGTCTAGCTTGTCAACGGTCACAAGCTCAGGTGCCGGCGTGACTGCTTCCATTTTCCTCGCGATTACGGTCGTGGCAAGGTCACGCCGCGCTGCCCCTGGTACTTGCCTTGCCGGTCCTGGTAGCTCTCTTCGCACGGGTCGTCGGCTTCAAAGAACAGCATCTGCGCGACACCTTCGCCAGCGTAGATCTTGGCGGGCAGGTTGGTGGTGTTGGAGAATTCAAGCGTCACGTGCCCGTGCCATTCGGGTTCCAAAGGCGTCACGTTGACGATGATGCCGCAGCGCGCATAGGTGGACTTGCCGACGCACAGCGTCAAGACATCGCGCGGAATACGAAAGTACTCGATGGTGCTGGCAAGCGCGAAGGCGTTGGGTGGAATGACGCAAATATCGCTTTCGACATGCACGAAGCTGCGCTCATCGAACGCCTTTGGGTCAACCGTCGCCGAATAGATGTTCGTGAACACCTTGAACTCGGAAGCGCAGCGCACATCGTAGCCGTAGCTCGACACGCCATAGGAGATAACGCGCGCGCCGCCCACTTCGGACACCTGCCCCGGCTCGAAGGGTTCGATCATGCCGTCTTCGAGCGCCTTGCGACGAATCCAATGATCAGCGCGAATGGTCATTCAGTCGTCCTGAATGCTGATGGTCGGGCCGCGTGCGAGATCCGCCTCCGACGAGAGGCTCGCGCACAGCGTCGCTGCCGCTTGCGCAAACTGCGTTGCTGCCGAGCTCGCTGTTTGCCCGGCAGCAAACCCTTCACCGAGCCCCGGCACGAGCGGCAGCTGCGCAAGCAGCGGCGCCTCGTATTCCGCAGCCAAGCGCGTCCCGCCGCCCTCGCCGAAAAGCGGATACGCTTTGCCAGAGTCCGGGCAGACAAACACGCTCATATTCTCGATTATCCCTAGGACCGGAATGCCGACCTTGCGGAACATCTCGATGCCCTTGCGCGCATCGATGAGCGCCACTTCTTGCGGTGTGGTCACGATCACCGCGCCAGAGACTGGCGCATTTTGTGCCATCGTCAGTTGAATGTCGCCAGTGCCTGGCGGCATATCGACAATAAGCACATCAAGATCATCCCACGCGGTCTGTCCGAGAAGCTGACGAAGCGCGCTCGTCGCCATTGGCGCGCGCCAGACCATCGGCGTGCGCTCGGAAGTCAGAAAGCTCATCGACATGCATTGCAAGCCCAGCACATGCATGGGTTCGAAGCGCTGCGAGTCAATCGTCTTCGGCCTGTGCCCTTCGCCCACGCCGAGCATCAGACCTTGACTCGGCCCATAGATGTCGGCATCAAGGAGGCCGACCTTCGCGCCTTCTTGCTTGAGCGCAAGCGCGAGACCTAAGGCAACTGTCGATTTGCCAACACCGCCCTTGCCCGACGCAACCGCAACGACGTCTCGAACGCCCGGCAAGGCAAGCTTCTGCGGCGCTTGTCGCGGCGCGTTCATGCCAAGCTGTCCAGATATTGCTCAGCGTCGAGCGCCGCCATGCAGCCGAAGCCGGCAGACGTAATGGCTTGGCGATAGATATGATCGGCGACATCGCCAGCGGCGAACACACCGGGAACGCTTGTCTCGGTCGCCCTGCCCTCCAAGCCGCTTCGCGTCTGAATATAACCGCCGCGCATCTCAAGCTGCCCGGCGAAAATCCCAGTATTCGGCGTGTGCCCAATGGCAATAAAGACGCCAGTGACATCAAGTTCGCGCGCCTCGCCCGCCGTGCTTGCAAGACGAGCGCCTGTGACGCCACTGTCATCGCCGAGGACTTCGTCGAGCGTGTGGTTCCACACCGGTTCAATATTCTCACGCGCAAATAGCCGCGCCTGCAGGATCTTCTCGGCGCGCAAGGCGTCGCGCCTGTGCACGAGATACACCTTGCTGCACAGGTTCGAGAGATACAAGGCTTCTTCGACCGCCGTGTTGCCGCCGCCGACAACGGCGACATCCTGATTCCGGTAGAAAAACCCATCGCAGGTGGCGCAGGCGCTCACGCCGCGGCCAAGGAACGCCTGCTCGGAGTCGAGACCAAGGTAGCGCGCTGAAGCGCCGGTCGCAATGATGAGTGCGCTCGCAATGTATTCGCCTGAATCGCCCACCAGCTTGAAGGGCGAAGCGTTCAGTTCCGCCGAATGAATGTGATCGTTGACGACTTCCACGTCGAGCCGCGCAATATGCTCTGCCATGTGCTGCATGAGCTCAGGCCCTTGTAGCGTCGCATGCCCGCCGGGCCAGTTCTCGACTTCGGTCGTGGTAGTGAGTTGACCGCCAACTTCAATGCCGGTGATCAGCCGCACCGAGAGGTTGGCGCGCGCCGCGTAGAGCGCCGCCGTGTAGCCAGCCGGCCCGGAACCGAGGACGATAAGCGAATGGTCAGACAATAGAGCGGCTGCGCAAGCGCGCGTGAACAGGGTCGCGATCAGTGTACGCGAAATCCGTTCCCATCAATTCGAGCGAAAATGCTACGCCGACGAACACTCGCCAGGCATGGTGTGAATCCAGTCGGCAATGAGCGAGACGCCTGCTGAATGCACGAGGCTGCGACCCAGTTCCGGCATCATCTCCGCGGGATTGTCGGTTTTCATGCGGTGGATGAGAATCGATGTTCGCGGGTCGCCAGGCACAATGTCGTATGTGTGGCCGCCTGTGCCTTGACCAGCGGCAATGGTGCGTTTGCAGACGCCAAGACGAGTCGGGTCAGTTTCATGGACATCAAGGAACAGGCCCGACGTGTCACCCGCACCCTCATCGCTATGACAGTGCGCGCAGTTGACATCGAGATAGCGTCTCGCATAGGACACATCGCGCTTCAGTCTTGCGCCGCCATCGCTGACAAGCCAGCCTGAAGCGTGCCACACATCCAAATTGACGTTCCACGCCTTCGGACCAATCGGGTGTATGCCGCCGCTATTGCGCCGCGCATGGCAGCTTGCACACTGATTGCGACTCGGAATCAGGTAGTTCGCGGACTGCATGTGGCCATCCGGTGCGCGCACGTCAAACCTGGCGAGGTCGCCGGTGATCTTGAGATACGCCTCGTCCTGCGCATCGTTCCAGACGTAGGGCATTGCCACCCAACCGGATTCCGCGCGAGCGAGCAAGCGCGTTTCCACCAGTCGCGCGGATTCTGTGTTGAGCACCTTGATGCCTTCGGCCATGAATGGTGTCTCACGCCCTACCCGCTGCCCATCTTCGATCCAATAGAAGAAAGTTTTGCTGATGACCGTACCGAGCGGGAACTCGAACACCGCATCGCCGTTCATGGTGGCTCGCGTACCTGCAGGCATCGAAACCGTGCGCAGCTTCTCGGCGTAGTCTGAGAAGAGCGGTGTACGCAAGCTATAAGCAAACGTCCCGTCGGCGAGCTTCAGCGCGTCGCCGTCCTTGTGCAATATGCCCCAGTCACTGAGTCGGCGCGGCGGGTTCTCAGGATCCGGGCCGGCTCCGGCGCAAGCGGCGACGAGACACGCACAGCCTACACACAGCGCGGCGCGCAGATATGCCATTCGGTTGCCGTCTCAACCCGCAGATGCGCGCGCAGCGCCGAGCTTGGCGTGCTCGCACAGGTGCGCGGAAGCGTCAACCGAAGCCTTGGCAAAGCCACCGCTCATATCGATATTCAAGAACTCGGTGTCGGCTGGCTCGCCCAAGCAAATCGCAAGCTCGGCTGGCAGAACGCCCTCCTCTGCTCTGTCGGGGTGCACAACGCCGTCCCAGACAATTGACGGCAGTCGCCCGTCGTCTCCGAACATGGCCATGCGCAACGCTTCGAGTTCCACCATATCGGGCGCATCGCCGCCGCCAGTGTAGAAGTTCTCGTAGAAAAATAAGGTTTCCGGATAGGGGTCAAAGCGCTCAGCGACGCCCGCAGACTCATCGTAGCTCGATGCGATCAGCACGTGCGCGGTGCGGTTGTTGGAAAATCGATTGTCGAACACTTCGACTTGGTCGTTGGCGTTGATCAAGAGGCCCGTGCCCGACGGAACCTCGGCCACCGCCGTGCCTTCGCGCCCAAAGTTCGCGGTGTTATTTTCGCTGATGTCATTGTCAAACACGCGCGTCCTCATGCCAACCTCAGACAGATGCGGCATGTTGAACACCAGAATGCCGCCCGTGTTGTTGACGGTGCGATTGCTGTAGACATCGGCATCCTGCGAGTTCTCGATCTCGATGCCGGCGACGTTGTACTCGGCAAAGTTGTTGCGAACAATGATGTTCTTGGACTGTCCGACATAAATCCCGGCGTCGGATGCGGCAATGGCGATGCTGTCCTCGATGAGCACGCCGTCGATCTGCACGGGATAGATGCCATAGGCGCCGTTCTCGGTCTTCGGCCCGCCGGTCCATTGCGTGCGCACGCGCCGAACGACGGCGTTTCGGCCTTGGTTGATCTTGAGCGCGTCGCCGACGGTGTCCTGAATCGTCAGATCCTCGATGATGAAATCGCTGGCGTTGACAAGAATGCCCTCGGCACCCTGCGCCTGTCCCGCGAAGTCAAGGATGGTCTTATGCAGGCCGGCGCCGCGCAGCGTCACGCGATCGGTATTGAGCGTCAGGCTGCGCGAGACCGTCATGGTGCCCGCAGCGATCTCGATGACATCGCCCGGCTCGGCGGTTTCAAAAGCGAAGCGCAGTGCCGCCTCGTCCCTGACTGCGCCGCACGCGGCCAGCACACACGGGAGCAGACAGACGGACAGGCATCTGCACGTCACGACATTCATCCTTCTGCTTCCGATTGCGCACTCGCGAGTCCCAATCGCTCCATGATCTGATCCGGCGGCACGAAGCCCGGCAACTCCACACCGGTCGCCGAGAAGATCGCGGGCGTGCCGCGCACACCTAAGCGCTGACCGAGTTCAAACTGCTCAGCGACGGAATTCTCACAGGTCTTCGCTGACAGTTTCTCGCCAGATTTCAGGCGCGTGATGGCACGCTGGCGATCTTTCGCGCACCAAGCGGTTTCGAGCAATTCGCTGCTGTCCGATTCCATGCCGTGGCGCGGGAACGCAAGATAGCGAACCTCAAGCCCAAGATCATTGTATTCGGCCATTTGCTCATGGAAGAGCCGGCAGTAGCCGCAGGTCACGTCGGTGAACACCCACAGCGTTTCGATGCGCTTGCGGGTGGCCGGAAAAACCACCGCGTCTTGCGGGTCAATGGCGCCGAGAATCTCTATCCGCTGACCAGACCGGTAGACCTCCGAGAGGTTATTGACGCCTGCATCAGTCATCTCAAAGAGATCGCCGGAAAAGAAAAACGGCTTGTCTTCAAACACGTACAGAAAGCTGCCGTCGCTGATTTCGACGAGGCTCAAGCCCTCGACGCCGCTTGGAGACTGACCGATAACGTTCAGGCCGTCAGGCAGCAGATCAAGAATGGGCGCCGACTCGTCATCGGCGTGCATGGCTGCAGCCGCGAGCAGCGCGGCGAGCAGGCTGGAGAATCGCAGGAGTGTTCGCATGGGAAAGGCAAGATACTTGAAAAGGGTAACTCTACTCCAAGTGGGTGGCGCATGCATTAGGACCACTTGGCGGGGCGTTTTTCGAGGAACGCCGCGATGCCTTCGCGAGCGTCGCTGCTTTGCACGCAGGCATCGATCTGCGTCCGCAAAAAGGGCAGCGCGTCGTCGAAATCCATGTCTTCCTGCGTGTTGTAGGCGGCAAGCCCCATGCGCATGGTGTTGGGGGCGAGCGTCGCGAGATTCGCCGCGAGGTCGGCGACTGCTGAATCAAGCGCCTCTTTTTCCACGGCTTCGTTGATCAGGCCGTACTTGGCGGCGGTGTCGGCGTTGATCGGCTCGCCGCGCATGATGAAATCGAGGCCAGCGCGCTTCGGCATGAGCCGAAACAGGCCAGCCATCACCATGAACGGCCAGATGCCACGCTTGATCTCAGGGGCCGAGAACTTGGCATGGCGTGCGGCAATCGCATGGGTCGCGTTGCAGACGAGGAGCAACGCGCCAGCAAGCACGCCGCCTTGAATTTTGGCGATGAGCGGCTTGTTGAGGTGGCGAATTCTCGTTGCCACATCGTCGGTCTCGCCGCGCTTCGGCACATTCGACACGCTCGCTTCGGCGGCATCACCGCGCATGCCGCGCAAATCGGCGCCGGCGCAAAAGACATCGCCCTTGGCTGCGAGCACCACGACACGAATACCGCGCTCATCACGCGCATGGTCAAACGCATAGATCAATTCGTTCACCATAACCTCATTCATCGCGTTCTTGCGCTGCGGCCGGTTGAGCGTGATCGTCAACACATGCCCGTCACGCGCAAGCTCAATGGTCTCGAAAACAAGGCCTTTGATGGAAAGTGGCGTGTCGGTCATGGTGACGACTCCTTTGGCAGCAGGGCAACCGGCACATCGATGTACTTGGCGCGCAGGTATTCGCCTAGCGACTTGGCTTGCCCGTCGAGCCGGTTGTTCGACGACACACCTTCGCGCAGCACGCCGTGGATAAAGAAATTCAACGCCCGAAGGTTTGGCAGCTCGTAGCGATCGATTGGATATTCGGCCATGTCCGGCAGCAGCACCTTGAGCCGATCGACATCGAGGAATCTATAGAGAAAGGCGTAGCTTTCGTCGGTCTTTGCCCAAACGCCGAGATTAGCAGCGCCACCCTTGTCGCCTGAGCGCGTGCCGAAGAGACAACCCAAAGGCACATGCATTGTTTCGCCGCTCGGCACCTCGGCGAGCGCCACGGGCGGATGCTGGCAATCGATCTCCGGCAAGCCAAGCTGGCTCGTCGGCAGCACTTCTTTCACCGCGCCATCAACGTGCACACGCTCGACGATGTGCCGACTGTCCACGAGCGCCGGCCAGTGCACGAGCACCGGCGCACCTGAGTTCACCACCGAACGCCCGCAGTAGCCGGGATAGCTCGCGAGCGCAAGTTCGATGACCTTCGCCGAGTAGAGCCGCCCGACGAGGTTCGGGTCTTTTGATCGAAGGTCGATGCAGAGGCTCGCCATCGCCTCTTCGTTGCTGTTTGGATCGATCTTGTCGGTGCGTCGGAGATCAATATTCACTTCGTCGAACTGATCACGCCCGCCCAAGGCATCGAAGAGCGCATCGGTGAGAATCTCGGCCTTCTTCTCGATGTCAAGACCTGTCAGCAAGAGCTCGCTCGAATTGCGGTAGCCTGCAGAGGCGTTGATGCAGACCTTGTGCGTCGCAGGAGGACTCGCGCCTTTGCAGCCGCTGACGCGCACGCGATCAACCCCGGCCTGCTCGACCGACAAGGTGTCAAAGTGCGAAACGACATCTGGATTGGCGTAGGCGGGTGCCCGGATTTCATAGAGAAGCTGCGCTGTCACTGTCCCGACCGAGACAATACCGCCGGTGTTGGGATGCTTGGTGATGGTGAAGCTGCCATCGGATTCGATTTCGGCGATCGGAAAGCCGACATTACGGAAGCTCGGCACCTCGTCGATGAAAGAATAATTGCCGCCGGTCGCCTGCGGACCGCATTCGATGATATGTCCCGCCGCGAGTGCGCCGGCCAAGGCGTCGTAGTCGTCACGCTGCCAGTCGAACGCCCAGGCCGCCGGCCCCAAGGCAAGCGCGGCGTCGGTCACGCGCGGGCAGATAACCACGTCGGCGCCAGCATCAAGCGCGGCCTTGATGCCGAAGCCGCCGAGATAGGCGTTTGCCGTGACAGGCTGATAGTCGCTTTCCTTCAGCGCGATATGACGATCGATATTGATGAAGGCTTCGCCTGAGCGCTGCAAATCGTCCAGCCTCGGCATGAGGTCGTCGCCATCGATATAGGCCACCTTGACATTGATGCCGAGCTCGCTCGCCAAAGCCTCGATGCGCACCGCGAGCGACGCCGGATTCAGCCCGCCAGCATTGCTGACTATTTTGATGCCGCGCTCCATGCACGGCGCGAGCACGTCTTGAAGCTGTTTCAAAAATGTCCCGACATAGCCCAAATGCTCACCGCGCGATTGCCGCTGGTTGTGCAAGATCGCCATGGTGAGTTCGGCAAGATAGTCGCCAGTCAAGACATCGATTGGGCCACCCTCGACCATTTCCCGCGCCGCCGACAAGCGGTCGCCGTAGAAACCGCTGCAATTGGCGATGCGCAGTATTCCGTCAGAGGCTGGCATGCATGGCATCTCCCACGCTTCAACACCAAGTCATTCTAGTCGTATCGATCATGCTACTGTGCCGCTCTTTTCGCACAGAAAGGAAGTACGAAGGTGGCACGAGTTCTGATCACCGGCGCGGGACGCGGCATCGGCAAGGCGCTCGCTGAACAGTATGTGGCGGCGGGCGACGAGGTGATCGCCTGCGTTCGCGACGAACAAGCCTGCGAAGGGCTTGCCAGCGACAAGGCGAGGCTTCAAGTTCTGGATGTCGGTGATCCCGAATCGATCAATGCCGCACGCGAAGCTATTGGCGATACGCCCATCGACATACTCATTAATAATGCCGGGGCGGCTGGCGGAAGGCGGCAGAAGCTCGATGATCTTGACCTCGACGAATGGCGGCGGACGCTCGACGTCAACACCATCGGACCTATTCTGATCGCGCGCGCCTTCAAATCCAACTTGGCCGCAAGCGGCAACGGCAAGCTCATGAACGTGACCAGCCAACTGGCCGCCTCGACCTGGCCGTTCGGCGGCATGTACATTTATTCATCCACCAAGGCAGCGCTTTCAAGAGCGACGCAGATCCTCGCGATTGACTGGAAGGAAGCGCCAATCACCGTCGCACTCATGCATCCGGGCTGGGTCAAAACCGACATGGGCGGCCCGAACGCGGACATTACGCCCGAGGAAAGCGCCGCCGGCATCATCTCGGTGATCGCCAAGATGACCAAGGCGGATTCAGGCACGTTCTACAAATGGAACGGGGAGATCCATCCGTGGTAGCGCTCAGCTTGGCACGCTCGCCAAAATAGATTGTTCATTTCATGCGTTTTAGGGACGGCGCACGGTTCCGTTCACCGTGGAACAGTTCGCGCGTGATGCCGAGCGCATCTATCTGCGGGTCCGACAGCACCGGCGCTACTCTACAAGTCGCGGTTCGAGATGAGCATTTGATCTGAAGCATATCCTGGCTCACGACATGCGTTCGCGCATTGGTGACTGACAATCCGTATTATCATGCAGCGATGGATGCACCACAAAACACCTTGATTCCGTTGCCTTTTTCCTTCACGGAAAACCGCATCAGGTTTCGTAGTGCTTTTATAGGAGATGACTCTCGGGCAAATGAAAGGGAGTCCGTAGACTCCCTCCCAATGCCGGTTGCGAACACGGCCAATGCTGCAAGAACCAATGCCTTGATGGGATTGGTCCTTGCGAGATGGCATGAAAGTGGATGTCGCGGCACAGAGCCATCCGGCAGCCTGTTACAGTTGTTCAGGTATTCTTTGCGCATGTCAGCGCGACGCGTCCCCCTCTCTCAAGACTCGCCTTCCCCAAAACCAGGATATCGATTGAGGCAATATTCATGATGGTTTTGGTTTCCGGCGAGCCGCGGGTTCCACGCCAAGTTGTGGCGGCAGACGAGAAATAGAGCCATTCCTTCCTCTTCCGCAACGTGATACGGATACTGGGAGTCGTTGTTCCACCGCAATAGTTCGCCGGGACGCATAAGAGAACTCATCTTCCTCACGGCACTTGCAAAGCCATTGTAGGCCATGACATGAATAGGCATGTTGCCGTCATTATCCGTGACTACGTAGTGGTTGTGGTCGGCCCCCCTACTCGGGTTTAGGCTTTCTATAACACCCGCATTTCTCGCATAGTGAAGCGGTGTGCGGCCGAAGATGTTCTTGACTTCCACATCTCTTATTCCGCCCCTGAGCAACAACACAGTATCAGAATTGCCTGACCACATCGCCCAGTGAAGTGGCGTGCTGCCGAAGTCGTTTTTGATGGTTGTATTCGATCCCAATCCCATCAGTACGCGCACTATATCCGCATAGCCTCGCGCGGCCGCATGGTGAAGCGGCGTCTCACCGATGTCGTTTCTGGCGTTCACATCCGCGCTAGCCCCAGTCAGCACGCTCACTATATCCGCATTGCCAAGGGATACCGCAAGGTGAAGCGGTGTGTCGCCGTCGCTGTTTTTGATGTGCACGGCCACGCCCTCATCAATCAACACGCGCACCCTGTCCGCATGGCCAAGGGATACCGCAAAGTGAAGCGGTGTTTCGTCGCCGTTGTTTTTGATATTCGCGTCCGCGCCCGCCCCGATCAGCGCACGCGCAACACCTGCATAATTATTGGTGTCCGTCGAGAAAATCGTTGTTTCGTCTTTTGCCACCAAGTGAAGCGGCGTGTTACCGTCGTCGTTTACGGCGTTTACTTCCGCCCCCTTGCCGATGAGCGCACTCGCCAAGTCCGCATTGCCAAGGGATGCCGCAAGGTGAAGCGGCGTGTTGCCGCCGCTGTCTTTGATGTTCACGTTCGCGCCCGCTTCAATCAGTTCGCGCGCCCTGTCTGCACCCATCAACGGATTGAGAAGCAGTAGATCCAAATCGATGTCGTCAATGCCTTCGGTGTCTGCGCCCGCGCTGATCAGTGCAAGCACCAAGCTCGTGTAACCTTGCGCTGCCGCGCGGCGTAGCGGCGTTTGGTCAAATCCGTTCTCGGCGCTCACCTCCGCGCCTGCGTTGATCAGCAACCGCGCCACACCCGTATGGCCGGAAAAGGTCGTATTGTGAAGCGGCGTGTTACCAGAGCTGTTCATCGCGTTAATGTCCGCACCTGCTGCGATCAGCAACCGCGCTACGTCCGCATGGCCGTTATATGCCGCCATGTGAAGCGGCGTTGCATTGTTTTGCCTCTTGGCGTCCACGTCTGCGCCCGCCTCGATCAGCTCGCGCGCTGAGCCAAGCCTGCCCAAAGATGCTGCCAAGTGAAGCGGCGTTTCCCCGCTATCGCTCCTGGCTTTCACGTCCGCGCCCGCGATGACCAGTTGGCGTACCAAAGCCGCATGGCCGTTATATGCCGCAAGGTGAAGCGGCGTGTTGCCATCGTCGTCCAAGGCGCTCAGGTCCGCGCCCGCTCTGACCAGTTCGACTGCCACGGCATCATTTGACGCAAAGTGAAGCGGCGTATTGCCATTGTCATCCAAGGCGCTTACGTCGGCGCCCGCTGTGACCAGTTCGCGTGCCACGGCCGCATTTGACGCAAAGTGAAGCGGCGTGCGGCCGAGTGCGTTCCTAGCGTTCACGTCCGCACCCGCCGCGATCAACACACGCGCCTTGCCCACATTTGCCACACTGTGAAGCGGCGTTCCGCCACCTAAGTCCACCCCATCATCGTCGGAGATAAACCCTGGTGCTATCACTGGTTCGAAAAGTTTTCGTGAGAACGAGGTCACGTCCGCACCCGCTCCGATCAGCACACTCGCCACGGCTGCATTTCGCGCACGGTGTAGCGGCGTGAGATCACGGTGATCAAAGCGTAGCCGCTCCCCGTCGTTTACGTCCGCGCCCGCGCCAATCAGTTCGCGCACAGCATCCACGTGGCCTCCGGCTGCCGCAGAGTGAAGCGCGCTGTTGATAGCCACCTCATCCGCACCCGCCTCGATCCATATGCGCATCAAGCTCACATTGCCTGAAGATGCCGCGTCACGAAGTCGAAAGGGCAAATGGCCCACGTTCGCACCCGAATCGATCAGCGCACGTGCCACGGGCGCACTTGCCGTGAGGTCAAGCGGCGAGTTGCTGGGTTCGCTAATAAATTCGCTTTGAGTCCGGGCGTTCACGTTCGCGCCCGCTGCGATCAGCACGCGTACCACGCCCACATTGCCTCTAGATGCCGCTTCGTGTAGCGGCGTATTTTTCAGGAGGCCAAGCACATAAAATTGATCGTTTGCGTCCGCGCCTTTCTCGATCAGTTCGCGCGCAAAGTTGGTATTGTTCACAGTATAAAGCAGCACATCTAAATTGATGCCGCTAGTGGACGCGCCCGCGTCGATTAGCAAACGCGCCACGGCCGCATTTGACGCAACGTCAAGCGGCGTTTTGCCATCGTCGCGCTCGGCGTTCATGTCCGCACCCATTTCGATCAGCACCCGCGCCACGGCTACACGGTCTCCCCATCCCGCAAAATGAAGCGGCGTGTTGCCAACATCGTTGTTCTTAGCGCTCACCTCCGCACCCTTCTCGATCAGCACCCGCGCTACGGCCGCATCGTCTCGCCATACTGCATGGTGAAGCGGCGTGCTACGGCCGCTGTCCAAGGCGTTCACGTCCGCGCCCTGTTCGATCAGCACGCGCGCCACATCCGCAGTTCTCACCAAATGAAGTGGCGTTTCGTCGTTGACGTTCCTAGCGTTCACATCCACTGTTCTGCGAATCAGGGACCGCGCCGCGGCCGCCGTTGCCACAAGGTGAAGCGGCGTGTTGCGGCGCTTATCCAAGGCGTTCGCGTCCGCTTGCTTTGCGATCAGCTCGCGCACAACATCTACACGACCATTGCTTGCCGCAAGGTGAAGCGGCGTGCCGCCATCGTCGTTTCTGGCGTTCACGTCCGCATGCTTCTCGATCAGCGTGATCGCCACGCCCCCAGTTGTCGCACGGTGAAGCGGCGTGTCCCCGCTGTCGCCCCTGGCCTCCGCGTCCGCGCCCGCATCGATCAGCACGCGCGCCACGCCCTCAGTGACCGCACGGTGAAGCGGCGTGTCCCCGCTGTCGCCCCTGGCCTCCGCGTCCGCGCCCGCATCGATCAGCACGCGCGCCACGCCCTCAGTGACCGCACGGTGAAGCGGCGTGTCCCCGCTGTCGCCCCTGGCCTCCGCGTCCGCGCCCGCATCGATCAGCACGCGCGCCACGCCCTCAGTGACCGCACGGTGAAGCGGCGTGTCCCCGCTGTCGCTCCTGGCTTTCACGTCCGCGCCCGCAACGATCAGCGCCCGTGCCACGCCCGCGCCCGCCGCAAAGTGAAGCGGCGTGAAGAAGCCCTTGCGGGTTGTGGCGTTCACGTCCGCGCCAGCGGTGATCAACCTCCGCACAGCGTCCGCGCTGCCACTCAACACTGTCAGAAAAAGCAGCTCGTCCAATTCGACGCTCCCTGCATTCACGTCCGCGCCAGCGGCCACCAGCGCGCGCGCCACGCCCACATGGCCGTTGCTCACCGCGCTGCGAAGCGGCGTGAAGCCGCGGCTATCCATGGCGTTCACGTTCGCGCCCGAATCAATCAGCACACGCACGATGTCCGCCTCGCCGTTCAATGCCGCTTCGTGTAGCGGTGTCGCTTGCAACGACGCGATGCCGGCTGCGAACATAACCAATGCCGTGAGAATGAGTGTCTTCATGGGCTTAATCCTTATGGGAAGATCGGAAACTGCTCCGGCGGGCGTTGCACCAGTAGGTTGAAAGCAGGCGCCGCCAAGCGGTCAATGCGCTCAGCAGCGCCGGGCGCGGTCGTGCGTCGGGCACATTCCGTGCACGGACAGTCACGGAATCCATCGCGCCATCGCTTGAAGCAGGCACGAATTGTTGAAGAGGAGTTTGTCGCTCTCAGCGAGCGACGGACATACCGGATTTCAAGGAGAGGGGACCGCGGATCCGCCGGCCTATTCTTAATTAACCACCCAGTAACTTGGGGGGGGGGGGTAGTACCACTTGCCACGAATGGCAGCCGACGCCGGTCGCGAGAGAGCCCATGCTTTTGCCTTGCGCGGCACCGTCATTCGTCGTGATGTTTCAAAGCGGGGGGGCAATACTACACCTTTATTCTTGATCGTGCATTCCCTGTCCTAGCAATGCGCCCGCAATCCTCTGTGAAGGCGGGGTTTCGATGCGCTCGTCAACGGATTCCCGCTTCGGACCGGTGCGTTTTCGGCGTGTTCTCGGGATCGAGGCGAAGACCAGCCCGCCGCCTACGGCAGCGCCCGCCCATTTCGCTTGGGAGTGCTGCAGGAGGGGGGTTGCGTTACGTTCTTTCGGGCAAGCGGGCCAGAACTTCCTTGTATAGACCCATCATTTCTTTCCGAAGGTCTTTTATGTCTGCTCGAAACTCTTTGTGTTCTGCGGCGCCAGCAGCAACTGCCTTTTGAATCGAAGCGTTCTCAATCCTGAGTGAATCAACAGACTTCTCAAAAATCTTTGTTACTACCACGGCTATCGCGACCCCCGTGCCGACAATGGCGAGGACGACGGTCACTAGCGCGATTAGCAGATTTATGGTTTCGGCGGTCATGGGGCAGATAGTAGCGGAAAAAGGCGCCACAAAATGCCGTGCGCCGGCGCCCTTTGGTGAGCCAGGGGATCATTGTCAAACGAGCAGATGGACGCGCTCGACATCAAGCGCGAACACTTCCGCGGCAAATGGAATGACACGCTGTCCCCAAGGCGCACAGAATAGGCAATGTATTGTGGCGAGCAACCTGAGCGCCTATCTTGCCTCCAAGTAGAGCGCTTCGAGCCGTGAGCGCCTCGCCTCGGTCAATCCGAGGCCGCGCTCAAGATAAGCATCAAAGCTCCCCCATGCGCCGTCAAGCGCCGAGAAAGCCGCATCAAGAAAACTCGCCCGCGCCTGCGCGACATCTTTCGCGTACTCAGGCGTGAAGTCGAGCTTGTAAAACGCTTTCAGGCGGGGCGCAATGAAGCGCCCGAAATCGAGCGTTTCATTGGTACGCAGATAGTCTTGCATGACCGTTGATTCTGAGACGCCGAGGCAGCGCAGCAGCACGGCGGCAGCGAATCCCGTGCGATCCTTCCCCGCCGTGCAGTGTACGAGCGAAGCGCCCGTCTCAAGCTTCAGCAATTCATCGAAATACTGGGCATAGACATGGGCGTGATCTTCCGCGAGCTCAATGTAAATGGTTTCGAGTCGCCCAGCGCGCTGATCTGGCGTGACGCCCTTGGTGTCAAGCGGCAGCGCGGCGAGGCGTTTGCCTGGCTCGATGGGCATTTGCAGGTGGCGCGGCGAACAGACCAACGGCGGCGTTGGCGTCGCGGTATATTCTTCGTGACTGCGAAGGTCGCACACAAGGCGTAAATCGAATTGCGCCAAGCGCGCTTGGTCGGCTGCGTCAAGGTCGCACAAGAGACCGGAACGGAACAAGCGACCACGCGCAACACGCCTGCCATCCTCGGTGTCATAGCCACCGAAATCCCTGAAATTCGCCACGCTGTCAAGTTCGCTCATGTCGGTTCGTGTGAATCAAGAGCGCACATTATGACGGTGTGAGCACTCCGAGGGGTGTGCATTTGCTTGCTCTGCCGCGACTTGGCTCAAGGACTCGCCGTGTTTATGGCGCCATCAATGAGCCATGAGACAAACGCATTTGAGATCGGCGGTGGCTTCGCGTTCGCCAATGCCTTGGGGCAAGGGCTGCCAGTCGCAGGCCGCCTGCTCAAAGCTGCCGCAGGCGAGTCCGAGTCAATCACACTCCACCGCCGGTTGCTAGAATAGACCTTGCCAACGCAACTGTGAACGCTTGTGCAAGTCTCAATCCCTGAAGACATCCTATTCAGTGCACAAACTGCATTGGAGCGCATCGAGGGCCGTGCGGCTGTATTGTTCGGCTCACGCGCCCGCGATGATTGGGAAGAGAATAGCGATTGGGATATCGCCTTCATCGCCGCGCATGAAACGGCATCTGAATTGGATGAAAGCGTGTTTCATGATGTCCGCGAAACAGGCCAGGAAGTCAACTGTATTGTCGTGCCCGAATCAGTGCTCCGCTCAAGGGCGTGCTATCTCGGCAGCGTGCAGCGCGCCATTGTCCGTGACGGCGTATTGGTTGCCGGAGACTATGATTTAGAAGCATTGAAGGGGATGCCTCTCAGAATGGATTCGTTGACATTTATGAACCATCTGGTGACGGCAGAGAAGCAGATACGATCAGCAGCCGAAGCCTACACTCGTGTGGCTCAAGGGGATCAGGACATGGTCCGTGATTTATCGGACTGTGCTGAATTTGTCAGTGCAAGTGCGGATGCCGCCGAGCGGCTTGGGAAAGCCATGTTGATGCGTCTCGGTCTTGATCCGAAGCAAACGCATGACATGAACGCACTGGCCGATCAAGCCCTGAGCGCAGGGTATAGCAAAGAAGCTGGAATGCTTCGATCACTCAACGGGAAGACAAAGAACGATCATGTTGCACACTATGAAGTGCAAGATTCGCTGGTTGAAGGGTGCCTGAGGGCTGGCCCGAGATATGCGGGCGTGCTCGCGCTGTATGGTGAAATGATGCAAGCCTTGCCGGACGCCGTGACAAAACAGGAAATAATAGACAAGGAAATGATCGACAAGCAAAAACAAAGAGACGGCGCACGCTCTACGCTTGAGTTCATCATGACGTCGTTTGAGAATCGCGAAAAACTCGCGAAAGAGGAGCGAATGCCTGAGGTCGAAACGCTTCTCAAGCAGCGCCATGTAATTGCGCAAAGCGCGTCCGAAACCTTGTGTGTGTTCAAGCGCCGCGTTCTTCTAGCAGCGTCTCCAAAAGACTAAACGGCAGCTTCATCGGCGGTCGTTCAAGAATCTTGCGCGCGCACCCTCGGCCTCGCGTCAGCACGCCTTCCCTGATCAGCCTTTCCAGCGCTTCGTCGCCGTCCTTAAGCGGAGTCGTAGCTTGAGGAACCATCGCACCGTGTTCGTCTTTCTTCACGATCACCACCACCCCAAACTCGGCGTTCCGTGATGCTTGCGTCCTTGATACTGAGAATCGATCAGCCGCTTGGGATGCACGCCGTCCACGTATCCAACAAATCCCGGCGCCGCCACACTATAGCCGAGCAAAGCCTGCATTCGGTCGCTGAAGCGCGCTGCCTTTTCGGGCGGTGCCGACAGCGAGAAGTTCTCGATGGTGCGCAGCCATGGCTGGGCGTACTGAATCGTAATGCCGAGCCGCACGCCCCGATCCGTCTCACGACTGCGCCCGCCGCGATGAATGAGATTGCCCGCAAACAGCAGCACGGAACCTGCAGGCGCGCACACCTTCACAGCCTGCGACGCATCAGCCACACGCTCTACCGGCCAAGCATGACTGCCAGGGATCACTTCAGTGGCGCCATTGGATTCGGTGAAGTCATCGAGCATCCACATGGTCGAAAAGCCCCACATGTCGCGCACGCCCGTATCCGGCGCGCCTGCCGGATTGTCGTCGCGGTGAAAATCCTGCGGCGTCTCGCCGCCGTGTACTTTGATGGCGATGGCTGCGGAGAGTCGGTAGTCGTGACGCAGGAAGCGGTCAGTGAGGCCGAGGACAAGCGGGTGTTCGATGAGCTCCGCCGACGATGCGGACTTGTCGGGCAGTGCGTACAGGCGCTGCGTTGCGAAGCCTTCAAAGTCGTTGCGTCCATTCGGAGAGGCCTCGAAGTGTGGATCAAGATCGCTACGAATGCGCGCCATGAGCGCTTCGCTCATGACGCTGTCCGCGACGCTGTAACCTTGATCTTCGATGCGCCTCGCATGCGCTTCGATATCCCAGTTCATTGACTATGCCTGCGTGTACAAGTAATTCCGAGTGATCGGCGTCGCGTGCGGCTGCTTGGCGAGCTGCAACTGAAACACCACCAGTTCGCCAAGCTCGAATGCCGTCTGGCAGAACACCAGATACAACTCCCACATGCGGCAGAAGCGCTCGCCGCGCGACTCGACGAACGTCTCGCGCACCTTTTGAAAGCGCGTGTGCCATTCGCGAAGCGTATAGGCGTAGTGCAACCTCAATACTTCCAAATCTGTCAATTCGACTGCCGACGACTCAACATTCGGCGCAAGATCGGAAAATGACGGGATGTATCCGCCGGGGAAGATATGCCGCGTGATCCATGGATTGGTAGGCTGCGGCGCCTTACTCGAACCAATGGTATGAAGAAGCGCGACGCCGCCACGTTTCAGGCACTTGCCAACCTGCTTGAAGAAGGCTGGATAGTGCGCCTTGCCGACGTGCTCGAACATGCCGACGCTGACAATGCGATCAAACGTCTCGCCCAACTCTCGATAGTCCTGCAATTCAAACTGCACGCGATTGCCAAGACCGCGCTTCTCGGCTTCAGCGCGCGCGACGCGAAGCTGCTCTTTTGAGAGGGTCACGCCCTTCACCGAGACGCCGGCGTTTTCGGCCAGATAGAGCGCAAGACTCCCCCAGCCGCACCCAATATCGAGCACCCGCTGCCCTTCTTGGAGATTGAGCTTGGTCATGATGTGCCGCGCCTTGGCGTTCTGGGCTTCTTCAAGCGTCGCGTCGTCACGCTCAAAATAGGCGCACGAATAGTGCATGTTGTCGTCAAGAAACGCACGGAATAATGCTTCGTCGAGGTCATAGTGATGGCTGACGTTGCGCCGACTCGTTGCCAGCGTGTTGACCTTCTGAAAAGCCCCGAGCAAGGGTGCAAAAACCCCGCTGCGCTTTTCCGCGATCGCCGCTTCCAAATTGATGCGCAGCAAGGTGATGAGGTCGTGCAGCGAGCCATCCGCGACATCCCATCCGCCGTCGATATAGGTCTCGCCGAGATTGAGCTGCGGATGCGCGAGCATCCTGCCGAGCGCTGATTTCGAGCGAATCACCCAAGTGACGCTCGGCGCACCTTGGCCATAGGATGCCGTGCGACCGTCCGGCCAGACGACCTTCAAGCTGCCTTTCGTGATGTAGCGTTCGAACAGACGTTGTTCGAGACCCATGCCGTTCACTTCAATCGAACTTTCGGACAATCATACATGCTGTGCAAACGCTACCTTTCGGCGTCCACCGCATCCATATGCTCGAGCATGTGCTCGGCGAGCGTCTGCACGAGCGGCTCTGGCAAGTCATGTCCCATGTGGCCAATGGGCTCAAGTTCCGCGCCCTTGATGGCACCCGCCAAGGCTTCGCCAGATGCGATTGGCACCAAGGGATCGACTTCGCCGTGAATGACAAGCGTCGGCACATTGACAGCCTGCAGCAGCGCCGTGCGGTCGCCATCGCTGCGAGTGGCGTGCAATTGACGAGCGAATCCGTTGCGATTGGCCGCCCTCATCACGGCTTGCCTCGCAAAGCGTCCCATGCCACATTCGCTCGATACGAAGTGCGCGCCTGCCACCGCGTCCCAGCCAGCCCGACGTTGCATCGCGAGCGAATCAATATCGTCCGAAGGCGCCGCGGCAAAGAACGGCATGACGGTGTCTGCATCCATCTCCTCGCTCGCCGGACTGCTGGCAAAGGTCATCAGACACGTCATGCTGAAGCATCGCGTCGCGTGTTCGATGGCGAGCCGCTGAGCGATCGCGCCGCCCATTGAGAGGCCAACAATGTGCGCGCCCGACTGCCCGAGATAGTCGAGCAGCGCGACCGCGTCGGCGGCCATGTCGGACAAGCTGTAGATGTCGTCGCCGAGCGAGCCGCTATCGCCCGCGAGTATGTCCATGACATCCGGCGTCATGGCGTCAAGGTCGTCGAGATGGCTCGACAAGCCCGCGTCTCGGTTGTCAAAGGTGATCACGCGGTAGCCGCCGGCGGCCAAGGCATCGATCAGACTCGGCGGCCATTCGATCAGTTGACAGCCGAGCCCGTGAATGAGCACGACCGGCACGTCGGCGCGCGACCCGAATTGTTCAAAGTGGATGCGTATTCCGTCTCGTTCAAAAGCTGGCATGTTGACTCTTCCTAACCGCGACGGCCAGCTGCAAAATCCTCGATCCCCCGCAGGACATCACGGCGACTGATCATGCCAACAAGCTTGCCGGCACTGACCACAGGAAATCGCTTGTAGTGATGCTTCATAAACATCTCTGCCACCGAGTACAAGTCCATGTCCGGTGCAATCGTGCGCACATCGGTTGACATGTAGTCGCCCACCAACCCCGATGTGTCCTCATGATAGCTGCCTTGGATGGCGACACGCATGAGGTCGGCCTCTGAAAGAACACCCACGAGATCGCCATTTGCGTTGACGACCGGCGCGCCCGAGTAATGTTTTCTGAGCAGCACTTCCAAGGCGTCAAACACCTTGGTTTCCGGCGTGAACGTGGTGAGGTTCTTCGCCATATACTCCGTGACCTTGACTGACCGCATGGCTCCAACTCCAAGCAACCTAGGAGTGCATCGTGAAATCAGCGGCGCGGCTTGTCAATAGCTTGTAGCGGTTGAGGACGTTTCATCGATTGGCTTCTCGCCTAATCCCACAGCCCTGCAGATGTCGATGAATGAACCTTAAGGAAGGTCTTGTCTGATTGAATTATGCTGTGGGCGCCCCTGATGGGGTCGCCCACAGGCGGTGGTAGGACCGGGATGGTCTCGTCCGTGAAGGGACGTTGTTCAGTAGGGTCGCCACCGCCTTTCCAATCGTCCTGAATAGGTAGGCGGACTGTGAGGTCCGAAGACAAGAAGAGGAGAAGGAAAGCATGGAACATGATACCCCGGAAGCGGCGCACATCGGCGTCGACGTGTCGAAGGGCTGGCTGGACGCGCACGAGCTGCCGTCCGGCCGGTCTCGTCGGTTCGAGAACAGCGGGAAGGGCTACCGGGAGTTCCGGGCCTGGGTGGGCGCGGGCCCGGTGGGGCTGGTGCTGTTCGAGGCGACAGGGCCGTACGACCAGGCGTTCCACGCGGCGCTGGGCGGCGGTCTGCCGCTGTGCCGGGTGAACGCGGCGTGGGCGCGGCACTTCAGGAAGTCGCTCGGCAGGGAGGCGAAGACGGACTGTGCGGACGCGGCGCTGCTGGCGGCGATGGCGCGGACGCGGCGCGACCTGCGGGCGACGCCGGTGCGGCCGGAGTCGTTCCGGGCGCTGGAGGCGCTGTGGACGGCGCGCGACGCGCTGTCGCGGGACCGGGGGCGGCTGAAGGTGCGCGCCGGGCAGGAGGCGCGGCATCCGTGCCTGAAGCGGCGCAACGCGGCGCGGCTGCGGTGGATGGACAGGGAGCTGGCGGGCATGGACGCGGAGACCGACCGGCTGCTGGCGCTCGACCCCGGGCTGTCGCGGCGCGTCGAGGTGCTGTGCTCGATGCCGGGCATCGCCCGGACGGCGGCGCTGGCGCTGGCGCTCGGCATGCCGGAGCTCGGCGGGGTCGGGGGTCGCGAAGCGGCGAGCCTCGCGGGGGTGGCGCCGTTCGCGAACGACTCCGGGGGGCGCCGCGGGAAGCGCTCGATCCGCGGCGGGCGGGAGCGTCCGAGGCGCAAGCTGTTCATGGCGGCGACGGGCGCGGCGCAGCACAATCCGGAGATGCGCAGGGTGTACGAGGCCATGCGGGCCCGGGGCAAGCCGAAGATGGTGTCGCTGGTCGCGGTCATGCGCAGGCTGGTCGTGCTGGCGAACACCCTGCTGCGGGAGGACCGCCTGTGGACGCCGGCGCCGCCGGACTCGCGTGCCGCGGCGCCCCAGCCGGCATGAGCGCGCCGGCACCGCCAGCCCCCGTGCTCCCCGCCCCTGCGCGCGCCCTGCGCCGGGTTCGGAGGCCGGAGCGCAGCGGAGGCCGGAGAATCCGGCGCAGGGCGCGCGCAGGGGCGGGGAGCACGGGGGCTCCTGGGCACCCGTCCACCCACACAGGCGGAGCACGATGGACCAAGGGAACTCCAAGTCGTCTCCACCAAGTTCGACAATCACTTTCTTCACCCGTCTTCAAGAGGCCTGGGATATCGACGAAATCCATCCATTTGACATCATAGGTACTTGTCTGGCGGAAAACGTGTCTCGGCAGCGTCAACGTGCATAGTGTTAACACGCCCTAGATTGGAGCGGCGTGCCAGGACGATATTTTGGCCTGATTCACGATGCACTGAGTGAGGATTTTCAAGTCAACGCCAAGGATTTCTCTGATCGAACAGACGTATCACCTGGCACTTCGGAAGCGGTGTACAGGGGATTGGGTGGCCAAAGCGAGATCACCCTCAGTGCGAATAGGCTGTCTGCTAGATTCTCTAGACTCAGGGCTGGAGATATCGAGGCGGTGCTTAAGATCATGGAAGCGGTGGACCGCCACTTTGGTCAGGTCTTTCCGAACTACAGTATTCACTCCATCCGCTGCGCTCTCAATGCGCATGCGCTCGTTCTCGATGGAGCAAGCGTGGATAGATTCTTGGAACCTTACCGAAACCCCAAGATCGATTCCGTGCTGTCACGCCTTGGCGAAGTTTGATATGGCCCAAGCATCAAGTTTAGCGCACGGAGCCAACACGGAGACTGGACATTGTTCTGCGTCGCCGAGCAAAGCGAAGTGCTCGTGGATGGTCTATTCCTAGTGTCCTGTCCCATAAATAAGTGTGGATTCAGCGCGCAGGAGAAGGGCTGTG
>JAPOTJ010000037.1 GCA_026709225.1 Gammaproteobacteria bacterium | reverse complement strand
GCAGGCAATACTTTGCCGTATTGCCAAGGGACGCAACGCGGCCACAGCCCTTCTCCTGCGCGCCCTTCGGGAGTGGGCACAATCGCCGACGGCTGCGTTGCAGCCCTTGGCAATATGCCCGATATTCCCTGCGGACTGCGCCTTGCCGTCGGCGATTGTGCCCACTCTGAATCACACTTATTTATGGGACAGGACACTAGCGCAAGGCCTCTGCGAATGCCAATAGCACCAGGTCGATATCCGCGCTGCTGATGCCGTCGTGCGTGACGAGGCGCGCGAGCGTCTTTTCGCTGTCCATCAGAATGCCTCTTTTTTCTAGGCGCTTTGCGAGATCAAGGCTGATGCCCTGCTCGGTCTGGAAGTAGATGATGTTCGTTCGCACCGCCTCCGGGTCGAGCACAATGCCTTGGATTTCAGCAAGGCCGTAGGCGAGACGCCTCGCGTTTTCGTGGTCTTCAGCGAGCCGGTCCACCATATGATCAAGCGCATAGATGCCAGCCGCTGCGACCACGCCAGCCTGCCTCATGCCGCCGCCAAGCATCTTGCGCCAGCGCCGCGCTTCGCCGATGAAGTCGTCGTCACCGACCACGACGCTGCCGAGCGGGCACCCGAGGCCCTTTGACAAGCACACGCTGACGCTGTCCGCAGGCTCTGCGAGCGCCGCAGCTTCGGTCCCGAATGCAACGGCGGCGTTGAACAGGCGCGCACCATCAAGATGCACCTTGAGGCCGTGCGCGTGCGCCGTCTCGGCCATGCGTTTCGTTGCTTTAGCATCGACAGGCGCACCGCCTGCGAGGTTGTGGGTGTTCTCGATTGCAAGCACACGTGTTGGCGCGCGGTGGACATCGGGTGGATTGACGGCAGCCGTAATCTGTTCTTCGCCGAAGGTGCCATCCTCGCGATTGGTCAGGGGTTCGAGAAACAGTCCGCCGAGCACGCTCGCCGCGCCCGCTTCGTATTTGAAAATATGCGACTGATGACCGACAAGCACATGGTCGCCGCGCCCCGCGTGGCTCAAAAGCGACGCCAAATTGCCTTGCGTGCCGGAAGTCACGAGCAGCCCGGCTTGTTTGCCGAGTCGTTCCGCGGCCTTCTCCTGCAGGGCGTTGACAGTCGGGTCTTCGCCGTAGACATCATCGCCAAGCTCGGCTTCGTGCATGGCGCGGCGCATGGCATCGGGCGGCAATGTCACCGTGTCGCTGCGAAGATCGATCAAGCGTTTCATGGCGCAGATGATACGCGCATGGTGCTCAGTGTCCGGTGCGATCAGCCAAGCTCAGAGCTTCACAAGGCTCGCGCCAATGCGCCAAGTACGTTCGATTTCGAGCGGCGCATCGCCGCTTCGAAGTGACTGCGGTACGGGCGCGAACGGCGCGGCGAGCTCAACGATGCGCTCCGCCGCCGCATCAAGGCTCGCATTGCGCGAAGACTCCATCACCCTGACGTAGGCGAGACTGCCATCGGGGTCAATGCCGACAAGAAGGCGCAGGCTGCCGCGAATACGATTTCCGTTGCCGTCGGTGGGGAAATTGAGCCTGCCAATCCGTTGCACCTCGCGCTGCCAAGACGCGAGATAGGCGCGTGCGTCAGCGCTGAGACTCGGCTGTTCGGTGAGGCGAAGGGGCGCATGTTCGGCAGAATCAGGCGATTCGCCGCTTCGCCACGCCGTGCGCAGCGATTCTATTGGCTGCAATGTGCGCGGGCGCTGAGCGATGACTTCGGGCGCTGGCTCGGGCACAGCGATCGCAGGCGGTGAAGACGGCTCGAGAATGGGTTGTGGCAAGGCTGTTGCGGGCGCAGCAGTCGGCGCTTCGGGCGCTCGAAACTCGACGCTTATCTGTGTCCGGTGTGGTGGCACACTCTTGACCGCGGGCATCAGTTCAACGGGCAGGTTGAATATCAGCAGCACATGGGCCGCCAACGACAGCGCACAAGCAATCAGCAGACGCGCCGAGTGCGCTTCAAGCAAGTCGCGCCGCAACATGATCGATGAGCCGCTCGCCAAGGTCCACGCCCGTCTGCGCTTCGATTTGGCGCACGCAGGTCGGACAGGTGACGTTAATTTCAGTGAGATGGTCGCCAATCACGTCAAGCCCGACGAACACGAGACCGCGCTCCTTCGCGATCAGGCCCACTTGCCGAGCAATCCATTCATCCCGCTCGGTCAATTCGCGCACTTCGCCGTGACCGCCTGCGGCCAAATTGCCGCGCGTCTCGCCCTCGGCCGGAATGCGTGCGAGCGCATAGGGCGCCGGCTCGCCGTCTATCAGAAGTATGCGTTTGTCGCCTTGGCGAATCTCGGGGATGTAGTCTTGCGCCATGATCGGAACCTGGCCGTTCTCAGTCAGCATTTCGATCATCACCGAGAGATTTGGGTCGCCCTGCCTGACCAAAAACACCCCCGTGCCACCCATGCCATCGAGCTGCTTGAGAATCACATCGCCATGGTCCGCAGAAAATTCGCGGATGACCGCAGCGCTTTGCGTCACAACGAGTGGCGGGTAGCAGCTTTCGAATTCGGTGGCGAAGAGCTTTTCGTTGCAGTCGCGCAGGCTGTCGGGCCGATTGACCACAAGCGTGCCCATGTTGCTGGCGCGTTCTAGCAAGTAGGTCGAGTAGATGTATTGCATATTGAACGGTGGGTCCTTGCGCATGAACACCACATCGAAGCTGCTAAGCTCGACTTCGCCAGCATCTTGCACACGAAACCAAGGCCCCGGCAACGCATCCTGCGCCGCGAGCGTTTCTGCAAAACGTCCGAGCAACTCAAATGCAAAAGCGCTCGCCACCGCCTTGCCGCGCCTCAAGGACAGGTGCTGCTGCTCAAACTGAAACACCTGCCACCCGCGCCTTTGCGCCGCGCGCAGAAGGCTCAAGGTCGAATCCTTCGTGAGATCGAAGTCGGTCACCGGGTCTGTTAGGAATGCTGCGCGAATCACGGGGCTGTTTCGTCACGTCTTTATTCGAGTGCAAATGTTCGCATTGAAAAGCAAACTTCGCAATTGGGTATCCGTGAAGAGCCGTCGGCATGATCAAGCGACACATGATTCAGCGTACGTTGTTACAATCGCCCGATGGTCAATGAATCAAGACAATCTGCGAGGTCGCCACAGCCCGAAGGTCAAGCGAGAGAGCGTGAAATTAACCGCACTTATCACACACTTGGCTTGACCAAATTGTCTGACCGCCAGCGATTCCAAGCTTTGGCTGAGCTCGGTCGCAATGATTCCGACTGTCATGCACTTGGCGCCTACTCGACTAGCGCACAAAATACCGCAGCCTAGATTGCCTTCCATACCCAACTGGAATCAGTTGCTGGACGAGATTAGGTCTGCACCGAGCATTCAAGATCAAATCAGACGGCAGTACCTGAGCGAATTGCACGCCATTACAAATCGCAACACGATTGCATACTACTCAGCGTGGTTGCAGAAGGCTGGAGTTGCGGGCACTGAAATCAATGATGAAGACAAGAACGGCTTCATGACAGTGATCCATCAGATGGATAGGCAAAAGGGATTAGACCTGATACTGCACACGCCGGGTGGCGATGCGGCGGCAACCGAGTCTCTCGTTGATTATCTCAGGTCAATGTTCGGCCAAGACATCCGCGTGGTCATCCCTCAACTGACCATGTCTGGCGGTACTATGATTGCTTGCGCGGCTCGCGAGATCCTCATGGGCAAGCAATCGAGCTTGGGACCGATTGATCCGCAGTTTTCTGGAATTCCGGCTCACGGTGTTGTCGAAGAATTCGCTTGAGCAAAAATGGAAATTGAGCAAAGCGCTGCTGCCATCCCTGTTTGGCAACCGATTATCGCCAAGTACCCGCCTGCGTTTGTCGGAGAATGCGAGAAGGCGATCGCTTGGTCGAATGAGATGACCAAAGAGTGGTTGAGCAGCGGGATGTTCGCGGGAGATAAGAGTGCGGGCAAGAAAATCGCAGTTATTCTTGAGGAATTGGGTGACCATGCCCTGACCAAATCACACGCGAGACATCTGCCCATGATCAAGTGCCGCGAAATGGGACTGAAGATTTCCGCACTTGAAGATAATCAGGAATTGCAGGATGCCGTGTTATCGGTGCATCACGCTTGTATGCTAACGCTTTCGCAAACCCAAGCTGTGAAAATTATCGAGAACCAACAAGGCACGGCATTCATAAAGATGGCTGCTCAAATGGTAATGGCCGCTCCGCGGGTGCCTAATCAATATGCAGAGGATGAAGGCAGGGCACTGGGAACAGATTGAACGACCGTCTTATGCGCAAGTCTGCGCTGCTAAGTCGTGTAGTGTCCGCGCATGAGCGACGTGCCGTCCATAGACAGCCAAGTTGAGCAGATTCTTGATCCGCTTGCGGGTGGGCAAGATTTAGCTGTCGTAATTGAAAAACTGATGTGGCTCGAAGCATCGTGCTTGCTTGTCGAGCACAACGAAGCCGCAATGTTCTGCGTTGAACTTCAGCGCTATGGTGCGCATCAGTTGGACGAGCCAAGCGAGGACGGCTTCAGGTTGTTCCAATCCGCATTGCATCGGCTCTCCAAGATCGGAACGGACGGGTTCGCATCCGGTTTGCTCGAATTGGTCGCCGAACTGCGTGCTGCTCGGGGCGCGCGCAATTTTGACGAGGCGGCGACCTTGCATGACCATGAACGAGTCATCTGGCGCGAGAAGGTCAGGCGCAGCAACGTGTTGCGGCAGGTTCGCAGACGCGCATCAACGGTGGTGGATCTAGTGAGCGCATTGCGGGATGCCGCCAAGGCCGAGTCTGCGCTAGCGCTTCTATGCCGCGAGGCCGAGGCGCTCAAGCGCCTGTTTCGGTTCAACCCGTCAAGCCTCGTGTGGACAGGGCTTGTCGAATTGACTCGTGTCGCTCGCGGTTACGCTCAGCCGATTGATTGTGCCGAACTTGCTCGCTACTGCCAAGCCCTCACCGCGGCGTCAGCGGATGCTAGGTCACTGGCTCCCGCCCAGCCTGCGCTGCAGGAGATATGTGCGCATATCGCGAATCTTGACGGCAAGAATCTGCTGGCCCGGCTCATATCTGCCGCACCGGAACTGATCGCTCCGAAGGCACTTTCGCCGGAGCCTGAGCCAGACCGCGCGCCATTGGAGGTGCGCGCGCTCAAGGAGGCGCTTGAGAATTTGCAGGATCAAATCGCGGCGGGTGTCCTTGAAGCGACTCAATTGTCTCAAGACCTTATGGCCTTGGCAGAGCAGGTGCAGAATAGTCATCGCCAAAACAGCGATATTGATGTGAACGACCGCCTCGCTTGGTTCTCATCCGAATTCATGCAGCTCGCGGAAGTCATCGATCTTGTCGCGTCTGGCGGGGTTCCGAGCGATTCCGATATCGAGATGCTTCGCGCGCGTTTGCAGGACTACGTGCGGTTGCCGAGGAGCTTGCGCGCAGTCGATGAAGCGCTGTGCGCCATGCACCAACTCCGTGCGCGGCTTGCCGCGGGAGTGAGCGTTGAGATTGAGGAAGACCTTGCTGCGCTCACCACCCTTGCCGCAAACATCGGGCAGGACGAGACTGATGCGGACGAAGCGGTGTTCGGCTACCTGCTGAGTCGCGGCGACCTCGACTATGCGATCCGCGATCTCGACGACGGACATATCGAGCCGTGGACGCCGCAGTCCTCGGCGCTCAGCATCGATGCGCTGTTTCCGCACACTGAACCGCTCGGTGCCCCGCGCCAAGTGCTCAACATCCTCGTCAATGGTAACCGAGTCGCGCTCGCGTGCGATCGTGTTCAGGGACCAATGCGGATGCGGTTGTCCCACCGCATGTCGTCAGATCACGGATTCGCGATGCGCCTTGAAGGCCGTAGCCTTTGCGTCATCAGGGCGAAAGACCTGTCTTCACATTGTCGATGAGGCGTGTTGCTCCGAGTCGCGCCGCGCCGAGCACGCGGAACTCTTCGAGCCCATCTGGCGACTGAAGTTCGGCGCCACGAATGGCTACGTAGTCGGGCACCCAGCCATCGGCTTCGAGTGATGTCATCGCGGCTTGCTCGAGCGCAGCAAAGTCGCGGCGTCCCGCCTCAAGCTGACGCCGAATAGCCGCGAGTTCAGCGTACAAAGAAGGCGCTTTGCGGCGGGCGTTGCTGTCGAGATAGGCGTTGCGACTCGACATGGCGAGTCCGTCATGTTCGCGCGTGGTCGCAACAGGCACGATCTCAACCCCAAGATTCAAGTCAACGACCATGCGCTTGACGAGGGTCAGCTGCTGGTAGTCCTTTTCACCGAAGCACGCATAGGCGGCGCCCGTCAGATTGAAGAGCTTGAGCACGACCGTGCAGGCGCCGTCGAAGTGCCCCGGTCGATGCCGACCGCAGAGTTCGCTGGCAAGCGGCGGCAGCGACACCCGCGTCGGCGATTCCACGCCGCCCGGATACATTTCAGCAACGCTTGGCGCAAACAAGAGCGTCGCACCCGCGCTTTCGAGCTGTGCCACGTCCTCGTCGAAGGTGCGCGGATAGGTGTCGAAGTCTTCGCCTTGACCAAACTGCAAGGGGTTGACGAACAGACTCACCCAGACATCGTCCGACTTGGCTCTCGCTGCCTCAACGAGCGCAAGGTGCCCGACGTGGAGGTTGCCCATGGTCGGCACGAGCGCGATCTTGTCTGCACGAGTTCGTGCGTTTAGGAGTCCCGCGCCCCCGCGAACGATCAACATGTCACGTAAAGCAATGCTCAGGCGCCGGGAATGTCCCGTCTTCCACCGCCCGCGCGTAGCTTTCGATCGCCTCGCGAACAGAGCTAGTATCCGCGAGAAAGTTCTTCACGAACTTCGGCGGCTTGATGCCTGTGGTTTCCATGCCCAAGAGGTCGTGCAGCACCATGATCTGCCCGTCAGTGTCTGGTCCTGCGCCAATTCCGATCACCGGCACGCGGCTCGAATCGGTGATCTTTGCGGCGAGTTCAACCGGCACGCATTCGAGCAGCAGCATGGCCGCGCCGGCCTCTTCGAGCAGCTTGGCTTCTTCGAGAATGGTGGCGGCTTGATCGGGGTTGCGCCCCTGCACGCGATAGCCGCCGATGCGGTTGATTGACTGCGGCGTGAGCCCCATGTGCGCGCATACCGGGATGCCGCGCTCGGTCAACAAGCGCGTGCTTGCGGCAAGCCACGCGCCGCCTTCGAGCTTGACGATGTGCGCGCCGTGGCGCATGAGGTGAGCGGCGGATTCAAGCGATTGCGATTCGGACGCATAGCTCATGAACGGCAGGTCGGCCATGATGAGCGCCCCTTGATTGCCGCGCTTGACGCAGTCGAGATGGTAGGCAATGTCATCGACGGTGACCGGCAGCGTACTGTCGTGGCCTTGCAGCACCATGCCAAGCGAGTCGCCGACAAGAATAACCTTGACGCCTGCGGCGCTGACAAGGCTTGAGAAAATCGCATCGTAGGCGGTGAGCGTTGCAAACTTCTCGCCGCGGCGCTTGAGGGCTTCGAGCGTGCTCAAGGTCGTCTGGCGTTGGTTGGCTTGCGAAGACATGGCGACTTCCTTTTTCGCGAATTGCGGCGCGTTGTTGGGCTTGAGGTCGCTATTGTAGGACAATGGCGGTTTGTCCCCGTCTAGGCGCAGACAATGCCTGAAACACCAACGCGCCGCGAATGCGCAAACGCCATTCGAGTGCTCGCCATGGATGCCGTCGAAGCCGCCAAGTCGGGGCATCCGGGCGCGCCCATGGGGCTCGCGGACATCGCCGAAGTCTTGTGGAACGATGTCATGCGCTTTGCGCCCCACGACCCCGGCTGGATCGATCGTGACCGCTTTGTGCTCTCCAACGGCCACGCGTCGATGCTGCTCTACTCGGTCTTGCACCTGACTGGATACGATCTCTCAATTGACGAACTGAAGAACTTTCGGCAGCTCGGTTCCAAAACGCCCGGACACCCGGAGTTCGGGCACGCGCCCGGCGTCGAGACGACGACCGGGCCGCTTGGACAAGGCTTCGCCAACGCCGTCGGCATGGCGCTTAGCGAAAAGCTGCTCGCCGAAACCTTCAACCGCGATGGACACGAGATCATCGACCATCGCACCTTCGTCATTGCCGGCGACGGCTGCCTCATGGAAGGCGTGTCGCACGAGGCGGCGTCGTTTGCCGGCACCGCAGGTCTCGGCAAGCTCGTCTGCATCTACGATGACAACAATATCTCTATCGACGGCGAAGTCGGGCCGTGGTTCACCGAGAACGTCGCCAAACGCTTCGATGCCTACGGCTGGCAGGTGATCGAGGACGTTGACGGGCATGACGCGGACGCGGTGCGTGACGCGGTCGCTGCCGCCGATGCCGAGACATCGCGTCCGACGCTCATTTGCTGCCGTACTCAAATCGGCTTCGGTTCGCCCAACAAGGCGGGCACCGCAGCGACGCATGGCGCGCCGCTTGGTGACGCCGAGGTCGCGGCGACGCGCGAAGCGCTTCAGTGGCCATGGGCGGCGTTCGAAGTGCCTGAAGCCGTCAAGACGGCGTGGAATCAGCGCGCGCGCGGGGAACGTCTCGCCAGCGAATGGCAGCGTCGCTTTGATGCCTATGCGCGCGACTATCCTGAATTGGCGCGCGAGCTCACGCGGCGCATGAATGGCGACTTGCCGGAGGGCTGGAACGCTGGCCTCTCGGCACTCGCCAAGGATGCGCAACGCGCATTGGCGCCACTGGAAACGAGAAAGGCATTGACGAAAAGTCTTGATGCGGTTGTCGATCACGTGCCCGAACTGATCGGCGGCTCGGCGGACCTCTCAGGTTCCAACGGCACCAAGTTCAGCACCGCGCGCGCATTGCATATCGCAGCGCCTGATGACGGCGTGGCCAACTACATACACTGGGGCGTGCGCGAATTCGGCATGACGGCGATCACCAACGGCATGTGCCTGCACGGCGGCCTGCGGCCTTTTTCCGGCACCTTTCTCGTCTTCATGGAGTATGCGCGCAATGCCGTGCGCCTCGCATCGCTCATGCGGCTGCCGAACATTTTGGTCTATACACACGATTCAGTGGCGCTTGGCGAGGACGGGCCGACGCATCAGCCGGTCGAGCAGCTCACGAACCTTCGCACCACGCCCAATATGAACGTCTGGCGACCCTGTGATCTGGTTGAAACCTGCGTGGCAGTTGAGCAGGCGATCGCGCAAGACGGCCCGACCGCGCTCATTCTCACGCGCCAGAAAACCCAGGCGCAAGAGCGAAGTGCGGGCGCGTTCGAGGCGATCGCACGAGGTGGATACGTGCTCGTCGAGGAAGTCGATACGCTCGATGTCGTCGTCATTGCAACAGGATCGGAAGTCGAAGTCGCGGTGGCCGCGGCGCATGAGGCATCGATGCAAGGCATAGGCGTGCGTGTCGTATCCATGCCGAGCACCAGTGCATTCGATGGGCAGCCACAAGCTTATCGAGACGAGGTGTTGCCGCCGAGCGCCAAGGCGCGAGTCGCCGTCGAAGCCGCGCACCCCGACTATTGGCATCGCTACGTGGGGCTTGAAGGCGAGGTCGTTGGGATCGAGACGTTTGGCGTGTCGGCGCCCGGCGGCATCGCGCTCGAAACGATGGGCATCACTTGGGAAGCTGTGGTCGCAGCCATCAACAGGGTTTCTTCGTAAATGGACGTTCCAAGCGTTTACGCGCTCGACATTCGCGGCAAGCGCGTGCTCGTTCGCGAAGATTTGAACGCGCCTGTCCAAGACGGCCGCGTGACAAGTGATGCGCGCCTGCTCGCGGCGCTGCCCACCATTGAACTTTTGAAGAAGCAGGGTGCGGCAAGGATTCTGCTGGCATCGCACCTTGGCCGGCCTGCGAAGGGCGATACGCCTGCAACGGCGCCTCAATTCTCGCTCGCGCCAGTCGCCGCAAGGCTCGGCGAACTGCTCGGCGAACAGGTTGATCTCGTCGATATGGAAAGCGCAACAGCGATGCAGGCCGGCACCATCGGCCTGCTTGAAAACGTCCGCTTCCAGCCGGGCGAGACCGACAATGACCCGGCTTTGGCAGAGAAGCTCGGGGGTCTCTGCGATGTGTTTGTGATGGATGCCTTCGCGACCGCGCATCGTGCGCACGCTTCCACCGCCGGTGTCATTGATGTCGCAGAAGTCGCGTGCGCAGGGCCGCTGCTGCTGCGCGAACTCGAAACCTTAAGCGAATTGCTCGAAGCCCCGGCGCGGCCCTTGGTTGCCGTCATCGGCGGGGCGAAGATCAGCACCAAGCTCGGCGTGCTCGACCGGCTCGCGCAATTGACCGACACCCTCGTGGTCGGTGGTGCCATCGCGACCACGTTTCTCGCCGCCAAGGGCCTCAATGTTGGCAAGTCGCTCATTGAAGCTTCTATGCTCGATGAAGCCGAGCGATTGCTCGCATCGAGTCGCATGCTCCTGCCCGTCGATGTGGTGGTGGCCCGCGAAGTGCGTGCCGGTGCGCGGACGAAAACGATCCCCGTCGAAGACATCGGCGAGCATGACCGGGTCGTCGATATCGGTCCGAATTCAAGGGCGCAGCTTCGTGGCGCGATGAACGTGGTCGGTACGATTTTATGGAACGGCCCGCTCGGCGTGTTCGAGATCGACAGATTCGCCGCAGGCACGCTGCACTTCGCAAGAAGCGTCGCAAGATCGCCAGCTTTTTCGCTTGCGGGCGGCGGCGACACCTTGGCCGCTATCGACAAGGCCGGTGTTGCCAAGTCCATCTCCTACATTTCGACCGGCGGCGGTGCGCTCCTCGAGTTTGTCGAGGGCCGCGAACTGCCTGCTATTGCTTCTTTACGGGCGCGGGCGCGATAATTCACTTCTATTTCTGAGGTAACCCTTCATGGCTGTCATTAGCTTGCGTCAATTGCTCGATCACGCTGCCGAAAACGACTACGGCGTACCAGCATTCAACGTCAACAATCTCGAACAGATGCGCGCCATCATGGAAGGTGCCGATGAACTTGACAGTCCGGTCATCGTGCAAGCATCTGCCGGCGCAAGGAAGTACGCAGGCCCGAACTTTCTTCGGCATTTGATCCTCGCGTCCGTCGAGGAGTTCCCGCATATTCCGCTAGTGATGCATCAAGACCACGGCGCAAGTCCCGCCGTCTGCCAGCGCTCGATTCAACTCGGTTTTAGCTCGGTGATGATGGATGGTTCGCTGATGGAAGATCAAAAGACGCCTGCAAGCTACGAATACAATGTGGATGTCACAAAGCGCGCGGTCGATATGGCGCACGCCTGCGGCGTGTCGGTGGAAGGTGAGCTCGGCTGCCTCGGATCCTTGGAGACCGGCGAAGCCGGAGAAGAGGACGGCGTCGGTGCCGAAGGCACGCTCAGCCACGACATGCTGCTGACCGACCCGGAACAAGCAGCCGACTTCGTCGCGCACACGAACGTCGATGCGCTCGCCATCGCCATCGGCACCTCGCACGGCGCATACAAGTTCAGCCGTCCGCCGACCGGCGACATTCTGGCCATTGACCGCGTTCGCGACATTCATGCGCGCATACCGAATACGCATCTCGTGATGCACGGCAGTTCCTCTGTGCCTCAGGATTTGCTTACGAAGATCAACCGCTACGGCGGCGACATCCCAGAGACCTACGGCGTGCCCGTGGAAGAAATCCAAGAGGGCATCCGCCACGGCGTGCGCAAGGTCAACATCGATACCGACCTGCGCCTCGCCGCGACCGCCGCAACGCGCGAGTTCTTGGCGACCAACCCGCGCGAGTTCGACCCGAGGAAGTATCTCGGCAAACAACTTGCCGCCATGAAGGAGATCGTCAAGGACCGGCTCGTCGCCTTTGGATGCGCGGGTCAGGCCTCGAAGATTCAGCCGCGCTCACTTGAGAAGTACAGCGACATGTACGCGTCCGGCAAGCTCGCACCTATAGTTCACTAGCCAACTTCGATCATTTCAAAATCGACCTTGGCAACGCCGCATTCCGGGCACACGAAATCTTCGGGGATGTCTTCCCAACGTGTGCCCGGAGGAAAACCCTCATCTTCATAGCCTTCCGCTTCGTCATAGATCCAGCCACAGACGATGCACTGCCACTTTCGCATTGAGCTCTTTTCCTGAGGTGTGTGAAGGTGGTACAGAATAAACAATTTTCGCCTCTCCTCAAAGTGATACGGCCAAAATGACGAGCCTCGCTGTTCGTTTCAGCAACTATGCCGACCTCACTCGTCAGCAAACGCCGGTCGGGTGGCTGCTGCTGCTGTTTCCGACCTTGGCCTCCCTCGTCGTCAGCGCGCCCGGCTGGCCTGACGCAAAAACGGTGGCGGTCTTCACGCTCGGCGTGTGGCTGACGCGCTCGGCCGGCTGCGTCATCAACGACATTGCCGATATCAAGTTCGATGCCTTGGTCGTGCGCACCAAGCGCCGTCCACTCGCTGAGGCGCGCATCTCCAAGACCGAAGCCTTGACGCTGTTTGCATGTTTGATGGCGCTTAGCGCGAGCCTGCTCCTTCTGCTGACGCCAGCCGCCGCGCTCACCGCGGTGCTCGCGGTGCCACTGATCATTGCCTACCCCTTCGCGAAGCGCGTGACCAATGCGCCTCAACTCGTGCTCGGCGTGGCGTTTAGCTGGGGCATTCTGGTGGCTTCGGTTGAAGTCTCGGGAGGGATTTCACAAGCAGCGCTCATCCTGTTCGCGGCGAATTTCCTGTGGATTCTCGCCTACGACACCTTCTATGCGCTGCAAGACCTGCCCGACGATCAAGCGATTGGCGTCGGCTCGCTCGCCACCCGCTATGGCATCGACGGTGCGCCCCGCCTCGTCAAGCTGTGTCAGGCGGGCGTGCTCGCATGCCTCGCGCTGCTTGGCGTGACCCTGGCCTTTCCTTGGCACTACTACCTGTGCCTGCCCGCGGTGCTAGCGCTGTTCGCGTATCAGCATCTCGCCCTCGGCAAGGAAGCGAACCGTCAATCCCTTGGCTACCTGCGCGCCTTCAAGCACAACGCTTTCGTCGGCGCGGTCATGCTGCTTGCGGTCATCACTGGGCAGGCGGCGCTGTGAGGCGCATCGCCGAGGCCATCGACTATTTTCAGGATGCGCTGGGCCGCAACCTATCTTGGCTGACAGCCGCCATGGTCGCCGCAACAGTCGTTGTGGTGACGCTGCGCTACGGCTTTGGCATCGGCGCCATCGCCCTGCAGGAGTCGGTGATCTACATGAACGCGCTCGTGTTTCTGGCGGGCGCCGCCTGGACACTGAAGGAGAACCGGCACGTTCGCGTGGATATCGTCTATTCGAAGCTCTCTCCGAGACGGCAGCAACTCGTCAATCTCATCGGGCATCTGGCGCTGCTCGCGCCGATGTGTGTGGCGGTGCTTGTCTGGAGCTTCGATTGGGTGCTGGCAAGCTGGCGAATTCGCGAAGGGTCTCCAGAGGTCGGCGGCATCCCGGCTGTGTTCCTGCTAAAGACGATGATCCTGCTCATGCCGATACTGCTCCTTGTGCAGATCGTCTCCGAGTGCATCAAGATCGGATTAGCGCTTCGATCCGATGATTGAACTCGTGCCACTCTTCATGTTCGCCGCCGTCTTCGCGGCGCTTATTCTCGGCTATCCAGCGGGGGCGACGCTCGCCGGCGTTGCCTTGGCATTTGCCTTGGGCGGGGCACTCTTCGGCGTGTTCGACCTCGGTGACTTGGGCTTCCTGCCGGGCAGGCTCTTCGGCATCGTCACCAATCAGACGCTGCTCGCTGTGCCGCTGTTCGTATTCATGGGCGTGATGCTCGAAAAGACGCGCATCGCCGAGCGCTTGCTCGCCTGTCTCACCGGGCTGATGAGCGGCGCGCGCGGCGGCCTCGCCTGCGCAGTGATTCTCGTCGGCATGCTCATGTCGGCGAGCACGGGCATCGTCGGCGCAACGGTCGTGACCTTGGGGTTGATCGCCTTGCCGACCATGCTCAAAGCTGGCTACGACAGCCGCGTCGCCACCGGCACCATCGCCGCCACTGGCACCCTCGGCCAGATCATTCCACCATCGATTGTGCTGGTGCTTTTGGGCGATGTGCTGTCGAACGCCTACAGCCAAGCGCAGCTCGAACAGGGCATCTTCGCGCCGCAAACCGTGTCCGTTGGCGACCTGTTCGCAGGCGCGCTCATCCCTGGCCTGCTGCTCGTCGTCTTCTATCTTGCGTTTATTCTCATCACGGCTTGGTTGAGACCTGAGCGCTTGGAGACCAATGTCGAGCAAATGGGCGAGCGACCAAGCGCCAAGGAACTCGCCTTGGGACTCGCGCCACCACTCGTGCTGATCGTCGCCGTGCTTGGCGCCATTCTTGGCGGCTATTCGACCCCCACCGAAGCGGCGGGCGTCGGTGCCTTCGGCGCGGTCCTGCTCGCGCTCGCCTATGGTCGGCTGAACCTCTCGACACTGCGCGAGACTTCGCGCGAAACCCTGAAGACCACCGCCATGGTGTTCTTCATCTTAGTCGGCGCGTCGATTTTCTCCTTGGTGTTCCGCGCCTATGGCGGTGACGAACTAGTGCGCGCCGTGTTCGAAGACATGCCGGGCGGCGCGATTGGCGCGCTCATCATCGTCATGTTCGTGCTCTTCCTGCTCGGCTTCATCTTGGACTTCATCGAGATCACCTTTGTTGTGGTGCCGATTGTCGGGCCGGTATTGCTCGCGATGGGCTTCGATCCCGTTTGGCTTGGCATCATGATTGCGATCAACCTGCAAACGTCGTTCTTGACACCGCCCTTCGGCTTCTCGCTCTTCTATTTGCGCGGCGTCACGCCGGCTTCGGTGACGACCCCGAGCATTTATCGAGGTGCGCTCCCGTTCATTGGTTTACAGATATTGATGCTCGGCTTGCTCGTGCTCGTGCCAGAACTGGCGACTTGGTTGCCTTACGCGTTGCGGTGACGCGCATACCGGTCCACTATTGAACGGATGGTCGCTTTCCAAGCCGGAGCTTCCTCATTGGCGTGGACCCTGCACCTGAGCAGCATTTCTTTGAGAAGCTGCACCATCTCATCGGGACGGCTCTCGCCGGATAAAAAGAAATCACGAAAATCCTCCAGCATCATGGGTACGATTTGCAGTGACATTTTTCTGTCGTCCTGCAGATACCAGTCGCCAAGCCGGAACGTGTGGGCTGTATTGCTGTCGATCTGCACGGCCACGAACAGGCCGAAGACCTCCTTGTCTGTTTTCTGCATCACGTCGGCCACATGTCTTCGCACAGGCTCTCCTTCCGCAGCTTCCTGACGGGATGACGAGGTGAGCGTGACCTCAACAACTACGACATACTCATCAAATTCGAATTGCATGTCCGGGCCGCCGCCGGGCGCGCAATGTACCGGCAGAAAATCCTGATCGACTTCAAACCGACGGGCATCCCACGGCGCGTTCACCAAGCTATCAATTGCCAGAAAGGCCCTCCAAAGGATCCACTCAAGATATGCGGGCCGCTCACCTCTGGGAACAGAAAGCGTGGTTTCGTCATCTAGCCGCACGCTCCGGCCGGTGCGAATTGACTCCATCCATGCGCCGATTTCTTTGAACTTCTGCGCTTGGGAGCTGGCATAGGCTTCTTCCCGAAGTCGGCTTAGCCTGCCTTCCAAGTCATGCCTTTGTGTCGCCAAGCCTTGCGCATCAATGTCTGTGACCGGCTCGGGAATCTCAACGCCTTGCTCGCGAAGCTGATTCCTCAGGTCTGACAGCACCTGAAAAGAAGTAGATGCGTTGTCGGTCGGTAGCTCCGCCCCGTGCCACAGCCTGTGCAGATATTCGCGATCTTCAAGACGGACCTCAGGCTCTTGAAGCAAGAGATCGCACATCAGACGCTTCGAAGGGTTGAGTCGCACACCGCCCCGCTTGTGCGAAAGGAATAAGCCAGTTGCCTTCAGGTATCTCACAGACAGGTCGGCATAGTCGTAGAGCGTGCCGACCGCGACCTTGTTGTCATTCGCTACAGATGATTCGAGGCTTTCGAGTGCCGCTTTTCGCTGCTGCGCACCCCCCTCGCATCGACGACGAAATTCACCGACCTGCTCCGCGATGCTCTCTGCCCCGTCCGAAGGCGTGGAAGTCTGAAGAAAGAGCGCAAATTCGTCTGAGGTGACTGCGGGAATCTCGTATCTCTTCTCAACCGCTCTCAAGACTTCGATCGAGTGAAGCAACGGAGAAAAGGTGTCCGTTTCTCGATACCGCGGTTCGAGTATGGATGGGATTTGATAGGCGACCAAGGCACGAAGGAAGCATTCCTGCTGAGCGGCAAGGGATTCGCTCCCCGCCAAATTCGCACCACTACTTGTGATCTCAAAGGGGCTTTGGTAGGGAAGATCGAGTCCCTCCATCATTCGAGTCAAATGAGAGTCCTGTTGACCGCTCTTTAGTCTCGTCGTGAGCGCTGGCGTGATGAGGCCGAGTTGGCTGAGCGCAGAACGCCATTTCCGTCCCAAGTCGGAGGCGTCTACGCCTGCATCGGCCCGTGGCGCCGACAAGACGCCCGACTGATCCAAATGCAACGCGAACGCATGTTCTTGGTCGCGCCCTACGAGATTGCCATTGAACTCCGAACCTTGCAGACGCAGCAGCGCATCCCTCAGTCGATACGGCGTTCTGACCGTTGTGTTGCCTATGTGCCAGAGCATGCGTCAATATCCGACAAACAGGTATTCCTTGACGCCATTTCGAATGCTGTCTTTCTTGTGCCCTTGATTGGCAAATGAATAGCGATGGTCAATTTCCACAACCTCGACGCACTTCTTATGCTCGGCCAAGAGGCTCGCGAGCTGGTCTCGCGTGGGCAGAGAGTTGGAGGAATAGGAAAGGAGAACAATGCTCGACGACATGCGTCCAAACAACACATCAAACGCCTTAAGTGCGCGATGCTGATTGCGAAACGGCGTGTCATAGCTCTTGAATTTTCGAGTCTTGGTGTGCCACTGGATATCGACGCCCTCCCAATCCCTCGCGAGCCCCTCCACAAAATGATAACGGCGCACATATTCGTTGTCGGACAGTGGGCTGTAGTAGGGCGGATCGAGATAGACGAGGTCGGGCTGAATCCGCCATGTCATGGCGTCCCCGCAACGCGACCTGTTCGATTGACCATTGTCAAAAACAGCTTGATTGATGAGCTTGGCAGCATTGCGTATCTGCTCTTCGAGCGTGAGCCTCAAGTCCTGCCGGCCGTCGTCGTATCGATTCCCCGTATAAGAGAATACGCCTCGCGCCCTTTTCTTGATGCACGCGCGGATGAGCGCTGACATTGCAATTGCGCGCTTATGTGGATTTCTAATGATCTTGATGTTGGCACGCACGCAGTCGATGAGCTGGTTCTCTTCCTGCGAGAAATACAAACCCCTGAATGTCTCCTGCACAAAACTGTTCGCCTGTGAGTTGCCGCCCAATAGCTGATTTAAGTCTTTTTCATCGAGCGTCCGAGTGCTGTTTTCGATCATTGCTTTGGCGAACGCGGCACTCATCGCCATATGATCGTTGGCGAAGACCTGCTTGCCCATAGATTTGAATAGATAGGCGACGACACCAGAGCCAGAAAAAAGGTCTCCAACAGAGTGAAACTCAAGCGCTTGCGCGACTTGTTTGATATGCGGCAGAAGTTTCTCCTTTGAACCCATGAAACGGGTTGGAGGATATTTTCTAGCGTCGTCGCTATCTTGAGTCAAGCTTGGGGCTTGCACGGCGAGGCTGTCCTGTTGGTCGCCACCACGATGACATCTTCACCGACCCTTGTTTGTGGCTTGGCGCTGATGTGCCGCCGCGTCTGGTGGATGGATATCTGGTAGCGAGAATACAGCTGATGCACAAGTGGATGGTTAGAATTCGTCAAGACAACATGGCACCCAATTGAAGAGAGGCGGTCAACTTCCTGCGAAAGTTCAATGTGATCTTCATCGCTGAATTGTTCTTTGGTGTATCTTTTGAAATCCGCATACTTTGAAACAGGCAGGTATGGCGGGTCAAGAAAAATGAAATCGCCAGCAGAGGCGTAGGATTCGAGAACGACCTTGTAGTCAGCCAAAATCACCTCTGTGCCTTGAAGCAACTTTGAAGCCGTTTCAAGTTCTCCGGACCTATACAAGCTCGGCTGCCGATAGTTCCCGAACGGCACATTGAACTGTCCTTTGCGATTGACGCGATACAAGCCATTGAAGCATGTGCGATTCAGGTAAATCATGCGAGCGGCTGCATAGTCGGGTTCAAGTTCCTCGAACTTCTGGCTACGAATCTCGTAGAAGGCATCTTTGGCATTCTTGAATGTGCTGAGCAGTTTCGTCACTCGCTGCGGCGAGTCTCTCACCACTCGATATAAGTTGACGAGCTCGGGATTGGAGTCACCTAGGATTGCCCGGCTAGGTGCCAAAGCAAAGAACAACGCGCCACCTCCAACGAACGGCTCAATGTACTTGTTGTAGCGCGAGGGCATCGCCGAACGCAGTTCACCAAGCAACTGACTCTTTCCCCCGGCCCACTTTATGATGGGTCGGGCCTCTCGGACAAAGGGCGGAACATCGCCGACTTTTTCAGCCGCATTCACGTATGCATTTCTCAGCGTGTAAGTACATGGTTGTTCGCACGGCAGCAATTTCAGCGTAGCCCGGATCGTATTCAATACCGAGCCAGTGCCTGTTCAATCGCTTGGCGACTGCGGTGGTGGTGCCACTCCCGACAAACGGATCGAGTACGACTCCGCGCTCAGGTGAATAAAGTCGAATCACGCGCGCCGCAAGCTCCTCTGGGAACTCGGCCTCGTGGCGTTGGTTCCTGCTCACAGAGCGTATCCGCCACACGCCTCTCGAACCCCAATCTGACCATTCCCTATCGGTCAGGCGCTGGCGGTCGTACTCGACGATGCCTGGTCGCCAGAAGATGTAGACGTGTTCGAACTCGTCTACGGCGCGATAGCTGTTCGAGTGCCATCGGCTATTGGCCCAGCATGGATCTTTATGCCAGACACGTTGATCATAGAGGTAGAGGCCCGCGCCCTCAGCCCAGTCAGCCACCATGCAGCCGGTCAGCAACACTTTGGTTGCGCTTTGGTGCTTGCCGCCGCGAACATTGTTGTGCTCCAAACGACGCTGAACCGTCTGCTCGCTGCATCCCAAGATGAGTCCGAGTTCTTTTCGCGAAGCGTTGGGATGCAAACGCGTCGCTTCAAGCACTTGATCGCGAGTCACCGGATTTGTTTTTCGCCGGAGGTTGTCGGCTTGGAATCTCGGCATGTCCGGATCGGGAAAGCACAAGATGTCGCCGATATTGATGACGAGAAATCCGCCGGGCTTCAGGATTCGATGATGCGCCTTGATGACGTCTTGCAAGAGCTCCCGCCATCCGTCAAAGGACAAGTTTTTCTCATAGGACTTGCCAACAAAATATGGCGGAGACCAGAAGCTCAGATCAATGCAAGCGTCGGGAAGCGCTTCGAGCTCCTGCCTCGCGTCACCTTGGAGGATACGGTCAAATTGCGGGGGACGCTCCATGTCCGTGAACAATGATACTTGGCTGCCAGACATGCGCGCTGCTTGAGAGAACCGATATGGAACAGGCTTGAATTCTACCCAAGATGCATTTGTGCGGGAAGCGTTGGTACCGCGTGGGTGAGCTTGAAATCAACGAATCAGCTTGATGTCGATATCTGGACTGTCAATTTCCGACCAGATTCGGTCTGCTGTCAGCACGGGCAAACGAAGAAAGCTGCCGGTCGCGAGGCAGAGCCTGTCTCCTAACCCCAATCCATATTCGCGTGTAGGAATTCGAAGGGCTGCCGCGAGCATGGCAATTTCATAATTCACGGAGATTTGATCAAGATTGAAGGATCTCAGCACATTTTCAGTTTCAAATTTCTGCCATCCTTTGTCATGTAGCTTCGCTGCCACTTCAGATAGATTTGCTGTACTTGTGGCCGCGGATTTGGCAACTTGGGCCTTGACCTGCTCGCATCCAGCCTCCCGGTAGATCAGCGCGAGCAAAGCCGACGCATCCAAGACTACTTCGGCCACGACTCGCTTTCCGTTAGAGCTTCGGTCCGTCTCTGTGCGATGAACTCGTCAACCACCGAACCCTCACATCCTTTACGCTTTTCTTCTGCAATCGCTTGAGCTCGCTCAATCGCGCTCTCAATAGTTCTCATCTCAATGACGTGGCTTGGAGGTTCGCGTGTGACAGAAACGATAAAACTCTGTCCCGCGCTCACTTTCAGTAGTCTGCGAATGCTCGCGGGTACCACGATGCGTCCCGCCTTATCTAGGCAAACACGCTCGATGATGTTTTCACTATGTTCTGGCATTTTTGGAGGGTGTCCTAAATTTGGCATAGTGGCGATTATATGCCATGTTTCTGTAATCTGGCGGGCGCTGCCAGCATTGAATACTATCGACGCTGGCGCACCCGCACCGGCAATTCCGTTATGCCGCGAATAAAGCTCGAATTCAGGTATTTCGGCTCGCCCACGACTTCGACATCGGAGAAGCGCGCGAGAATTTCCTCCCAGAGAATCTTGAGTTGCAGCTCGGCGAGGCGGTAGCCGATGCAGCGGTGGATGCCGAAGCCGAAACCTGTGTGCTGGCGTGCGTTCTCGCGCCCAATCATGAAGCGGTCGCCGTCTGGGAACACGCCCTCGTCGCGATTGCCGGAAAGATACCAGATGCAGACCTTGTCCCATTTGCTGATCTTCTGGCCTCTCAGTTCGGTATCCTGCATGGCGGTGCGGCACATGTGCGCGACCGGCGACTGCCAGCGGATGATCTCGGAGACCATCGGTTCGATGAGCGAATGATCGGCTTTGACCTTTGCGAACTCGTCGGGGAACTTGTTGAGCGCCAGCACGCCGCCTGAAATCGAATTTCGCGTGGTGTCGTTGCCGCCGACAATCAGAAGAATCACGTTGCCGAGGAACTCATTGGGCGCCATGTTGCGCGTCGATTGTCCATGCGCGAGGAAGGAGATCAGGTCCTCGCCTGGCTCGGAAGCGGCGGCGCGTTCTTGCCAGATGCTCTGGAAGTAGTCGAAGCACTTCCATATTTCCTTGAATCCGTCCTCGGGCGTCTCAAAATAGTCGGGATTGCCGATGCGCTCGACCGTATCCGACCAGTGGATGAGCTTGTGCCGGTCTGCCTGCGGGACATCGAAGAGCGTCGCGAGCATTTGCCCGGTGAGTTCGACCGACACTTCGCGCACCCAGTTGAAGGTTTCTCCGACCGGCAGGCCGTCCAAGATCGAGACGGCGCGCTCGCGTATCAATCTGGCCCAGCTTGCGAGCGCGGTCGGCGCGAACTTCGGCGACAAGTCCTTGCGCTGCCTCGTGTGCAGCGGCGGGTCCTGCATGATGAACATCGGCAGATAGGAAATCGATCCCTGTTCACCCCGGTTCGGCATCGGCAGCCCCAAGCGGATGCCGCCATTATCGATATCAGACGAGAATATCTCGTGGTGCATATCGACGTACTTGATATCCTCGTACCTGGTGATCGACCAGTAGGGGCCGAACTCGCTGTCCGCGCAATGATGCACCGGCGCTTCCCGGCGAAGGCGCGCCAAGAATGGCAGCATCGTGTTGGCCTCAAAGTAGCCTGCGTGCGCGGGGTTCAATTGATCGAGCGGAATGGACATCGGGTCCTCGTGCACATCGCGCGCCCAGGTCTCGCGCCACTCCTTGTTGAGAATGCCGCGCTCAATGTTGCTGACGGGCGTGTCTGTCATGCTGGCCTCTTGTATTTATATTGATTCGTGGCGCGATAATGCCACAGGTGGCTTAAGGAAGGTCTGATCAAGTCTACTTCGCTCAGCGCTTCTCTTGTTGGCTCATCGAAATCGACTCGTCTACACTACCGTGACCGAAAAAATCAACGAAATCGTCTCTACCACCACGCGAAGCGCCCTTCGGGAGGTCATGTGGGGCGCGCTGCCTGCGTCATTCCTCATCACGTGGGGCCTGCCACGCTTCTTCGTCATTCCTTGCCAGCGCACCCCACATGACCTCTGAGCTTTGCAGACTTAATCAGACCTTCCTTAACGGCCGAAATTCGGCGCTCGCTTCTCCACAAATGCGCGCACGCCTTCCGCGAAATTCGCTTCAGTCATCATCGCTCGCAGCAGCGTCTCGGCATCCTCGTTCGCGCCCGCGATATCGCGATGCAAGTCCTTGTAGACCTGCCATCGCGTCTGTCTGAGTGAATTTGGAGACACGTCGCGAACCAAGCCCCGTGCGTAGTCAAGTGTTTCCTGCATGAGCGTCTCGGTCGGAAACACGCGGTTGACGAGACCCATCGAACAGGCTTCCTCGGCAAGGACAATGCGGCTCGACAGCAGCAGCTCCATCGCGCGCGTGGTGCCGATCATGCGCGGCAGCAGCCATGAGAGGCCGAACTCAGCGGGCAGATTCAGCTTGCCGTGCGCGGTCGTGAGCTTGGCGCCAGCGGCGGCGAAGCGCAGATCCGCATAGCAGGCGAGCGCGAGCCCGATGCCTGCCGCCGCGCCGTTGATCGCAGCGATCACGGGCTTTGTCAGGTTCCAGTGACAGGCGAAGCCTTCTGAGAACCGCGCGTCCGCCTGATGCCTAGGCGTCCTCAACCCATCTCCTGTGCCCGCATCATAGCCGCCGCGCTCGGCGTGCCCTTGCAGCGCCGCCGCATCGCCGCCCGCGCAAAAGGCCCTGCCCGCCCCAGTGACGACAATCGCGCGAACGCTCGAATCCTCATCCGCTTCGCACAGGTGATGCAGGTATTCGGTGTGCATGCGGCCGGTCCATGCGTTCATGCGGTGCGGCCGATTCAGGGCGATGATCGCGATGCCGTCCTCGACTTGGTATCGCGTCGCCTTGCAATCAATGCAGTCCATTAACGAATATCGGCGTAAGCGACATCGCTCACCTGCTGGTAGGCCTTGGCCTGTTCGCGAAACGCTAAGAATGAATCGACGATGCGCCGCGAGAGGTCGTCATCCTCGCGCGTCTCGCGCATGATCTCCTCGGAAATCTCGCGCAGCCGGTCAATCACATCATCCGGGAATGGGCGCACCTCAACGCCGTGCTCTTCGACGAGCGTTTGCAACGAAATCGCATTGCGCGCCGAGAATTCGTTGGTCATGCTGTCGTTGATGGCCGCCGCCGCGCCCTCCACAATCGCCTGCAGATCCGGCGGCAGGCTGTTCCAAGCGTCTATATTAATGATTGCCTCAAGTACCGAGCCAGGCTCGTGCCAGCCTGGATAGTAGTAATAGTCGGCGATTGAATGCAGGCCGAGCGCGAGGTCGTTGTACGGGCCGACCCATTCGGTGGCGTCAATCGCGCCGCGCTGCAAGGAAGTAAAAAGTTCGCCGCCGGGCAGCACGACTGCGGTGCCGCCTGCGCGCTGCCAGACTTCGCCGGCGATCCCGGGAATGCGCATCTTGAGGCCTTTCAAGTCCTCAAGCGAATTGATCTCGCGATTGAACCAGCCACCCATTTGCAACGTGGTGTTGCCAGCGACCATGGGGTACAGGTCGAAGGGCGCATAGGCTTCGCGCCACAGTTCGAGGCCGCCGCCCCATTCAATCCAAGCGTTCATCTCGGGTGTCGTCATGCCGAAGGGCACCGCTGTGAAGAACGCCGCCACAGGCAGCTTGCCGCGCCAATAATAGGCCGCGCCGTGGCCCATTTCGGCGGCGCCGCCCGAAACCGCATCGAAGACATCGAGCGCCGGCACGAGCTCGCCAGCGCCATACACCTGAATCTTGAGCCGGCCAGCGCTCATGGCTTCAACTTGGCGCGCAAAGCGCTCGGCGCCCGTGCCCATGCCCGGCAGGTTCTTTGGCCAGGTGGTCGCCATTTTCCATTCGAATACTTGGGTCGCGGGCGCATCGGCCCGAGTGTTTGCCTCTTCATTCGCGCCGCCGCCGCAGGCGAGCACACTGAGAGCCATGAAGGCGGTGGCAACAGACTTCCTTGCGGACACTTACGACTCCAGCACTTGCAGGTTGGCGTAGCCTAGCACGAGCCACTTGCTGCCAAACCGCTTGAATTGCACTTGAATACGCGCGTTGTCGCCGGTGCCGGCAGTTGCGAACACGATGCCTTCGCCAAACTTCGCGTGCCTGACAATCGCGCCGCTGCGAATGCCGGCAATCTCGTCGCCGCCTTTGGCGATTGACGCTGCCGGTTCGCGAGCGGAGGGACGCGAGCGAGCATACGCGGAAGGCACGCGCGCGGGCTCAAAGAACATGCGGTCGGTATTGTCCTCCGGAATCTCGGCGAGAAACCTCGACGGCAGACTATGGCTCGCGCCTTGACCGTAGCGCATGCGCACTTCCGCATAGCCGATTCTGAGCTCCTTCATGGCTCTTGTCATGGCGACGTAAAAGAGCCGCCGCTCTTCTTCAAGGCCGCCTTCGTTGATCGCCATGGAATTGGGGAAGATGCCGTCTTCGACACCGACGAGCTGCACCACAGGAAACTCCAGGCCTTTCGCGGAATGCACCGTCATCAGCCGCACCGCATCCGCGCCCATGTCCGCTTGCGGCGCGTCTTCGCCGAGCGACGCATGATCAAGAAAGGCGCGCAACGCCGAGGCGGGCGTCCCTTGCTCGTCGTCGCCCAGAGGCTCTTCGACGAACTGCGAACAGGCGTTGACAAGCTCCTGCAGGTTCTCGCGCCTGCCAATCGATGTCTCGGTCTTGTCAGGCGCATGAAAATCAACGAGACCTGAAAGTCGAATGCATTGATCCGCAATCTCAGCGAGTTCGGCGCCCTCGCTCGCGCGTCGCATATTGGCCAGCAGCCGCAAGAAGCCATCCAAGGCATTGACAGTGCGCGCAGGCAGCAGGCGCTCGACAATCGCCGCTTCAGCGGCGCGGAAGAGCGAAACGCCGCGCTCAAGCGCAATCGCGCGCAATCGCTCGATCGACTTCGAGCCGATGCCGCGCGTTGGGGTGTTGACCACGCGCGCGAACGCAAAATCCACGTCCGGCGTGGCGACGAGGCGCATGTAGGCAAGCGCATCCTTGATCTCGGCGCGCTCGAAGAATCGCAGGCCGCCATATATGCGATAGGGCACGGCGCGGCCATTGAAAGACCGCTCAACCACACGCGAAAGCGCATGGGTTCGATAGAGCACGGCGATATCCTCGTACTTGCCGCCGTTCATTGCGTAGTCCTTAGCGAACTCGGCCACCGCGTCGGCTTCGCTGTGCTCGTTGACCGAGCGCGTCAGCACGATGGGCTGACCCGCGCCTCGGTCGGTCCAAAGGTTCTTGCCGAGCCGCCCGTCGTTGTGCGAGATGACGCTGTTGGCCGCTTGCAGGATGTGCTCGCTTGAGCGATAGTTTTGTTCGAGGCGATGCACGCTCACCGGCTTGAAGTCGGTCAACAGGCGATTCATGTTGGCCACTTCCGCGCCGCGCCAGCCGTAGATTGATTGATCGTCGTCGCCCACCGCCATGAAGCTCGCAGCGTCCTTGGCGATGAGCTTGAGCCAGTCGTACTGAATAGCGTTGGTGTCTTGAAATTCATCGACCAGCACGTTCTCAAACACGCGCCGGTAGAGGCGAAGGAGGTCCTCGTGCTCGCGCAGCATCTCAAGGCAGCGCAATAGCATCTCACCAAAATCGACGAGCGATTCCTTCTGGCAGCGCTCCTCATAGGCCTTGTAAATGCGCTTGTATTCAGACTCATACGGCTGATTGAAGCGCGCGGCGTTGGCGTGACGCCGGCCTTGCTCCTTTTGCTTGCTGATATACGAGCGCGTGTTGCGAGGATTGACCTTGTCGACCGAGATGTTCATATCGACCTGCAGATTGCGGATGATGCGAAGCTGATCGTCGGCATCGATGATGGCGAATTCGTCACCAAGCTTGGCCTCGTGCCGGTGGCTGCGAAGTAGCCTCAAGGCGGTGCTGTGGAAGGTGCCGATCCAGCGCCCGATGCCGGCATCGCCGACAAGCGCAGCAACGCGCTCACGCATCTCATTCGCGGCCTTGTTGGTGAAGGTGACGGCAAGGATGTTGCCGAGGGGTATGCGTTCATGCGTCGCCAGCCATGCGATGCGGTGGGTGAGCACGCGCGTCTTGCCGGTGCCCGCGCCCGCGAGCACCAGCGAATTGCCGAGCGGCGCGCCGACCGCCTTCTTTTGTTCGTCGTTGAGCCTGTCGAGGATGTCGGTGGCGTGCATGTTAGTAAACGCTGATACCCGACTTCGACGCCAGCATGACTTGATCGGCCGGGCGGCGGGCGAAAATGCCGTTCGCCACCACGCCCGGAATCTGATTGATTTCAGATTCGAGCGCGAGAGGGTCGGAGAAGTCAAGGCCGCTGACATCAAGGATGGGATTGCCTTCATCGGAGCGGAAGTTCGCACGCAGATGCGGCTGCCCTCCGAGATCTGCAAGTGTGCTGCAAACCTGCGTCACAGCGATCCGCAGCACCTCAACGGCCAAGGGAAACGCGCCGAGGCGAACTTTGCGTTTCGATTCGTCAATGATGCACAAAAAATGGTCACTTGCCGTTGCGACGATCTTCTCGCGCGTCAGCGCGCCGCCGCCGCCCTTGATGAGCCTGCGCGAGAAGTCCGCTTCGTCGGCACCATCGACATAGAGTTGCAGCGCGCCCGCCTCGTTCAAGTCGATGACATTGCAGCCGCTGCGCGCGAGGCGCTCCGCGCTCATCTCGGAACTCGCGACACAGCCTGCGAACTGGCCGCGCAAACACCGCAGCGCGTCGATAAAGTGGTTGACGGTCGAGCCTGTGCCAATGCCGAGCACGGCATCAGGCGTAAGCCGCTCGCGGGTATAGTCAATGGCTTCCTGTGCCACTCGCGCTTTCAGTTGTTCCCGGTTCACGAGGGCGTGTTACAGGCCATCAAAATCAGAGCATACTATAAAGGAACGTCCGTCCAAGATTGGAGCGAACCGATGAATGCCATTCCCCGCGCTCTTAGAACCCTGCCGCTCGCGCTCTTGGCCGTTGGGTGCAGTCCGAGCGAACAGGCGGCTGACGAGGCGCCCTCTTCGCAGCCCGCCGAAGCAGTCAGCAACGCCATCGAAGTCAACCCCTTGCGCAACGCCTATTTCGGCGACCTGCACGTACACACCAACTGGTCGTTCGACGCCTTCATGTTCGGCAATCGCACTGGTCCGGACGATGCCTACCGATTCGCCAAAGGCGAAACCATTTTGCATCCGTCCGGCCGCGAGATGAGCTTGCCCGCGCCGCTCGACTTCCAAGCCGTGACCGACCACGGCATCTACCTCGGCATGATGCGCGCGATGTTCGATCCTGATTCAGTGGTCGGCTCGCATCCCGTCTCCGAGCAGTTGCGCCAAGCGCGCGGTGCCGAAGGCCTGCGCACAGGCTTTCTGGAGTTGATCGACAGATTTGCCCTGCCGCGCGAGGAGGATGATTTGGACAATCCAGAAGTCCACCGCGATGCGTGGGAACGAATCGTCGAAGCCGCCGAGCGTCACAACGACCCAGGCACCTTCACCACCTTCATCGGCTACGAATATTCATCCGCTGGCGGCAACATGGAGAATCTGCACAGAAACGTGATATTTCGCGGCAGCGACGCGCCCGAAGCGATTTTTTCGGCGCACATGTCGACCAACCCGGAAGACCTCTGGGACTGGATGGACGCGCAGCGCGGGCTCGGGCGCGACCTGATTGCCATACCGCACAACTCCAACGGCTCCGACGGCTGGATGTTTCGCCTCACCGATTGGAGCAGGCAGCCTTTCACCGCAGAATATGCCGATCAGCGCATGCGCAACGAGCCTTTGGTTGAGAATACGCAAGTCAAAGGCACGTCCGACACGCACCCGGCGCTCTCTCCGAACGACGAGTGGGCCGACTTTGAAATCATGACCGTCAAGGTCGCCACCGACGAGCCGAGCCAAGTGCCGGGGAGCTATGTGCGCGAAGCGTTTCTGAACGGCCTGATGCTCGAAGAGAAGCAAGGCTTCAACCCGTTTGCATTTGGCGTGATTGGCTCGAGCGACTCGCACGTTTCGGCGGGTTCTTTTGAAGAAGATGACTATTGGGGAAAGATCGGCCTCTTGGACGCGACGCCTGAGCAAAGAGGCTCTGTGCCCGTTCCGGGGGCTGAACAAGGCGAAGGCATGTTCGCATCGACGCGCAACAGCGAGTTCGGCGCGTCTGGGCTCGCGGTGGCGTGGGCTGAATCGAACACGCGAGAATCTATTTTCGATGCGTTCCGGCGCAAGGAGACCTATTCGACCTCCGGCCCGCGGATGCTGCTTCGCTTTTTCTCTGGCTACGGATTCCCAGAAGATATTGCGACGCGCGCCGACGGCGTTGAGATGGCCGATCAGATTGGCGTGCCGATGGGTGCGGATCTCGTCGGACTGAAAGGTGCGGTGCCGGGCTTTGTCGTGTGGGCGACGCGCGATGCCGGCTCCGCGCCCTTGCAGCGACTACAGATGGTCAAGGGCTGGGTCGCCGATGGCGAGATGCAAGAAAAAGTATTTGACATCGCTTGCTCGGACGGCCTTGCGCCCGATGCCGAGACGCACAGATGCCCGGACAATGGCGCAAGCGTTGATCTTGCGACCTGCGAGATCTCGGCGGATGTTGGCGCGGCAACGCTTTCGGCCTACTGGCGCGACCCTCATTTCGATTCGGGCGCGCGAGCCTTCTACTATGTGCGCGCGCTTGAGAACCCGACCTGCCGCTGGTCAACTTGGGACGCCATCCGCAGCAATGCGGCGCCGAATCCAGAGCTTCATGCAACGATTCAAGAGCGCGCTTGGAGCTCGCCGGTGTGGTATCGACCGTAGGGCTGGAGACGACTCATATCACACCGCTTTTCGAACCGCCTCAATGAGGCGTATCTCGGCATCAAAGGCTGCCTGTCGCGCTGCATGTCCGAATGTTGCTCTTAGGTTCTCTTGAAAACGGAAATCCCGCTTGTAGTATTCCTTCACATCCCAGAGCACACCCTCGAAACCGTTTGTCTTCTGATCGAATCCGCTCGATTCGAGCCTATTCAGTGCGCGCTGGAAGGCGTGATGGTTCTCCTCGTCGATTTCATGGATGGTATTCATCATATGCGCGAGCAACCAGCGGTAGCAGCGCTGCACGCTTCGATTCGACAAGCGTTCCAAGGTTTGGGATGGATCAAGTATGAGCGGTCGGTTCCACCCCTTGTCTCGAAGCCATCGGTTGATAAGACCGTGATTGATGGTGTTGAGATTGTTAGTGCTCAAGAGATCAATGTCAAAGTAGACCGCTTCTGAGACGATCAGCGGGTCTCCGGCGACAGGTTCAGAGGCGCGCCGCTTCTGGAAGGCGAGTTCCGGCAATTCGGACGCTATTCGTTCAATCTCAAAAGCGTCCTCTTCGCTCTTGAAGGCGAGATTCAACGGCGAGTCACCTCGCTCTAATTCACTCAAGTACCAGCCTTTTGCAGCATCCTCCACTGCGCGAATCTGCTTCACTTTTTCTTGCGTGGAACGCTTGGCGAGTGATGCCTTGTGCCGCCTTTCGAAGCGGCGGCGCTCCACCCGCGTAATCCCGCGCAGGACCTCGTTGTGAACTTCGGGCAGGACGTGAATCTGCTGGCCCGTTTCCAAGGCAATGCCGCACAGCAATCTTCTCGGCGTCGAATGGAGCAGCAGGTTGGTGTCAACCGCGAAGCCTTCCATCGACACCCCTCAAATGAACTCCCGCGGATGGTCTTTGGGCGTGTACAAGAGGCTCCGCTCATACGGGGTGAGCTGCTCGAACGTCCCGTCATCCTTGAGTGGCGCAATAAAATCCTCGTACACCACCTTGCCTTTTTCGGGGTCTGCAAAGATTTTTTCTATGACTTCTTCTTTCGTCATCGCTTCAGTCTTGGCAATGGAGATAGGGGCGTATGAAGTGTCCTACAAAGACCGCGGGGGAAAGGGCACTGGTGGCGCGCTCTTAGTTTCGCCGCTCCCTGACAAGGACCGGCACCCGCGAAGAGCAATTGTTGTCTGTGTCGCTCTCGCCAACACGCTCCTCCACCTCTACACAGGCCCGGTAATAGTAGGTACCTGCAGTTGCGGGGGCGGTCAGGTCAACATCTTCGGGACTCGACTCCCTTGGATCTAAGCTCTTGACACTATCTGCCGTGCCTACTTCCGTCTGGCGGGAAAAGTCTGTTTGCTGCGCTTGGTAATAGCGCAGCGTCGTTGCCGGCGCAGTGCCAGCGCCTCGGTTGCGAACCGTGGCGCGAAACTCAAAGTCATCACCGGTTTCCAAGGTCGAATCATCGACACCCGGCGAAACGACATACAAATCGGGTGCAGGCACGGTCACGCGCAGTGCGCTCGAACAGTTGTTCTCTTCATCGCTCTCGGTATCGAGAATCTCTACGCATGCACCGTAGTAATAGACACCAGGTGCCGGCGCGGTGAGGCTTATTGTCTCGGTTTCAGAAGAAGACGGCGGTATGTCCGAAACACTATCCGTGCCGACTTCGTTATCGCGCGTGTCAATGGTCTCGTCGTCGGACCGGTAATAGGTTAACATAGAGTCGCCCGCGGTGCCAGCGCCGCGATTGCGAATACGCGCCGTAAGGGAGAATCGATCACCAGCTTCAGGGGTGCTGTCATCGGCGCTCGGCCTATCGACCGTCAAATCCGGCGCCGGCACGGTAATTTTGAGCGGCGTTGAGCAATTGTTCATGGTATTGCTCTCGGCTGTAATGTCATTAGGCACACATGCGTAGACAAAATAGTCGCCTGGCTGATCGGGTGCGGTGAGCCTGCCCGATTCGTCGGCATACTCGTTGATCGAAAGACTGCCGACGCTGGCGGTCTCGGTCAGCTGTTCGTCGTCATCGGGAATGTCCTCGGGAATCTGGTCATCAGCAGATCGATAGAACTGCAAGGTGGTGGCCGGCGCTTCGGCATGACCGATATTGCGAACTCGCACGGTCAGTCTGAAGCGTTCGCCCGCCTCCGGCGTTCGATCATCGAGTCGTGGCGATTGCAACACCAAATCGGGGGCACCGACCTTGACAAGCACCGCATCCGAACAGTTGTTCGTCGCGTCCCCTTCGCTAGGGACTGTCTCGATGCAGGCACCGTAGTAGTTGACACCCGCGGTCGTTTGTGCGGCGAACCTCACTGATTCCTCCCCGGATTCCCGCCGATCAAGGCTCTTCACGTCATCCGTGCCTTCAGGTCGATCGTTTGTCGTGATGGTCGCATCCGTTGATCGATAGTAGGTCAGCGTCGTCGCTTCGGCATCCTCAGTGCCGCGATTACGAATGATGACGTTCAGTTCGATTCGGTCGCCCGGCTCTGGCGTAGCATCGTCTACCTTCACAGATTCGATGACGAGGTCGGCACCGGGCACCGTGACCTTGACCGCACTCGAGCAATCGTTGCTTACATCCCTGTCGTCAGAGACACTGACGACGCACGCACCGTAGTAGGCGGTGCCCACGACTTCAGACGCGGTGACTGTCAGGGAAAAGCTACGTGAGCCGGACGCGCCGAGGGCGGCCAAATCTTGGGAGTTTTGTTGCTGTGTGATTGGTTGGATCTCATCAGCACCCCGCGTAATCACGGCATCGTCTGAACGATAGAACGTCAGCCTGGTCGCGTCAGCCTGTTGGTTGCCGACATTGCGAACGGTGGCGCGCAACACGAAATTCCGTCCGGCGCTCGGTTGCGCAGTGTTGGCAGACACGTCTACGGCGAGATTCGGACCGTCAACTTGAACGCGGATGCTCGCCGCGCTCGAACAGTTGTTGGTGACATTCAACTCGTTCACAACGGGTGCCGCGCACGCACCGTAGTAGTAGGTGCCGGGCACCAATGGCGCCTGTACGTCTTCTGCGGTCAGCGTGTTCGAATCGGATGTTGGCAGTCCGTCCTGATCTAGATAGGCAATGAATGTATCGGTCGCATCGATGCGCGAATCGGTTGAACGATAGAAGCTGACCGTCGTCGCTTGGGCGGGTTGATTGCCGCGGTTGCGCACGCGAACACTGAGATTGAACACGGTGCCAGCATCCGGTCTCGAATTGCTGACGCGAGGATTGTCCAAGGTCAGATCAGGGCCTTGGGTCGGGACCGGATCAGGTCTCGGCGTGGACGGCGTCACGCCGCCACCGCCCGAAGTCACATTGATGCGTACGCCTCTGGAACAATTGTTCGCGGTGTTTTCTTCCCCAACAACTGGCTCCACGCACGCACCGAGGTAATAGATGCCGGATGTTGCGGGCAGGCTGACGGTCTCACTCTCGACCGCCTCACCTGAAGGTGCCAAGACCGCGACTGTATCGGTGTCAATCTGCCTATCGCTCGTGGTGATCGTCGAATCGCTCGACAGGACGTAGCGCACTCTCGTTCTCTCCGGCGATGGTGCAGCGCCTTGATTGCGCACCGTGGCGGTCAATCGAACGCTTTGCGAAATCGAAGCGCTCGTCGCACTTGCCCTTAGCCTGACACTCAAGTCGGGTACGCGCGCGGCCTCGTTCACGCGCACGCGCACGCCTGCCGAACAGTTGTTGTCGGCAGCGTTCTCGCCCTCTGGGCTGTTCGCGCAGGCAAAGTAATAGTATTGACCGGGCGTGGAAGGTGCCGTCTCCGTCACAGAGACTTGCTGGTTTGCACCGACGCCAAGCGCGCCTAGGTTGGCGGTGCCAATGCGCGTATCGTCAACGTTCGACAGGTTCATGTCGCTCGAACGATAGAACGTCACACTGGTCGCTGCGGCGCCCGCCTCGCCCTGATTGCGAACGCGCACGCTCACCCTGAAGGATTGGGCGACGGTCACGCTTGTGTCATCGGCCGTCGCCGTGCCTGCCACCAAGTCTGGCGCCGCCGCGTTCGGGTCGCGCACGGTGATGGCAAAGCTCAAGCTCGCGGTGTCGTTGTCTTCGTCGCTGACCGAATAGGTCATCGCCAGCGTACCTGCCCGCGTCGGCGTGCCCGTCAGGCTGCGCGACACCGGGTCGAAGGCAAGCCCCGGCACGCTGGGGGCGAGGCTGTAGCTCAGGCTGCCGTTGCCCTTCATCGCCGCTGGCAATGTCAGTGCGCTGATAGCCTCGCCAAGCGTGAAGGTTTGGTCGTCCACTTGGCCTGCTTGAAACTCTGGCGCGGTATCCGGCTCGGCTTCGCCCATGATGCGAACGATTCGCCATACGCCAGCGCTGTCAGGCGTCACCTCCAAGTCGTAGACCGTCCCTCGGGATCTGCGATTCTCCAAATTGATACCACGTGCCGAGCGAAACACGAGGAAACTCACCATGCTACCGTCGGCACTAATCGACACGGCTTCGCTAGAACCCGGATACACGCAGCTGCTGCCAGCGCGCAGCACAAGTCCGAGCGAGCACGTCCCAGCCTGACCGCCGGTAACGGTGATGCGAAACGGCCAAGTCAGCCGACTGCCGCTCGCAGCATCCGCTGCCGAATATGTCATGTCGTAGACGCCTGAAGTGGTCGGTGCGCCGGTTAGCTCGCGTGTGGCCGCATCGAATATGAGGCCAGGCACGCCCGGCGTGAGGCCGTAGACAAGCGCACCAGTCGCGCCGGTTGCCGTTGGCAAGCGCAAGGCGGCGATTTCTGCACCGAGGGTGTAGCTGTAGTCTTGCGACAATCCTCCGGTGATGAAGCGCAGATTGCCTGCCCCCGTCGGCATGTCTGTGTCAGAAGCGGACCAGCTTCCGCCGTGCCAGACGCTGTCCGGTTCGCCATCGCTCGGCTGATCATCCATTTCGCTCGTTTCGCATCGGGTGGCATACCAACCGTCGCCGCGCGATGTGAAATGTAGGTTCATCGCGCAGGCCGCACCATCGTCATAGCTGAGCGCAAGCTGACCAGCGTCTTCGCTGGTGCGTCGATATGTATAGCTCCCTGCGCGCATCGCGGCATCTGCGTTCTCGAGGTCGCCATTCATGCTGTGCGAGTCTTCAAAAGCGTCATCTTCAAGCAGACGTATCTCCGTGCTGGTGCTGCCGCGCAGCGTGGACACGGTCTGTCCGACAAAGCGCTCGTTGAATAGCTCATGGCTTACTGGTGCCAAGCCTGGGCGACCGGAAGAAGACAGGTTGTCGAGGCGCCCAGCGCTGCTGGTGACGAGGTTGACAACATGAATCGGCGCGTCTGCGGACACGGTCAGGCGCCAGCCGCTCGTGCCTGTGCCGAGTTGACCAGTCAATCCGCTTCCGCCGCCTTCGAGCTCGGCGGCGGTGAGCACGCGGGCCCAGCCTTCGGGGAGCATCAGGGAGACAGTATTTGTGTTCGCTGTGCTGGCGCGGTCGCGAATAGTGACGGACGCGGCCTGCGAGCCGGGATTGACTAGCCGCAGGCTGCTTGCCGCTTGGCTCTGGTGGCCGGTGGCATGAAAGACTGGCACAACGTATTGGTAGCTGCTGCCGGATCCGGATTCAGGGCGAATCTCGTCGTGCAGCACAGACAGGATGCCATTCGCACGCAGGTAGGACAGGACATCGATAGCAAGCTCGGTCTCGATCTCAAGTCGCACATGGCCGCCAATCGCGCCGATGCTGCCAGCGAGTCCCTTCGATGTGTTGCCGGTAGCGAGGTCCGCGGCTTCGAACTCGACAGACGTATTGCCAGCAAGCGTGAGTGTCGCGGCAGCGGAGCGGGTCCCTGCATCATCAATCGCACGAATGGAAACGGTGCCAGACACGGCTGAATCATTGTTGAGGCGCAGTACACCGACCTGCCCGTCGTCCGTCTCGGACACAAACAGCGGTAGCTGGTAGGTTTCGGCACCGGCGCCAGTCGAAACGCCAAGCGAGACAACGGACGCGGATACAAGCAGAGCGAGGCACAAACAAGCCGAGCGCTGCCGAGACGGCGACCTTGGACGAAGAGATGAGGGTCGCAACATGAGAAGACTCCAGAGCGTTGGCTAATGGTACTGGATTTTTCGGCGTTTCTCAAAGTGAAGCGTTGTCCAATGCGACATGATGCTGAACGGGAGGGCTGAATCCAAAGCGAAATGATCCTGAAGGGGTGGTGTCACGGATCATCGGAAGAGGATGATCGTGACACTTCAGAGCCAGCGGCTGCAGACAACGGCGCAGGCTCGGGCTTTCCTAAAGGGCAGTGAGGCTGCGGACCGCCGGCACATGAACAGGGCGGGCCCGTAGTCAAACTGGTGGACTGCGAGACGCAGTGCCAGTGCATCGGCGCGTGCGGACGCCCGTGAACTGGCTCCCTCGTCCGCCGGCGCGGACTCGTGGTACATCGACGAGCGGCTCACCCCTGCCAAGCCGCACTTCCGCAACAGCGACATGCCCGCGAACGCGCGCACCGCCTCCACCAGCTTCCCGGCCCCAGCGCCCGCGGCACCAAGGCCGTCTCTGCTACTATGACCCCCCATCGTCACCAACGATTTCGTGGTGACGATGTCCTAGTGTCCTGTCCCATAAATAAGTGTGGATTCAGCGCGCAGGAGAAGGGCTGTGGCAAGGCGC
>JAPOTJ010000023.1 GCA_026709225.1 Gammaproteobacteria bacterium | reverse complement strand
ACGCGGCCACAGCCCTTCTCCTGCGCGCCCTTCGGGAGTGGGCACAATCGCCGACCGACATTCTTGCGAGGGTGCCCCTCGCGCCTTCTGGCTGAGGGCTCCGTTGCAGCCCTTGGCAATATGCCCGATATTCCCTGCGGACTGCGCCTTGCCCTCGGCGATTGTGCTCACTCTGAATCACACTTATTTATGGGACAGCACACTAGCTGCGAGCATCACTTCTTTTCAAATACCCCCGTGCGGCAGGGCGTGGATAGCTGCGAATGTAATCTGGCTGTTCAGCCTTGGCTGTACGCATCAACATCGAGCGGACGGTGTGTGTCCCATTCCGGAATAGTGTGTGTCCCCGATTCACAAATTCAGGTTTGATTTGCCTTACCGCACCGTCTAGTGTGAAAATGCACTGATGATGGCCGGTTGGTCGTAACTCTTGGCTAGGAGAACTCGTGGCAGTACAACAGAACAAGAAGACTCGCTCCCGGCGTGGCATGCGGCGCTCGCATCAGCATTTGAGCAAGCCAGCAGTATCGGTGGACCCGCTGACAGGAGAGAGCCATCTTCGACATCACATGACAGCGGATGGTTACTATCGCGGGCGCCAAGTCATCGAAAAGAGCGACTACGCCGATGTTGCGGAAGACGGGGAATAGGGCTTCGCTCTGCGGGCACTCGGCGCCGTGGCGCTCGTCTGCGCGCGCATTTGTGGATCGCTTCATTGCGCCGCGGTGATTTTTCGCGCACGCCGCTGTTATGCCCCGCGTCGTACGCTGTAACGCACGACCGAGAGGTTTCGTACAAGCTGGATATTGGCGAACATGTCACACAAAGGTGCGAATAGATGTCACTAGGGTTGATTTTCCCAGGTCAAGGGTCGCAAAAGGTTGGCATGCTTGCCGACATGCGTGAAGCGCTGCCTATCGTCCGCCATGCACTCGACGAGGCGGACGACGCGCTCGGTTTCAGTGTGTCGAATCTCATGCTCGAAGGGCCGGAGAATGTGCTGGGGCGCACTGAGAATACGCAGCCCGCGATGCTCGCGGCCGGAATTGCCATTGCTCGCGCCTTGTCGAGCGCCGCCAACATGCGTCCAGAGTGCGTAGCAGGGCATAGTCTCGGCGAATATACGGCATTGGTCTTTGCAGAGGTCATGTCGTTCGGCGATGCGTTACGCCTCGTGAGGCTGCGCGGGCAGGCCATGCAAAATGCGGTGGCAGAGGGCGAGGGTTTGATGGCGGCGATTCTCGGTCTCGACGATGAGGCAATCGAGTCTGTATGTGATGGTGTGGAGGGTGTCGTGCAGCCAGCCAATTACAACGCGCCGGGACAGGTGGTCATTTCCGGAGAGCGTGAAGCCGTGCAGCTCGCTATAGAGGCCTCCAAGGCAAGAGGCGCACGGCGCGCAATGCCGTTGCCAGTGAGTGTGCCGGCGCACAGCATGCTGATGGTGCCGGCGGCACAGGTGCTCGGAGAGGCACTCGAAGCCACTGAGTTGAAAGCGCCAACCATTCCCGTGCTACACAATGTCGATGCTCTCAGCGCGGTAGATTTGGCGGACTGTTCAAGAAAGCTTGTTCGTCAGGTGGCAGAGCCGGTGCGCTTCGTGGACTGTGTTCGCGCGATGCAAGCAAAGGGCGCGACTCGACTCATTGAATGTGGCCCGGGCGGAGTGCTCGGCGGATTGGTTCGGCGTATCGACAAGGGCTTGGACATGCTTTCTTGCGGAAACTTGGAGAGTTTCGAGAAGGTTGTGCGGGCGCTTGCCACATGAGCCGTCGTGTGTTGGTGACTGGCGCGTCGCGCGGCATTGGGGCGCGAATTGCATGTGCTTTTCATGAAAATGGCGATGAGGTGTGGGGGACTGCGACAAGCGACGCAGGCGCGGAGGCGGTTGCCGCCAAACTTGGCGTTGGACGTGGACTGCTGCTGAAGGCGGAGTCCTCAGAATCAATCGAGGCGCTTGCCTCAAGCTTGAAGAGCAACATGCCGGAAGTGCTGGTCAATAGCGCTGGCGTCACGCGCGACAATCTGCTGCTACGCATGTCCAGAGAGGAGTGGTACTCGGTGTTGAACGTCAATGTTTCAAGCCTGTTTCACCTCTGCAAACCGGTCGTTCGTGCGATGATGCGCGCGCGCTGGGGTCGAATCATCAACATCAGTTCGGTGGTGGCGCGCATGGGTAATGCCGGGCAAGTCAACTATGCCGCGAGCAAGGGTGCGATTGAAGCGTTCACGCGCTCGCTCGCTCAAGAGGTGGGATCACGGGGGATCACCGTCAATGCGGTGGCGCCCGGGTTCATCGACACGGACATGACCCGTGCGCTCAGCGAGAATGTGTCGCAAGCGCTCCTGGAGAGCGTGCCGCTCCGCAGATTCGGTACTGCTGACGATGTAGCGAGTCTCGCTGTGTTTCTCGCGAGCGATTCAGCAGGGTATATCACAGGTCAAACCATCGCGGTCAATGGCGGCATGCTGATGGCGTGATGAATACACGCTATCGAAGCGGCGCTGCCGTTTCGGTTCGTGTAGACCAAGGAAGGTTGGCAAGACTCGACAAGACTCGACAAGACTCGACAGAAGTTATTGAAAGCTCACGAAACTTTGAATAACAGAGCTTTCCAAGCAGGTTTCGGAAGATGTTGATGGTCATCACGCGTTCGTTGTCATCATGTTCCGTGCAACCATCATCAACCCGTCTCCGCAAATAGGACACACACCATCGCAAACGCAAATGGGACACACACCATAGGAGGTCGCAGAGCACGGCTCAAGCGTCACGCACTTCGATCTCGGTTTTACGCACCACGGTTCGTAGTGCAAAGCTCGAATGAACCCGAGCCACGCCGGGCAGTGCTGTCAGCTTTTGCCCATGCAGCCGCTCGTAATCGCGCGCATCGCTAACGATGACGCGCAGCAGATAATCGGAATCGCCTGACATCAGGTGACATTCCATCACTTCGGGAATCTTTGCGACCTCCTGCTCAAACAGCGAGAGCGTGTCGCGCTGCTGACTCTCGAGCGTGATATGAACGAAGACATCGTCGGGATAGCCAGCGAGCCCTTGGTCAACGAGCGCAACGTAGCTGCGGATGAGACCCGCCTGCTCAAGCCGCTTGACCCGGCGATAGCAGGTGGATTCGGCGAGATGCACGCGCTGAGCCAGATCGCCCATGGTGAGCTTCGCATCGCGCTGGAGATGTTGAAGAATCAACCCATCAAACTTCGATATATGAAAAAAATCTATCATTTTTTGAGGAAAAGATGAAGAAAAATCAATAATACCTGTCTAGGAGCAGAAAATAACAAATCTTCGCCGTGTCCGTGCGGATAGTATTTGTTTCGTGCGGTGTGTGTCCCATTGGCTGGAGAGGATGATGCGTATTGGCGTTCCGAAGGAAATCAAGAACCACGAGCGGCGGGTGGGGTTGACGCCGGATGCGGTGTGTGTCCTTTTTGGGGACGGGCACGAAGTGATGGTGCAGCGCGGCGCTGGTGCCGGCATCGGGCTCATCGACGAGGCGTTCGTCGCGGCGGGCGCGGTGATCGTCGAGGATGCCGAAGCGCTGTACGGGCGTTGCGATCTGATCGTCAAGGTCAAGGAACCGCAAGCGGGCGAGTTCAAGTACTTGCGTCCGGGGCTCACGGTGTTTGGATACCTGCATTTGGCGGCGGAGCCTCGGCTCGCCGAGGCGCTCAAATCGAGCAACTGCACGGCGGTCGCCTATGAAACAGTTGCCGATTTCGAAGGGCGGCTGCCGCTGCTCGCGCCGATGAGTGCGATCGCCGGGCGCCTGTCCATTCAGATGGGCGCCTGGGCGCTGCAATCGACGAACGGCGGCAAAGGGCAGTTGATGTCGCCAGTGCCGGGAGCGCCGGCGGCGCGCGTCACCATTCTCGGCGCGGGCAACGCTGGCCAGCACGCGATGGAATCGGCGATCGGCCTGCTCGCGGATGTCTGCATTGTTGATCTCGACACGGCGCGGCTCGCGTACTTAAGCGAAACGCATGGCAGCCTGCTGCGCACCGCGACGCCGGAATCAGTGCATGAACTCGTCGCGCAAGCAGACCTTGTGATCGGTGCCGTGCTGTTGCCCGGCGCGGCAGCGCCAAAGCTTGTTTCGCGGCAAATGGTCAACGACATGTCGCCTGGCTCGGTGCTCGTTGACATTTCCATCGATCAAGGCGGTTGCTTCGAGACCTCCAAAGGCACCACCCACGACGATCCCACATTCATAGAAGATGACGTTGTCCACTATTGCGTTACCAACATGCCTGCCGCCGTCTCGCGCAGCGCCACCTTTGCGCTGGTCTCGGCGACGCTCCCTTATGTTCGCGAGCTCGCCTCATGCGGTGCCGACGCGCTACAGCACGCCGCGCACGGCCTTGGCTCAGGTCTCAATGTGCGCTGCGGCGAGATTATGCATCCGGCAGTCCGGGCCTCGCTCGCGCCTCATTCCCATTGACGATGCGCACCGGTGTCCCGGATGCAATCTGTCCCAAAGGCGTGACCACCAACAAGTCGCCAGCGGCGAGCCCCGAGCGGATGAATGCTCGTGAATCATCCTGCCAGCCAATATCTACGAGGCGTCGATCAAGCACGTCGCCATCGACCACGTAGGCGTAGGTTTGCTGGTAGATGGCTGATGTTGGGACCATGATCGCCTCGCGCAGTCGCCGCCCTTGAATGTGGGCAGTCACATACTGTCCAATGCGTAGCGGCGGACGCGCCCCGGCCTGCGAAAACGGCGAATCGACCTGCGCGATCACATGCAGTTGGCGCGCATTCTCATCGATTGCCGCCTCGGTGCGAACGATACGCCCCTGCCACTCGAACTCGCCGCCAAGCGTTGACGCGATGCGAGCGCGCAGCTGCGCCTCGGGCGGAATGGATTCGCCAGTGATGCCCGGCAGGTCAATAAACTCTAGGTCGCGGTTTTTCAGCGGCAAGCGAATCTCGACGTAGTCAGTGGCGTAGACCTCCGCAAGCTGCTGATTCGGGGCGACGACTTGGCCGACATCGACGCGCTTCGATAGCACGCGGCCATCAAAGGGTGCCCTGATCTCCGTCCGTTCAAGGTCAAGTTCAGCCTTGGCGCGCGATGCTTCAGCCGAACCGAGCCGCGCCTCGGCCGCCAATAGCTGCGGGCGCCTGAGCACGAGGTCGGGCGCCGGCGCCGGCTCGCCAAGATTCTGCCAGTCAATCTCGGCTTGGACGGCGCGCGCGCGCTCCTCGGCGAGGCGCTGATTGGCTTCCATGTACGCTGCCTCGGCAATGCGCACGTTGGCTTCGTAGACGCGCTTGTCGATGCGCATCAGAACATCGCCTTCGGCAAACGCGCCGCCATCCCGAAAGCCGGGCGCGATGGAGCGAATTTGTCCGGACACCTCAGAGGTGAGCATGGAGCGCGTTCGCGGCGCGACTGTGCCGTAGCTCCCCAGCATGATCTCAAAGTCACGTGCGGCAAGCGGCATGACTTCGACCATCAGCCGCGCATCGGGCGGCGGCTTGATATCGGCTTGCGGCGGGTTGCTGACGAGGACGGCAGCCGCGAGGCCGAGGCAGAGAAGCACAGCCACCGGCAGCAGTACCTTGAGCAGGGCCTGCCGACGATGATCTTGCGTCTCGCTTGTCATGTCTTTGTGGTGCCGCGCGCGCGTCTCAGGAATCTGCGGGTGAGCCTGCCGTTTGCCAATCACCGCCCAAGGCGCGATGCAAAGCCACGCGATTGCGAAGCAGCTCGGCGCGCAATCGTACCAGCGTGGTTTGCGCATCGAAGGCGCGCCGTTCCGATTCAAGCACTGTCACATAGGTGGTCAAACCGCGCTGATACTGCTCAAACGAAAGGCCCGCGGCGGCGTGCGCATTGTCTGCGGAACTCGCATAGGCATCGTGACGGCGCCGAAGCGCTGCTTGGTCTGTGATCGCCTGATGCACTTCGCCGAAGGCGACGGCGACGCGCTCCATGTACAGCCGTTCAGTCGCCCGCGTGCGCGAACGCGCCGCTTCCTCTAGCGCTTTGAGGCGTCCAGCATCGAAAATCGGCGCTGTCAGGCCACCTGCGACCGACCATGCGAGACTGCCTTCTGAGAGCAGCGCATCGATCTCGCTTGTGGTGTCGCTCGTGCTTGCGGCGAGCGTGATGCGCGGAAAGCGATTTTTGTGCGCGACCGCGACCGCAGCATCAGCCGCGAGTAGATTCAGCCAAGCTTCGCGCACATCGTGCCTGCGTTTGAGCAGTGTCGAAGGCAGGCCGACGGTGACTGGCGTAGTCAGCACTTCGAGATCGGCTCCGGGCGCGATATCCCCATCGGGCACCCGGCCGAGCAGGCGCTGCAAGCGAATGGCCCGTGCGACTTGCGCGGCTTGTCGCTCAGCCACCTGTGCCTGCTGCTGCGCGAGCACGCTGCGCGACAGATATACATCGACAGCGTTGTTGATGCCTTGCCGATAGCCGCGCTCGACGATTTCCAGGTTGGTGGCGAGATTGTCAAGCCGCTTCTGCGAGAGCCGCAGCAGCTCGGAAGCTTCGCGGTGGCTAAAGTACGCGCTTGCCACGTCGCTGACCAATCCGAGCTGCGCCCATTCGTAGGCTGATTGCTGGGCGAGATAGTCGAGCGATGCGCGTCTCGCACCATCCGCAAGTTTCAGCAGGACATCGATTTCCCAGTTGACACCGAGCGACGCGCCAAAGCGTTCCCGCACCCCGCTTGGCTGGGCAAAGCCGCTGCTTGATGCGCCTGTCCCATGATCGCTCTTTGAGGCATCGAAGCTCGCGCTCACAGCGGGCAGGCGCGCTGCGGAAGTGCTGGCAAGCGCCGCTTCGGCTTGTGCGATGTCTTCCTTGATGCGTGCCAAGGCGTGGTTTTGCGCAAGCGCTTCGTCCACGAGCGTGGCAAGCTCGTCATCCTGCAGGCTACCGAGCCAGCCATCTTCGACATCGCTGGTATCGACTTCGCTCGGCCAGGCTGCTGGCATGTCGGGCGAGTGGGCGCGCGTCGTGACTTCGCTTGCACCGCAGCCAAGGAGTGCGGGCAGCAGCACGAGCGCAGCTAGAGACTTAGATTGATTGAACGGCATTGATTGAATGACAGATCACTTGGCAGGTCGGGTGCGTGAGACGTTGGCGAAACTTGGATGAAGCGGACAATGATACGTGAGCGGCGGCGAAAATAAGTGCTTAAAGCGCGTATAGTTTCGGCCTTTGCCGTCGGCTCCAGTCCACTGTCCTCCATTGAACATCGTATATGACGCAGCGCACTCGTATCTCGCTTGAGTTTTTCCCGCCGCGCACGAGCACGGCGAAGGCGCTGCTATCGGCCAATCTCGCGCCACTCTTGCGTCTAGCACCTGCGTTCGCGACCGTGTCATACGGCGCGGGCGGCTCTACACGCGACGGCACCTTTGATCTCGTCAGGCAGATCACCGAAGAGCACGGCATTGACTGCGCCCCGCATCTGTCCTGCGTCGGCATGAGCAAGCATGCGCTTGGGACACACATACAGGACTACCTCAAGCTCGGCATCACGCGCATTGTCGCCCTGCGCGGTGACCAGCCGAGCGGCTATGCGTCGGCGTCCGGCGAGTTTGAATCTTCGTGGGAGCTCGTTGCTGCGCTCAAGGACATCGCCGATCTGGAGGTCGCGGTCGGCTGCTATCCCGAAGGGCATCCTGATGATATGCACCCTGACGATCGCTTCACTTATCTTGAAAAGAAGGCCGATGCTGGTGCCGATGTCGCGATCAGCCAGATGTTCTTCGAGACACGGCACTTTCTTGAGTTTCGCGAGCGCTGCGCGCGCCGCCGCATCGCGCTACCGGTGCTACCGGGCATCATGCCGATTCATGATGCCAAGCAGGTGCTTGCGTTTGCCACCAAGTGCGGTGCCGTCATCACCCCGGCTCTCCGTGCGCGCTTCGAAGGCACAACGCACGACGATGCCTTTGCCGTTGCGAGGGACATCGTCGTCGAGCAGGTGCGTGCGCTTGTCGCAGAAGGCGTTGAACATCTGCACATCTACACGCTCGACCGCCACGCGCTCGCCGCAGAAATCTGTCGCGCCATCACGTAAGCTGACCGTCGTATGGATGCGCGCAGCGAACGCCTCAAGTGGCTTGAGGCCAACATTGATAGCAGAATCGTCCTCCTAGACGGCGCTTTTGCGACGCTCGTGCAGTCGCTCGGGCTCGGCGAAGCCGATTTTCGCGGCGCGCGCTTCCAAAATGCCGAGCACGACCTCGCGGGCAATATCGACATTCTGAGCTTGAGCCAGCCGGGCATCGTGCGCGACGTGCATGCGCAGTATCTCGCTGCCGGCGCCGAGATCATCAAAACCAACAGCTTCACGGCCAATGCGCCATCGCTTGCTGATTACGGGCTGGCGCACATGGTGAAGGAAGTCAATTACGCATCCGCGCAGATTGCGCGCGGTGTCGCCGATGAATGGCAGGCGGCATCAAACGCACCGAAGTTCGTCGCTGGTAGCATAGGGCCGACCAACCGCACGCTGTCGCTGTCGCCCAAGGTCGAAGACCCGTCCTATCGCGCGATCGACTTCGCCGCTCTAGAAGCGACCTACTTCGACGCTGCGAGCGGTCTGTGGGAAGGCGGCGCGGATATCCTGCTGCTTGAGACCATCTTCGATACGCTCAATGCCAAGGCAGCGCTGAAAGCCGTTTCGCGCCTGTCGAACCAGCTGCGGCGGCGTGTGCCGGTGATCGTCTCGGGCACGATCACCGACAAGTCCGGCAGGACGCTCTCCGGACAAACACTCGAAGCTTTCTTTCATTCAATCCGCCATGCCGAGCCACTCGCAGTGGGCCTCAATTGTGCGCTCGGTGCCAAGCAGCTCGATGCTCACATTCGCGAACTCGCGCATATCGCCGATACCCGCATCAGCTTGCACCCCAATGCCGGCTTGCCGAACGAGTTCGGCGAATACGACGAGACGCCGGAGTCGACCGCGGCGCTGCTCGGCGAAATTGCCGACGACGGCGTGGTCAATTTCTTGGGCGGTTGCTGCGGTACTCGGCCCGAGCACATCGCCGCGATTCGTGAGCGCATCGACGCATCGACAGTGCGACGCCGTCCGCCGCAACGCCGAGCGTACCTCAGCCTCTCAGGGCTTGAGCCGCTCAGCGTGGGTGCAGACACTGGACTGCTGCATATCGGCGAGCGCACCAATGTCGCTGGCTCCCGCGCTTTCTTGAGGCTGATCAAGTCCGGCGATTTCGCAGGCGCGCTCAAGGTCGCGGCGGGGCAAGTTGACGGCGGCGCCAATATCATCGATGTCAACATGGATGACGGCATGCTCGATGGCGTCGCTGTGATGACCCACTTCCTCAATCTGCTGGCCAGCGAACCTGCGATCAGCCGCGTGCCGGTCATGGTCGATTCGTCGCGCTTTGAAGTCCTTGAAGCGGGTCTGTCGTGCCTGCAGGGGAAAGGCATTGCCAATTCGATCAGCCTCAAGGAGGGCGAGGCGACGTTTCTCGAACAGGCGATGCGGATTCGCGATCTTGGGTCTGCGATGGTGGTCATGGCGTTCGATGAAGAAGGTCAGGCGACCGATGTTGAGCGGCGCGTCGAAATCTGTAGGCGCAGCTTCCGACTGCTGACAGAGAAGCTCGGCATAGCGCCGAGCGACATCATTTTCGATCCGAACGTACTTGCTATTGCGACCGGCATTGAAGAGCATGACGACTATGCGCGCTCGTTCATCGAATCTATCCCCAAGATCAAAGCGGCGTGTCCGGGCGTGCTTGTCAGCGGCGGCATCAGCAATGTGTCCTTTGCGTTTCGCGGCAACGAGATGCTGCGGCGCGCCATGCATTCGGTGTTCTTGTACCACGCGGTGAAGGCAGGCCTCGACATGGCGATCATCAACGCCGGGTCGCTGCTCGTCTATGATGATGTTCCGACACGGCTGCGCGATGCCGTTGAGGATGCGCTACTGAACCGAAGAGGGCAGGGCGACACCACCGAGCGGCTGCTTCGGCTTGCCGGAGAGTTCGCCGGGAACGCCAGTGAAGGCAATGAGGCTGCGAGTGAATGGCGCGAACTCGAGGTGGCGAAGCGACTCGAATACGCTTTGGTGCATGGCATCGACGATCATGTCGTCGAGGATGTCGAAGCGGCGCGGCTGGCGGTGGCGCATCCGCTTGACGTCATCGAAGGGCCGCTGATGGGCGGCATGAACACCGTCGGCGACCTGTTCGGCAGCGGCAAGATGTTCCTGCCGCAGGTGGTCAAATCAGCGCGCGTGATGAAGCGTGCGGTCGAGTATCTGGTGCCGTTCATGCAGGGCGCGGAATCGGAGCGGGCGATGGCAACGCGCGGCAAGCTCGTGCTTGCCACCGTCAAAGGCGATGTGCACGATATCGGCAAGAATATCGTCAGTGTCGTCCTGCAGTGTAATGGCTATGAGGTCGTGGACCTTGGCGTCATGGTGCCGTGCCAGACAATCCTCGATACCGCGCGTGAAACGGGCGCGGACATGATTGGACTCTCCGGCCTCATTACGCCTTCGCTCGATGAAATGGTGCATGTGGCGAGTGAAATGTCCAAGCAAGGATTCACGCTGCCGCTCTTGATTGGCGGCGCGACGACATCACCGGCGCATACATCGGTGAAGATTGATCCGGCGTATTCGGGGCCGGTCGTCTATGTCAAGGATGCGTCGCGCGCGGCATCGGTGGTCAAAAGGCTCGATGTCAGCAAGCGCCCGGCATTCATGGAAGAGGTGGCGCGCGACCATGCGCTAAGGCGTTCGCGCCACGCGCAGCCCGCGCGTCGCGCGCCCGGACTGTCCCTGACGGAAGCACGCGAGAATCGATTTCGTTCGCGCCTTGACGACTACCAGCCGCCAGTACCGAAGCGTCGAGGCGTATGGCGCATCGACGCGCAACCGCTCAATGAACTCGTCGAATTCATTGATTGGCGGCCCTTCTTTTCGGCGTGGCAGCTCAACGGTCAATTTCCGCAGATTCTTGACGATCCGCAGAAAGGCGCTGCCGCGCGCGAGCTGTTTGAGGCGGCGCAGGCGATGCTCGCCCAGATCACCGATGAAGGCTGGCTTCAGGCGAGAGGCGCATGCGGCATCTTCCCGGCGGCCGCCTTGCCCGATGACGACATTCGCATTTTCGCGGACGAGTCGAGAGAGGACGAGCGTATGCGACTGTCCATGCTGCGCCAGCAGCGCAAGCTCGCGGATGGCTTGCCGAACCGATGTTTGTCCGACTATGTGGCGACGGCATCTTCAGGCATGGCCGACTGGGTGGGGGCATTTGTGGTGACAGCGGGCGTCGGTGAACAGGCGCGGTCGAAGGCGTTCGAGGCCGCAGCTGATGATTACAGCGCGATTCTTTTGAAGGCGCTCGCCGACCGTCTCGCCGAAGCGTTCGCAGAGCGCCTTCACTGGCAGGTCAGGCGCGAGTATTGGAGCTATGCGGAGGAAGAATCGCCGGATACCGGTTCGCTGATCGCCGAGGCCTACCAAGGGATACGACCAGCGCCCGGCTATCCCGCGTGTCCCGAGCACAGCGAAAAATCGAAGATATGGCAGCTGCTCGAACTCGACGATGACTTTGGCATACAGCTCACCGAGTCGTGGGCCATGTCGCCGGCGTCGTCGGTGAGTGGCTGGTACTTCTCGCATCCTGATAGCGCCTACTTTGACGTTGGCTTGCTCGGTCGCGACCAGGTTGAGGACTACGCCCGACGCAAAGGCATCGCCCTCGACGAGGCCGAGCGGCGCCTGCTGCCGAACCTCGGATACACGGATTAGACATCCGCGCTGCTGCCGCCCGGCGAAAGGGACACACACCACGAACGGGACACATGCCGCGTCACGCCGTCCTCGCATCTCGAAAGATGGAAATGGGACACACACCGCGAGGGGGGGCTGCTGAGAACGGGACACACCGGATGAGACGCACCTGCGGCGAGATCACTGCCGCGTTGGGAGCCGTCGCGTGGTGGTCTGTGCGCTACTGCATTGTGTAGCGGATCGGCATGCTCTTGAGTCCGCCGACGAAGATGGACTGTATGTAGCGCGGCGCACCGGCCAGTTCGATGTGTTTCACGCGCCGCAGCAACTCCCGATACATAGAAGCGAGCTCCATGCGTGCGAGATGCTGTCCGAGGCACACATGCGCGCCGAAGCCGAAGGCGATGTGCTTTTCGCGCCGATCAACGCGAAAGGCGTAGGGTGAATCAAAGACCGCCTCGTCGCGATTGCCTGACGGATACCAGAGCGCGACCGACTCGCCTGCCTGAATGCGTGTGCCATCGAGCTCGTAGTCCTGCGTGGCGGTGCGCGAAAACTGACGTACCGGCGTCACCCAGCGAATCGCCTCGTCAACAGCCGTGTCCATCATGTCATCGACATTGTTTCTGAGTTTCTGCATTTCTGCGGGATGCTCGACGAGCGCATGCAGGCCGCCAGCGATCGACGAACTCGTCGTGTCGTGGCCAGCGGCGGCGATGATCGTGTAGTAGCCCGAGAGGTCAAGCGGCGGTAGTGGCTTGCCGTCAACCTTGGCATTCGCAATGACCGATGCGACATCGTCGGTTGGACGCTTGCGCTTTTCCTTGGCAAGCGCCTCAAAGTAGTCTTCAAAATCGTGGGCGACCTGTACGAAATCATCGAGCTCGAACGATCTTCGCGTATCCGGGTCGCCGCTGCCGAACAACTCTTGGGTGAGCTTGAGCATCAGTGGCTCGTCAGATTCCGGCACGCCGAGAATGGTCATGATGACGCGCAAGGGATACCAGACCGCGACATCCTTCACAAAGTCGCATTCGCCGCCAAAGGATGCGAGCTGATCCACATAGGCGCTGGCAAGCGCGTCGATGCGCGGCTGCAGGCTGTGTAGGTTGTTGCCGAGGAACCATGCTTGGGTGAGACGGCGATAGCGGCTGTGGTCCGGGTCGTCCATTTGTACGAGGGAACGGACAAGGTGCTTGCGGCCGGTGACCGCTTCGACGAAGGCTTGTACGGCGATCGGACTGAGGATAGGACGCGGATCGTTGATAAATATTTTTTTCTCGCCTTCGATCGCCTTGATATGGTGGTGCCTGGTAATCGACCAGTAGGGGTCAAAGCCTTCCGGGTGCATGCGCCGTATCGGGTCGTTGGTGCGCAGCCAGCGAAACCGCTCATGGATGCCAGCCTCATCTGCCCACGAGGCCGGGTCAGTAAGCACATTGTCAATTGCTGGGGATTCGGTGCGGGCCTGCATGCGCGTGTACATCAACAAGTGCGGAGGAACGGCGATATTACCTGCATCGGCGTCAGCGGGCATAGTTTGACGGAGCACTAGTCAGATTGTGCGCTCCATCTGGTTGGCCATATTGACGGAGCCGAGGGTGCGCGAGATTTCAAGCGTGGCGGTCTTCAGCTTTGATAGATAGCGCACTTCGTTCGGGTCGAGACTGTGGCGCTTTTTCATGACGATCGTCAACGCCGCTTCAAGGTGCTCCGTGTGGTTGAAGATCGGCGCTGAGAGCACAGAAAATCCAGAATCATAGGGATCGATAGAAAAGTCGTAGAGCTTCTCGCGGATGTACTCGCAGCGCGCTCGCATGACATCTTGACGCAGCGAATCCTGACTTGTTGGAATGCGTTCGCTACGGCGGGCGATGACTCTTTCTTGGATGTGCTCGCGCGAGAAGGCGAGGATCGTCCAAGCGGTCGGCGATGCCGGTATGCTCAATCGCACGCCGCGCGAGAGTTTTGGTGTCAGTGCGCGGCCGCTGCCAAGGGTGGAGACCACAATGCCATCGCCGCCAGCGGGCACGGCGAGCAACAAGGCTTCGGAAATTTGATTGCGCAGCCTCACCATATGGCGGTAGGCCACGTTGGTGATTTCAAACTGCTCAGCCGCTGCGCTGGCGAAGCGAAACAGCGTGGCGCCAAACCGATAGCCGCTGTTGTCGGGGGTTTTCGCGACAAGGCCAATGCTTGCAAGCGTGGTCATGTGGCGAGACACACGCGCCTTGGTCATGCCGAGTTGGTTGGCGATGTCTGTCACTCGCTGTGGACGGCCGGTCTCGGCGAGAAACTCAAGCACTTGACCGGCTACCAAAAGGCTTTGCACCGGTGCGGCGTTCTTGCCGCGCGGCGCTTCTTGTCCGATGCTGTTGCCGATGTCTTGCATTTTTGTGAAGGGCTGGCGAGCGATCCCGCAAGCATTTGCGAAACTACAAATATAACCTATATTGAGAGTCTGTTCGCGTATCTATGCTCGCGATGCGCACATGTCTGTTTGACACCTTCCGGCGCATTCGTGATGATTGCGTTGAAGCCACCATGTCAACACAAGGAAATTCACCATGGCCACACCCTACGCCGACAACCCGTTTCTCAAGGGTAATTTCGCCCCGATTCGCATGGAGTGCGATGCCCCGGACCTGATTATCAAGGGCGAGATCCCCAAGGACTTGAACGGTGCCCTGTATCGAATCGGCCCGGATCCGCAGTTCGCGCCGGTCGGCTCGCACCATTGGTTCGGCGGCGATGGCATGGTGCACATGTTTCGCGTCGAAAATGGCCGCGTCGCCTATCGCAACCGATATGTGCGCACCAAGAAGTTCGAGCTTGAGCGGGAAGCTGGCAAGGCGCTCGTCAACTACTTCGATCCCATGAACAGCGATCCTTCCGTACCGGTGTTCGGGCTCGACGGGCTCGCCAATACGAACATCGTTTGGCATGGTGGCAAGCTGCTTGCGCTTGAAGAAGGGCATCTGCCTTTTGAACTTGATAGCGCGAGCCTTGACTCCCTTGGCGCCTGGTCGTTCGATGGTGGTTATGAAGGCCCGATGACAGCGCATCCCAAGTTCGACCCGGAGACTGGCGAAATGCTGTTCTTTGGCTACATGGCGGGCGGTCCGTTCTCGGACGACATGACGTTTCAGATCGTTGACAAGCACGGCACACTGACACGCTCTGATCGTTTCAAGGCGCCGTTTCCGAGCATGGTGCACGATTTCATCGCGACCGACAGGGACGTGATATTTCCGATATTTCCGATTACCGGCAGCCTTGAGCGCGCCATGAAAGGCGACAATCCGTTCCTGTGGGAACCGGACAAGGGCACGCACATTGGTGTGCTACCGCGAGACGCCGACATTGATCAGATGCGCTGGTTCGATATGGACCCGGCCTATGTCTTCCACCCAATGAACGCTTGGCGCGATGGCGATGTCATTCGGGCGCACGTGATGCAGTTTCGCACCATGAGCCTGGATTTCAGCGATGGTGTGGGTGACGGCGCACGCCTTGCCGAATGGGAGATCGATCTCGGCTCGAATTCAGGGGAAGTCAAATGGAAGTTCCTCGACGACCTGCAGGGCGAGTTCCCGCGCATTGATGACAGGCGTACAGGTCTCGCCCATCGCCATGGCTACTATGCGGCATCGCAAGTCGGCGGTCTCGGCTTCGACACGCTCGTGCATCAGGACTTCAAGCGCGATGCCCGCACCGATTATCGTCTGCCGCAAGGCGATAGCACCTCGGAGCCTGTCTTTGTGCCTCGCTCCGCCACTTCGGAAGAGGGTGACGGCTATCTGGTGTCGGTTATTTACAGGGCGGCTGAAAACCGCTCGGACATGGCGTTTTTTGATGCTACTTCGATCGACGCAGGCCCGATTGCGCTCGCCGAGCTGTCAACGCGCGTACCGAACGGATTTCACGGTAACTGGCGTGCGCCCTAGACGCCTATGCACTGCTGGCTGACGCGCCGTTCGAGAAGGTCTTCAGCAAATTCCCGGCAGCATCCGCAGCCGGTGCCGATGCCGAGCGTGTCGCTCGCAGCGTCGAGCATTGCGTCGCGTGTCATGTCGCTTCGGGCGCCATGCGCATCCGCGAGCGCATGAAGCTCGGATTCGGTGATGCCGCGGCAGATGCAGACGTACAAGGTAAGCGCCGGGTGTCGTTTCAGTGGCGATAGTGTAAATGAGAACGAATCGTGTTTGCAATAGCGCCGCTCCGGGCTCGGAAATGAGAAGAATTAGCATTTACATTCAATGGTTTATGACGGTTTTTCGCTTGACATGCGGTGCTGTGCCGAGGCAGAATGCGGCAGACACTTGTAGCGAATCCGCAAGATGCAACCGACTGACCAAGCGATCATTGTTCACCTCAATACCATCCTCAAGCAGGAGCTGACGGCCATCAATCAGTACTTCCTGCACGCCAAGATGTACGCCGATTGGGGGATCGCGAAGCTCGCCGCGCACGAGCGCGAGGAGTCGGTCGACGAAATGAAGCACGCCGATGCATTGATTGAGCGCATCTTGTTTCTTGGCGGCCTGCCGAACCTCCAAGACTTGGGCAAGCTCTACGTCGGCCAGGATGTGCGCGAGATGCTCTCATGCGACCTGAAGCTCGAAATGGAAGCTGTCCCTCGTCTGCGCAGTGCCATTGCCTTTAGTGAAGCCTGTAGTGACTATGTGTCGCGCGAACTCTTCAAGGAAATCTTGACGTCGGAGGAGTCACATATTGATTGGCTTGAGACGAATCTCGAGTTGATCGACCGCATGGGTGTCGAAAACTTCATTCAGTCGCAAGTCGGGTAGCGCTGGCGCAGAATATGCGTGGCGTGCGGTAAATCTACGGAATTATGTAGCAAAATCCGCAGCGACTGTATAGCAATTCAAGTAAAATAAGCGGTGCGGGGCATGACCACTGATCAACCCGTTACCGGTTGCTTCCTCGCACCCGTGCGAAGCATCAGAAGCTCATGGCAGCGACCGGGGCATATATCTGGGTATGGAACCGGATGCTTGCGAATGGGCGCTGGGGATTGGCGCGACTGGACGTGGAGGCGGCGACGCTGGTCGGCCTGTGAAACGTCAAACGATGGACATATCCGCACCTGCGGATTTTGCTAGGGGGTGTTCACACTATGCCTGCTGACGCTGCCGAGACCCGTTTTCCGCCAGACAAGGCCGAGCGAGCGCTGTGGGGCTTACCCCCCATGAGCGAGCGAGAACGAAGGCTGGCGGAAAACGGGGCCGGCCCGAAGGGTTGTCGCCTGAGCAAGAGCCGGAGCAAGCGCGTTTGAGCATGTGATTCACCTTTTTCGGCTCTTGCCCAGGGGACAACAGCGTCGGCGGGCATAGTGTGAACACGCACTAGATAAGTCCCTAAATCTGCCCTGATTCACCGAATGGCTGGCTGTAGGCTTGCGCCGCTCGTCCATGAGACACTAGAATCCTCTCCCCACGAAGCGTATTCGTGGGTGTTGCGGCCCTTCTCGTGCATGAGTTCAATCGGATGCTGTTAGTATCTCAGTGAATCGAGGCACGAGATCATTTCGGAGCACTCAAGCAATATCCATCACAACGAAAATTATGGAGGTATAACTTGGCATTCAGCGTGAAGAGTCGCTAAGCGCCTATGTCGAAGGCGAAAAATGACCGCGCACTGGTCAACGAGCGCATCGTTGAAGATGTGGAGTCCGGCAATGTGCGCCTGATCAGTGAAACAGGAGCGCAGCTCGGCGTCGTGGACGTGCGGGTAGCGTTGTCCGAAGCAAGAAATCGAAATCTTGATCTTGTGCTGGTGGCACCCGAAGCAGCGCCGCCCGTCTGTAAAATCATGGACTATGGCAAGCGCCTGTTTGACATGAAGAAAGCGCGTGCCATGCAGCGGCGTAACCAGAAGCAGATTCATGTCAAGGAAATCAAATTCCGCCCCGGCACAGAAGAGGGCGATTACCGCGTCAAGCTGCGCAAGCTCAGAGAGTTCCTGTCGGATGGCGACAAGGCCAAGGTGTCGCTGCGCTTTCGAGGCCGCGAGCTCGCGCATCAGGAGTTTGGATTAGAGATGCTGAAGCGCGTCGAAAACGACTTGATCGAGCATGCCACGGTGGAAGCCCCGCCAGCGCTTGAAGGCCGCCAGATGGTGATGGTGCTCGCGCCGCTCATGCGCACCAAGAAAGGCGGCAATGTTCGCAAGCGAACCGAAAGCGATGAACAAACGGTCAATGTTTCGGAGGCCGCGCCCGCTTGAAGGTATGCCGCTTGAGCACGTGCCGGTCGAATGCCGACCGGTCACACGTTATTTCAGATCAAGCACAAAAAAGACAAACAGGAACGCGAGCGGAAGAATGATGCCCGCATAGGCGGCGAGGTTCAGGATGTCGTTTTGCTCGCTTTCTTCGGAGAGAGAGAAGCGACTCCCAAGCGCAAACCACAGCGCGCCCGCGATGAGACATGTGATAACAAGTGACATGACTCCGCCAGCCATGTGTGAACCTCCTGTGTGGCGTCCGACCTTGGGCCTATAGCTGTAGCCGTCCGCGCGGATGCGCGCCGGCGAGATCGGTGATCTCCTCGAAATGTTCGGCAATATCCTCAGCGGTCGCATCGTTTCCGAGCTCGACATGAAGGTGCTCTACGATGGCGGCAGTACCGTAGTTGCCGCCTTGTGCCTGCAAAATGATGCCGTTGGGCGCTTCTTCGCTGCACAGATACATGACCGCGGGGGTCACCAGTTCGGGACCCACTTTCGCGAGCGCCTCTTCAGGCATCAGGTCCTCAGTCATGCGCGTGGCGGCCACCGGGGAAATCGTGTTGGTGTGGACATTGTACTTGGCACCTTCGATCTTGAGCGAATTCATGAGCCCGACCTGGCCGAGCTTGGCGGCACCGTAGTTGACCTGTCCGAAGTTGCCGTACAGGCCGGTCGGCGAAGTGGTCATGACGATGCGCCCGTAGGCTTGCTCGCGCATGATTGGCCATACGGCGTGGGTGCACATGGCCGCGCCGAGAAGATGCACATCGACAACCGCCCGAAAGTCGTCCATGGTCATCTTGTGAAAGCTCTTGTCACGCAGAATGCCCGCGTTATTGATCAGGATATCAATGCGTCCGAAGGCATCCATGCACGCCGACACAAGACCGGCAACGCCCGTCTCGTCGCTGACCGACGCGCCATTGGCGATGGCTTCGCCGCCCGCGGATTTGATCTCTTCAACGACTTGCAAGGCTGCTTCAGAGCTGCCGCCGGTGCCGTCCACCGAGCCGCCAAGGTCGTTCACGACCAGCTTTGCGCCGCGCCTGGCAAGTTCGAGGGCATGGCATTTGCCAAGACCGCCGCCCGCACCGGTGACGATGGCAACCCTGCCTGTGAAGTCGATGCTCATAGATATGTACTCTCGTCATGTGCGAAGGCGCGAATTGTACCCCGTCGCAGAAGGCGTGCGTGTTGCGCAAGCTGGCGCGCGGCTTCTGTGACAAGGTGGTTCGCTAGAGGGGTGGAAAATCCGCCGCTTCATCAGTATGATGCGTCCCTCCCGCTTGGGAGGGCAATTGGACAGCATCGGGGTATGGCGCAGTCTGGTAGCGCGCCTGCTTTGGGAGCAGGAAGTCGGGAGTTCGAATCTCTCTACCCCGACCAGTCGAGATGCGCCTGTAGCTCAACTGGACAGAGCATCGGCCTTCTAAGCCGAGGGTTGAAGGTTCGAGTCCTTCCAGGCGTGCCAGTGGTGGGCGTAGCTCAGCAGGTAGAGCTCCGGATTGTGGATCCGGCGGTCGTGGGTTCAAGCCCCATCGTCCACCCCAAACTATTCTAGGGAAACTCTGAACAGCACTAGCAACAGCTCGCAAGATGAAACAGGGCATCGAAAGAACTCCATGAAAGTAAGCGTTGAGACCAAGGGCGAGCTTGAGCGACGTATTAGCGTGACGGTGCCCGCCGAAGACGTGAGCACCCGCTACAAGGAACAACTGTCGCACGTCGCCAAGGATGCGTATCTCAAAGGCTTCCGCCCAGGCAAAGTGCCGGCGAGTGAGCTTGAACGGCGCTACGGCGAGCAGCTGCGGCGACAGATTGCGCTCGATGTCGCCCGTGAGAACTGGCCAAAAGCGGCTGAGCAAGAATCCCTCAAACCCGCAACCGCGCCGCGGTTTGAGTTTTCGGATTGGCATGATGGCCGGGACTTGCACTTCCACGCCACCTTCGAATGCATGCCTGAGTTTGATCTTATTGATTTCTCCGAGGTTGAGCTTGTTCGACCTGAGGCGGAGGTCACCGAAGACGACATCAACGACGTATTGGAAGAGATGCGCCAAGAGCAGACATCTTGGCAACCAAGTGAGGGGCGCACCTCTGAACTTGGCGACCATCTGATCGTTGATTTTGAATTGATCGATCAGACGACCGATGAGTGTATCAATCGTCAGGAAGGCATCGAGCGGCCGGTCGCCGACGACTCCGACGATCCGCGCGCGGTCCCGCCGACAACAGGGCTTATTGGCGTGAAGGCGGGTGAGACGCACGATTTTGAGTGGCAGGTGCCTGAAGACTATTTCGGCGAGGAAATCGCAGGACGCCAGTTGCTGGTGCGCTATGAGGTCTGTGAAGTGCTCGAACCAAACGTGCCTGAAGCAGATGCCTCCGAATTTCTTGAGAAGATCGGCATGGACAATCTCGAAGCGCTCCGCGATGCGATCTCAGGCTCTTTGCAGCGAAACCGGGACTTGCATGTCGAGCGGCTGATGCGCGACCAAGCGCTGCGTCGTTTGAACGAGGCGCGCGATTTCTCGCTGCCCGAAGGCATGGTGATCGATCAAATGCAGCGCCTGCGCGAGGAGCGCGAGCGCTATGTCAAGCGCATTGAGGCAGGGTATCGCGCCGAAGGACAAGCGCCACAGCTCGATTTTCAAGACCTTGTGCAGGACCCGAAAGACCGAGAGAGGGCGTGTGACTACGTGAAATCAGCACTGCTGCTGCGCAAGGTCATCGACACTCACGATATTCGCGTCGAAGACGATGCGCTTGAAGAGGCGATTCGCGCGCGCTGCCAATATGAGCCGGATCCGCGGGCTCGTTATATGGAGATCGTCGAGAACGAGGACGCCGTGGCGGGTATTGAGTACGAGCTGCTTCAGCTTGAGGCCATGCAGTATGTGGTCGATCACGCGTCCGTTTCGACACGTGAACTGCCGCTCAAGGATTTGATGAAGCTCGCATCAGATGACCTTGTACTCGACAACACGAGTTCAAGCGAAGAGGACTAAACACATGTACTACAGTGACGAACCTAGCACTCATCAGCGCGCACTCGGCCTTGTGCCGATGGTGCTTGAGCAGTCCACGACTGGCGAGCGCGCCTTCGATATATATTCACGCCTGCTGCGCGATCGCATTGTGTTCGTCGTCGGTCCGGTCGATGACCAAGTGGCGAATCTCGTTGTGGCGCAGCTTCTTTACCTCGAATCCGAAAATGCGGACAAGGACATCCACATGTATATCAATTCGCCTGGCGGCGCCGTCAACGCCGGGCTCTGCATTCACGACACCATGTGCTTCCTGCATTGTGACGTGAACACCATGTGCATCGGCCAAGCGGCAAGCATGGGCGCATTCCTGCTCGCCTCCGGCGCGCCCGGCAAGCGACTTTCGCTACCAAGCGCACGCATGATGCTGCATCAGCCGTCGGGACGGATGCGTGGTGTGGCCTCCGACATCGAAATCCATGCGCGCGAAATCGGGGTGCTGAGAGATCGCCTGAACCATCTGCTCGCCGAGCACACTGGGCAGCCCGTGGAGCGCATCAAAAAAGACGCAGATCGCGATTATTGGATGAGTGCGGATGAGGCGGTTGACTACGGGCTCGTGGACAAGGTGCAGCACCCGCGAACACCCAATGATGACAAATGAGCTAGACTAGCGGCGTAGCCAGGAGATGTTCGGCAACCCGGGATACGCGGGCTACAGGTAATAGGCGATCAGGCAAACCACGCGAAACAGGTATACCAAGGACGCATCGATGCCAAACAAGAGACGCGGAGACGACTCCTCAACGAAACTGCTCTACTGTTCATTCTGTGGCAAGAACCAGCAGGAAGTTCGCAAGCTGATAGCCGGGCCCTCGGTGTTCATTTGCAACGAATGCGTCGATCTGTGCAACGACATTATCCGAGAGCAGATGACCGAGACCGGGGAAGACGAGGAAGATTCAGGGCTCCCAAAGCCGCACGAAATCAAGGCGATACTTGATGAGTACGTGATCGGTCAGGAGCATGCAAAGAAAGTGCTGTCGGTGGCGGTCTACAACCATTACAAGCGCCTGCACCAGCCCGAAATAATGAGCGATGCCGGTGCTGACGGGGAGGAGAGCGTGGAGATTGGCAAGTCCAACATCTTGCTCATGGGACCCACCGGCAGCGGTAAAACGCTACTTGCGGAAACGTTGGCGCGGCTGCTGAATGTGCCGTTCACGATCGCCGACGCCACTACCCTCACTGAAGCCGGCTACGTCGGTGAAGATGTCGAAAACATCATCCAAAAGCTGTTGCAAAAATGTGATTATGATGTCGAGCAGGCGCAGATTGGCATCGTCTATATCGACGAGATCGATAAGATTTCGCGCAAAGCCGACAATCCGTCCATCACACGCGATGTTTCCGGCGAAGGTGTTCAGCAAGCCCTTCTCAAGTTGGTCGAAGGCACCATGGCGTCGGTGCCGCCCCAGGGTGGCCGCAAGCACCCGCAGCAGGAGTTCCTGCAGGTCAGTACCCACAACATCCTGTTTGTCTGCGGTGGGGCTTTTTCCGGCCTCGAGCGCGTGATACGCACTCGCACTGAGCGCAGCTCTATTGGTTTCGGTGGCGTCGTGTATGGGGAGAAAGACGCCAAGGGTATTGGCGAAACGCTGCGTCAAGTCGAGCCAGAGGACCTTATTCGCTTTGGTCTCATCCCTGAATTCGTCGGCAGGCTGCCCGTGGTCGCGACGCTCGACGAGCTCGACGAGGATGCCCTCGTGCAAATCCTCAAGGAACCGCGCAATTCTCTTGTCAGGCAGTATCGGTGCCTGTTTGAGATGGAAGGCGTTGAAGTTGATTTTCGCGAGGATGCGCTGCGCTCCGTCGCGAAAAAAGCGATGCAGCGCAAGACTGGTGCGCGTGGTTTGCGCTCAATTCTAGAATCGGTGCTGCTCGAAACGCAGTATTCGCTGCCCTCAATGGAAGGCGTGAGCAAGGTTGTGGTGGACGAAAACGCAGTCAACGGCGATGGCGAGCCAATCTTAATGTACGAGAACGACCGACCGCAGAAGCAGCGCGCGCTGCCGAGCGCATGAATGCAAAACACAGCAGCGTACATTGACCGAATGAGAGATAAGTGCTATAACTCTGTTTCAAGCGTGGGAGGCGTCATCTATAGACTTCGCGCACGCTTCGAACAGAGTTGGAGCCAAGTTCGACTATGAGACTTAACCTGAGGAGGACCGTCCCTTGAACAAAACTGAACTAATTTCTGAGATCGCCACACGGGCGGAACTCTCGAAAGCCGATGCTGGCCGTGCGTTCGACGCTACGGTTGATGCGATTGGCGAAGCGCTAAAGAACGCTGACACCGTATCGATTATCGGATTCGGCACGTTTTCGGTGAAGCATCGTGGCGAGCGAACCGGCCGCAATCCGAGAACAGGCGAGACGATCCGTATTCCTGCGTCAAGTACACCGGCATTCAAAGCGGGCAAGGCGCTGAAAGACGCGGTCTCATCGTAGGCGCCCTCTGACACGTCGGAGGCCAGTGAAGAGGCGATGCTCTCGGGCGCATTCATGTGCGCCCGGTGGTCTATTGCCCGAAAACCCGATTGACCGCCCCAGAATGTGCCCGCGGGTCGTAAGGGTAGAAGGGTAGTCTATGCTGCAGACTATGCGCGCCAAAGCACAGGGCGTGGGTGCAAAAATCATCGTCTGGTCGATCATCATCGCGCTCTCGGCCTTCGGATTCGGTTTCGGCACCACAGCGTTGTTTCAGTCGGGTGATCGATTCGCTGCTGAGGTCAACGGTGAAGATATTTCATTGGCCGAGCTAGAGCGCGAGTTGCAGGTGCGAAGATCGCAGATGCGAGATCAGTTCGGCGGTGACTATGTGAACCAACTCGATGATTCGATTTTGCTGCAATCGACCCTCGCGCAGCTTATTCGCAGGGAAATCATCGCCCAAGGGGTGCTTGATTTTGGTCTCGCGGCAGCCGAATCCAAAATCGACGAGATGATTGTGGCCGATCCGAGCTTCGCCCTTGGCGATGCGTTTTCGGCGGATGTCTTTCGATCGCGGCTGACATCTGCTGGTTTCACGCCCGAATCCTATCGCGATGCGGTCAGTGAGGACTTGAGTGTGAGCCTGTTTCAGCAGGCGCTACTCGACAGCGCCTTTCTTACGCCACGAGACAGCCGCAATCTTGCTGACCTCGCGCTGCAGCGCCGCGACCTTGCATGGCTCGAATTCGAGCCTTCCGCGTATTTTGATGCCATCGAAATCACCGAAGACGAGCTTGCCACCGCGTATTCGCTGCGGCAAGCCGAATTCATGACAGAGCCGTTGATCGACGCCGAAATCATTGGTTTTCAACTTGAGGATCTTGCTGGCGACGACGAGTTTGCGCCGGATGAGGCGTTGCTGCAAGCGGCCTATGAAGCGGAACTTACGGACTACCAGAGTACTGAGCAGCGCGATGCCTCGCATATCTTGCTGGAGGTCAGTGAGGCGCGCAGCGAAGCGGATGCGATCACCGAGATACTGGAACTCAAAGCGCGTGTGGATGCTGGCGAGTCCTTTGCGGAGCTTGCCCGCGAATTCTCGGATGACCCAGGTTCAGCGAGCCTTGGTGGCTCGCTCGGCCCGGCGGCGCGCGGCGTGTATGTCGATGCCTTTGACACTGCGCTTTGGGCGCTCGACATCGGCGACTACTCGGAGCCGGTTGTGACGGAGTTCGGCGTGCATTTGATTCGCCTCGACGATGCGAGTGAAACCTCACCACCCACCTTTGAAGAGCGTCGCGCCGCGCTTGAAAGCGAACTTCGCCGTGCCGCCGCGAGTGATCGCTTCGCCGAAATCAAGCTGGAAGCCGATGACCTCGCATTTGATGCGCAGACGAGCTTGGCGCCGCTCGTCGAAACGTTTGATGCCGACATCGAGTCCGTAACCGGCATCAGCCGCAGCCAAGGAGACGGCGCGTTTGGCGACGAGACGCTTCGGGAAGCGCTGTTTTCGCCGGATGTGATGGACTCAGGGTTCAACAGCCCGGTCATCGAGGTCGGAGAAGACGCTGCTTATGTGGTGCGTGCCAGCGCCGTGTATCCTGCGACTGAAATCCCATTTGACGATGTTCGCGATGATATTCGTGCGGATATCGAGTTTGACCGCGGTTCGCAGATGGCGGCCGAAGTCGCCGAAAATGCGCTTGCACGTATGCTTGAGGGAGCAAGCGCGGCAGAGATTGCTGCGGATGCTTCTGGAGATGCGAGTGACGGCGCCGGATGGCAGCGTCGCGATGGGCTGCGCCGCGATGATCAGGACATTTCGCAAGCGCTTGCCAGCGCCGCATTCGAATTGCCTCGGCCAGCACCGGGCGAGCGTGCGATGGGCGTGATTGCGCTCGGCAATGGTGGCTCGGCGTTGCTCGTGGTCAGTGGCGTGCACGATGGTAATACGGCTGAAGTGCCAGAGAGTGAACTGACAGGCCTTGAGGATCAAATCAGGAGTCTTGCGAGCCAGCGCGATCTCGCAGCGGTCTATTTCGCTATGGAGCAATCGGCCCGGGTAGAATCTGACTTGCTCGAAGAGAGCTAAACCTTGACATCTCTTCGTATCTGCGCCCTTGAATCTCGCTAGTTGGTTCCAGACTTCGGCCGGTGCATCCCTTCGTGTTGCCGAGTCGCGTGCGCTTGCTGTGGAGTCGGCATCGCTCACCGGCCAAGTCGCGGTGTGGGCGAGCATTCTCGATGTCTCTGAAGACTGGCAGACGCAGAGCGGGATGCGGCTGAACGTGTGGCACGGGCTCGGGCGCACGAAGTTGGACTCCGACTTTGGCACATGCGTGGTTGGCCAGATGTCATCGCTCCCCTATGCCACCGGTGCGATCGATGCGCTTATCATTCAACATGGCTTGGAAGAAGCACCGGACATGAAGGCATTGATCAATGAAGCAGCGCGCGTGCTGCGTGATGGCGGCCGCGCAATCGTGCTGCTGCTCGACCCGTGGGGCACGGTCGGCGCTCGCTGTCTGCTGGCGAAGATCTCGCGACACCCCGTGCTCGAACCTTTCGCCATCGAGTGCCGCCTGCCGCTGTTATCCACTGTGATGCGCGTCTTCCGCCGCAATGGACTCATCTGCGAACAGGTCTCGCGCATTGACAGCAGGCATGTCAAGGCGAGGCTGATTGTTTTTCGCAAGCAGCGCATGGCGGTAGATCTCCCTGCGCAGCATGAGGATGCTCGCGAAGCCAGCGGCTTGGGCCTCGTGCCCGCGAGTCGAACTTCAGAAGCGGCTTAGGTATTTTTCCATGAGACAAGTGTTCATCGACACTGAAACCACTGGCCTTCATGCAGAGTCAGGTGATCGCATCATCGAGATAGGCGCGATCGAACTTGTCGGACGCGAACGTACCGGCAAGGAATTTCACTACTACCTGCAGCCAGACCGCAAAATTGACGCAGGCGCGAGGGCGGTACACGGCATCCACGATGATCAATTGACCGACTGTCCGAGGTTTGCCGAGGTGTCGGATGAACTTATCGAATTTGTGCGAGACAGCGAGCTGATTGCCCATAACGCCTCTTTCGATCTCGCTTTTTTGAACGCCGAGGTACGGAGGCTCGTGCCGTCACCCTGCGAATCTATCGAGTCGATCTGCAATAAAACAGTGGACACGCTGCCGCTCGCAAGGCACAAATACCCCGGCGCGAGGCATACGCTTGATGATCTGTGCCGACGCTTCTCGATCGACATTTCAGGACGTCAGCTGCATGGCGCGCTGAAGGACGCGAGCCTCCTCGCCGATGTCTATCTCGCGATGACCGGCGGTCAGATGGGATTGTTCGTGAGTCAAAATACACCTGCGGCATCGGCATCAGTGCAGAAGGTTGAAGCGGGTGCCGTGTCGAGGCGGCCAGGTGTCAGGCTGGAGGTCTGCTATGCCGATGAGCACGAACTGAATGCGCACGAGGCGTTCTTGAACGAGATCGATGGCATGTGTGCAGATGGCAGCCTCTGGCATCGGCTTACAAGCGCCCCACAGCCAGATATCCAACCGTCGCCAGCAGCATAGTGTAGGGCAGGGCCATCAGCAGCATACGCCCGTAGGAGAGGCGCACGAGCGGCGCCACTGAGGATGTCAGCAGGAACAAGAACGCTGCTTGGCCATTGGGCGTGGCGACCGAGAGCAGATTCGTGCCGGTGTTGACTGCGACGGCGATGCGTTCGAAGTGCGCGCGCGACATGTCGCCGGCGTTGAAGCGCTCCGCGACCTCGTTGATATACACGGTCGCGACGAAGACATTGTCGCTGACGGCCGAGAGTGCGCCGTTCGCAAGAAAGAACAGCGATGCCTGACTCGATTGCGGCTGTGCAAACACCCAGGTGAGCACGCCGCTGAACAAGTGCTGATCATGGATCACGGCGACGATGACGAAGAACACCACAAGCAGCGCCGCGAAGGGCAGCGCTTCGTGAAACGCCTCGCCGAGCCAATGCTCTTCGGTGATGCCGTTGAATGCCGTTTGCAAGATCATGACCGACAGGCCGATGATGCCGACGGCGGCGAGATGAAAGGCGAGGGCAACGACGAGAAACACCGCTGCGAGCGCTTGCACGCACAGCCGTGCGCGATCAAGGTTGGTCTGTTCGGCAACGCGCTTCGCCTCTGCCTGTCGCAAGATTTCAAGCACCTTCGGGGGCACCTCTGTGCCGTAGCCGAACCATCGGGTTTTTTCCAGCAGGATGGTCATCGCCAAGCCAGCGAAGAGCACGGGTATGGTGGCGGGCGCCATGGCGATGAAGAACTCCTGAAACTCCCAGCCGACGCGGGCGGCGATCAAGAGGTTTTGTGGCTCGCCGACCGTCGTGCAGACGCCGCCGAGTGCTGTGCCGACGGCGCCGTGCATGAGCAGGCTGCGAAGACAGGCGCGAAACTCGTCGAGCACGACATCCTCGCCGTCCGGAACCGCGTCTTCAAAATTGACATGGGACTCATGGATGCCATGCACGACGCGCTTATAGAGGGCGTAGAAGCCGCCGGCAACGGCAATGATGACGGCGGTGACGGTGAGCGCGTCGAGAAACGCCGAGAGCAGCGCCGCGAACGCAGTGAACAGGAGCGATAGCAGCCATTTGCGGCGAACACCGAGAAACAGCTTCGTGAAGGAGGTGAGTAGCAGATCTTTCATGAAGAATATGCCCGCCACCATGAAGATCAGCAGCAGGATGACTTCAACGTTATTCGAGACTTCCGCGAGCACATGCTCCGAGCTGGTCATGCCGAGCGCGACAGCTTCAATCGCGATCAGCCCGCCCGATTGCAGCGGATAGCACTTGAGCGCCATCGCCAAAGTGAAAATGAACTCAAGCATGATGAGCCATCCGGTGGCGTAGGGGCCGAGAGCGAGCAGGAACAGCGGATTCGCGATCAGGAATCCACAAATCGTCCATTTGTACCAAAGAGGCGAGGCGCCAAGAAAGTTGCGCGCAAACGCCGTGGAAAGCGTCATGCTCGCCATGGAATCCAAGGGGTGTCACACTGAAGGGCGGCGAGTATACGCGCTTGGCTGCGGGTCATGTGAAATAAGTCTCAGTGAAGCTCTTGCTCGTGCGAGAATGCACGCGCCGCCGACTTGTCTTTTGCCCATGTGGCCCGATACGCCTGATGATTTTGTTGCCTGCGTGAAACCTCGTGCCGAGGTGGATCGGACGAGCGCGCTCTACTTCGCATTTGAGGGCGATGCAATGCTGGCACGCGAGCAGGATTCGCCGCCCTCGGCGCTCAGCCACGACGATGTGCGCTGGCTCGAACATGGGGAATCCATCTATCTCGGCGAATATGATGGGCGCCCCTGCTTCGCGGTGCAGGCGCGGCGCGGTGAAGTGCCCGGCTTTGCGGCGTTGAGCCTGTATTCACTGCTCGGTCAAGTCGATCCGCAGGTCTTCTATCTCGCAGGGCGCGCCTATCAGCTACTCGAATGGGACCGCAACCATCGATTCTGCGGCGCCTGCGGGACTGAAACCGCTGTGCACGACGAAGACCGCGCCCGCGTCTGCCCGAACTGCGGCCATACTGCCTATCCGCGGCTCAGCCCGAGCATGATTGTGCTGGTATGGCGAGACGATGAAGTCTTGCTGGCGCGCAACGCCGCGTGGCCAAGTGGGTTTTTCAGCACGCTCGCCGGCTTCGTCGAACCTGGCGAATCGCTCGAGCAAACCGTGCATCGCGAGGTCAAGGAGGAAGTCGGGGTCAACGTCACCAACCTCGAATACAAGGGCAGCCAGTCATGGCCGTTTCCGAATTCGCTGATGCTCGGCTTTCACGCCGAGTATGAGCGCGGTGAGATTATCTGCCAAGACGACGAAATTGCCGAAGCGCACTGGTACAAGTGGGACAGCTTGCCGAGCATCCCGCCGAAGTGGGCTATTTCGCGCTGGCTGATTGACGAGTTTGTGGCGCGCGTGCGTTCGGCTGGCCTGTAAATGAAGAGAGGAGCGGAAACACGAGCGGTAGGCCGCCATCGGCGCGAAATTCGCCCTGCATGAAGTGCTCAATCGGATTGGCCTCGCCGAGGACAACTGCCCTCAAGAGGTCCGATGAGGCAAAGAACATCGTTAAATCGAGCTTGGGCTCGTCGATGTCTTCCATGTCATCTATGCGTTCATCAGTAATACGAAAGCGACACTGGCTGGCGTCATCGCCGTGCCAAGCAAATCCGACCCGCACATCAAGACCTGCCGCCGCCGAGCTATTGAATCGCGCGCGTAAAAAGTTTCTAATGTCGCTATTCACTGACCGAGTCCCAAGGAGGGCGCAACTGATGAAGATTATGGCTGATCGAACGATGGGCGTGCTGCTCGTGTTGACGGGCGCTGCGTGGCTACCTGCGGCAAGCGCTGAGCCAAGCGCACCCCCACAGGTTGAAATCGAAGAGGTCGTCGTCGTCGGCACGCGCGCGCTGCCGAGATCGATCGAAGACTCATCGGTGCCAGTGGACATCATCAGCGCCGAGAATTTTGAGAATCAAGCAGGTTCAGACATGTCGAATCTCATTCGCGCGCTGGTGCCGTCGTTTCATGTCAGCGACAATCCGTCGCGCGACCTCGCGGCGCTTCTAAGACCGGTGAACCTGCGCGGTCTCGCGCCCGACCACACGCTCGTGCTGATGAACAACAAGCGCCGCCATCGCGGTTCGGTCATTCAATGGATCTCGAACGGCGCTTCGAACGGCGCGCAAGGGCCGGATATTTCGGCGATTCCAGCGATCGCGCTTGATCGCATGGAAGTGCTTCGCGACGGCGCCGCCGCGCAATACGGGTCGGACGCCATTGCCGGCGTGCTGAATTTCGTGCTCAAGGACGATGCCGACGGCGCAAGCTTCGAGGCGCGCTACGGCGCCTATTACGAGGACTCAAGCGAGGACATGACCACCCTCTCCGGCAATGTCGGCCTGCCGCTTTTTTCCGACGGCTTTGCGAATCTGAGCTTTGAATACGGCGAGTCTGCACCCACTGATCGCAGCGTTCAGCACGCTCATGCAAGTGCGCTCATCGACCTCGGCATATCGGGCGTCGCCGTGCCCGCCAAACCATGGGGGTCGCCGGATGTGCAGGACAGCCTGAAGCTCGTCGCCAATCTCGGAACGCCCGTGGGCGAGGCATCCACGTTCTACGCCTTTGGCAACTACGCGACGCGCGAGGTGTCAACGGCCTTTTTCTTCCGCAGTCCGATGAACCGAAACGGTGTCTACAAGACGAGCGCCAACAAATTCCTCGTTGGCGGAGCGGGCTGCGCCGCCAAGTACGGCGATGTGGATTCGACGGCGGCGAATCTCCTTTCATTCCGCGAAAGTCTGCTCGCCGATGCTGACTGCTTCTCCTTCGTTGAGACGCTGCCACAGGGCTTCACGCCCGAGTTTGGCGCCACTGTCAACGACCATTCGCTTGTTGTCGGACTTCGAGGCGAGCATGTCAGCGGCCTCCTGTGGGATGTCTCGGCAAGCCTCGGAGAGAACAACCTTGAAGCATTCAACCGCAATACGCTGAACGCTTCGCTTGGTCCGGCGAGTCCGCGCGATTTTGATATTGGCGAATACACGCAGACTGAAACCAACTTCAATGTGGACTTGGTCTATCCCATCGACATTGGTGCTGCGTCCGACCTCAATGTCGCAGGCGGCTTCGAGATGCGCAGTGAAGAGTTCGAGATTTCCACCGGCGAATCGGCGTCTTGGGAACTCGGGCCTTACCAGCAATACGGATTCGCGAGCGGCTCGAATGGCTTTGGCGGATTTAATCCGGCGACATCGGGCGCGTGGAAGCGAGACAACATTGCCGCCTACCTGGATTTGGAAGTGGATGCGACCGAGAATTGGCGTGTCGGCGGCGCACTTCGCTATGAGGACTTCGACGGCTTCGGCAGCACCACCAACTTCAAGCTCGCGACGCATCTGAGATTGACCGACAGCATTGCTTTGCGCGGGTCAGTCGGCTCGGGCTTCCGTGCGCCCACGCCCGGTCAATCCAATGCGCGCAATCTGTCAACGGTGGTCAATGCCGTCACCAACGAGTTCGAGGAGCGAGGCACCATCGGCTCAACGCATCCGGTTGCGGTCGCGCTCGGCGGTCGCGAGCTTGAGCCGGAAGAGAGCCAGAACCTGTCGCTCGGCGTTGTCTACGCAAGCGACGGCGGTTTTCGCTTGACCATCGATTATTTTCAGATCGATATTGATGATCGCATCGCGCTCTCCGGTAACTTTGATGTGACTGATGCCATCAAGGCGCAGCTCGTCGCCGCAGGCGTGCCTGACGCCAACGAATTTACTTCCGTTCGCTACTTCACAAACGACTTCGACACCGAGACCAAAGGCATCGATATCGTCGCGAGCTATGGCTGGGAAACCAATACTGGCAGCGCGGATGTGCTCTTCTCTTGGAACAGCACGGAGACCGATGTCGTCAGTTCATCCAATATTTCAGCTGGCACGATCAGGAACCTTGAGCATGGCTGGCCAGAGCATCGCGCCAATGTCTCGTATGAGGTAAGCTTCTATGATTGGGACTTGGTCCTGCGCTATAGCTACTTCGGCGATTGGTACGACGACCATGCTGGCGATGACTTCAGCGGCTACGGCCTCGCTGATGTGCTCGTTCGATACAATTTCGACGCTGGCTTCGCGCTAACGCTTGGCGTGGAGAACGTCTTGGACGAGTATCCTGATGAAGCCATTAACTATGGCAACGGGCGCAAGTATCCACGATACGCCCCGGCAGGGCATAATGGTGCGCTCATGTTCTTCAAGATCAGCGGCTCGCTGTAGTACGAAGAACGTACTTAGACAACTTGGCAGGGCTGCCATCGGCAGCCCTTCGCGTATCTGCTGGGAGAGCCTTGTTCTAAATGGAATACCTGTACGACTTTCTTTTGTTCGCCGCCAAGGCGATTGTCGTGGTGACCGCGTTGATGGCCATAGTCGGTTACGCGGCGTCGGCGCGTATGCAGCGTCAGTATGGTCATCGCAAGGGACACTTGGAAGTCTCCCGGCTCAATGTCGAGTTCGACGACTTTGAGAGCACATTGCGCATGGCCGCAGGTGCGGTGAGTCAGAAAGGCATGAAACAGGCCAAGAAGCAGAGAAAACGCGAAGAAAAACTCAAGGACAAGGTGCGCAGTGACGCAACCGAATCTCGCCGCCGCATGTATGTGCTTGATTTTGAAGGCGACATCGCCGCGTCCCGCGTCTCCAAGCTGCGCCGCGAGATCACCGCGCTGCTTACAGGCATTGGCGAGGAAGATGAAGTCGTGGTGCGTGTTGAAAGTACCGGTGGCACGGTGCATGGCTATGGACTCGCCGCCTCGCAGTTGAAGCGCGTGCGCGATTCGGGCGCCAAGCTCGTCGTCGCCGTGGACAAGGTGGCGGCGAGCGGCGGCTATCTCATGGCGTCGGTTGCCTCGCATCTCATTGCCGCGCCGTTCGCTGTGCTCGGCTCGATTGGCATCGTGGTGGAAATGCCGAACTTGAATCGCCTGCTCAAGAAGCACGATGTCGATTACGAGATGATCACCGCGGGCAAGCACAAGCGCACGCTCACGCTCTTCGGCGAAAACAAACCCGAACATCGGCGAAAAGTGCAGCAGGAGATCGATGACGTGCATGCGCTCTTCGGGCAGTTCTTGACCGAGAACAGGCCGCAGGTGCCACTTGATGAAGTCGCCACCGGCGAGACTTGGTTCGGCGCGCGCGCGCTCGACTTGAAGCTCGTTGACGAGCTGGTGACGAGCGATGAATATTTGCTGCGAGCACGCGAAGATGCAGACATATTCGAGGTCAAGTGGGTGGATGATCGCACGCCGATGGCGCGTCTGATGGAACAGTTCGGGCAAGCGACGACGCAGTTCATGTCGCGATTCAACAGCCATTAGCCAGCGCTCAGACAATGACACATTTCAAGGCATTTCAAGTCACCAAGCAGGACGATGGTACGCTGCATCGAGGCATTGTCGATGTCCCGCTCGCGTCTTTGCCGGATCATCCAGTCCTGATCGATGTGCAGTATTCGTCGCTCAACTACAAAGATGCACTCTCCGCGACCGGTAACCCGGGTGTGACGCGCGTTTTTCCGCATGTGCCGGGCATTGATGCGGCGGGCATCGTGCTTGAGTCCGAAGATCCGTCACTTGCCGCTGGTACGCCCGTGCTCGCGCAAGGCTTCGATCTTGGCATGAATACTTGGGGCGGGTTCGGGACGCGCATTCGCGTGCCGGTCGAATGGACATTGCCGCTGCCTCGTGGCATGACGCTTGTTGATGCCATGGTCCTCGGCACGGCAGGCTTCACGGCAGCCTTGTGCGTTGACAAGCTCGAAGCGGTCGGCATGTCGCCAGATGGCGGGCCGGTCGTCGTGACGGGCGCGACAGGCGGGGTCGGCTCGGTTGGCGTCATGCTGCTCGCGCAGCTTGGCTACGAGGTCGTCGCAGTCAGCGGCAAGCCTGAGCGCAGCGATTGGCTGAAGTCGCTCGGCGCGTCGCGCATCATGAGTCGCGAAGAAGCCTTGGAAGGCAAGGATCGTATGCTCGGCAAGCCAACTTGGGGAGGGGTGATCGACACCGTCGGTGGCGAGATGCTGTGGAATCTCTTGAAGTCGCTCGAACACGGCAAGAGTCTCGCTGCCTGCGGACTCGTCGGCGGCGCAGAGATTCCTGCGACCGTGTTTCCGTTTCTATTGCGCCACGTCAATTTGCTTGGGATTGACTCAGTGAATCTGCCGCGCGATGAGAAGTGCCGCATCTGGGCGAAGCTCGCGGATGAATGGAAGCTTGATGGCTTGCACGCGCTTGCAACTGAAATCAACCTCGAATCGCTCTCGAATGCGATCGACGAGATTCTTGCTGGCAAAATGGTTGGGCGCGCCGTGGTGCACCACGGGTAACTACTGCGTATCGGGCTGAGTAAAGAAATCTCAGCTTTGCTGCCAGCCTTGTCGAGTAAGTCTACTCACAAAAGAATTGTCGTTGATCGTGGTCGAAAGCGCTCGCGGGTTTCAAACGGCTTCGCTTTGGGTAATTTGATTTCCCTCGTTATATGTGCGATTCATTCCAAAGCTCGGCAGTGCTTGGTCAATGTCCGAGTGAATCCTAAACTCTGGACGGGTCGAAAACAGTCCTTCAGTTTTGAGCAGTCCCATCTGCGTCTCCAGATACCCGATGAAGGCCGTATCCGAGTCCCCACAAATGCTGTGCCTTCCCTCCTCAATAGCCACTCTGGTCGTTACTCCACTTCCGGCGAAGAAATCTAGCACCACCGAGCCAGGAAAAGATAACGACCTCACAAGCCTCTGAATAACCTCTTTTGGTTTTTGTGTTGGATGACCTACCCGCTCCTTCGCATTGCCGTTCAACCTGCAAATGCGCCAGACGTTGGTGGGGTTCTTTCCTTTTTCGACACTCTCCGGATTGAGCCGTTTATCCCTTTTGTAGAGCGCCTTCGTTCGATCATCATATGCCTCTCTCACAGCATCGAGATCGAAGTAATACTTAGATGATCGTCCAAACCATGCTATTTCTTCGTGTCGATTGGCGAAAAATCGCCGTGCACTCTGTCCGTTCGGATAGTTCCACACAATGAGATTCACGAGCAACATCCGACTTTCAATCCGCATGTGATGCAGTATCGAAAGCAAGTCTCCGCTTCCCGCCTCGCCTTGGAACTGCAAGCCGCCAAACACCACTAGGTTCCCGGTCGGCGCAAGTACTCTTTCAGACTCCCGAAGCCATGCTGAAGCCCATGCGAGATAATCTTCATGGCAATCCCAATCCGCAAGTTTTATGTTGTACGGCGGATCACATACTATGAGCTGAACCGATGCGTCAGGGAGCTTTGCAAGCAGTTCTAAGCAGTCAACAACACCTGCGAAATGGTGCGTCCTGTCAGGCGCTCCCGTCAGCACGCCATTGAAGGATGAATGCTCCACACCGTCCCGATTCATAGCGTTCAAAGCCTTGTAACCTGAGTTTCTGTGCGACCTATTACCCATTGGCTTTATCCCTCGCGCTTACTTTGCAAAGCATCTGACAAGACTTCCATTGAAGTGCTGGCAACTTCCGAAAGCACCTCAGCCATATCGTCCACCGACCAAGAATCCGCTTGAAAATATAAAGATGCTGCTGTCGGCACATGTGTCAATGCCCAGCGGTCCATCACGGCTGATTTTGCGTGTCGGAGTGACTGCTGCGAATCGTCTTCGCAGTCGTCCCCGGACGCACCATCGTCACCCAAGAACGGAACCATGCGCGTCAAGCGCCGGTATCACGGCGCTTCGGCACCTTCCTTGGCGGCTGTACCGACATCATTGCTGGCGCGGCTTCGGCGTCGTGACCGCCGCAGTGCTAGTGTCCTGTCCCATAAATAAGTGTGGATTCAGCGCGCAGGAGAAGGGCTGTGGCAAGGCGCTGAAGCAGGCAATACTTTGCCG
>JAPOTJ010000093.1 GCA_026709225.1 Gammaproteobacteria bacterium | reverse complement strand
CACAGCCCTTCTCCTGCGCGCTGAATCCACACTTATTTATGGGACAGGACACTAGTGCTCCGTCAAACTGATATTGCCGTATCAGTTGGACGGAGCACCAAGTCGTAATTGGGCCTTGCTCAAATCCGCGAATCGAGGGGTGGAGAAATTTCAGTCGCTACACGGTCAGGCAGCCTTGCGCGCACCAGTGACGGCCTCGCGCAGGCCTTCCATCAGTCCTTCCAGATGCGCCATGCGCTCGCGCAGATTACCGATTTGGGTGCTGAGGTCGTCTCGCATCTTGGCGAGGTCGGCGCTGTGGTCGTCTCGCATCTTGGCGAGGTCGGCGCTGTGGTCGTCTCGCATCTTGGCGAGGTCGGCGCTGTGGTCGTCTCGCATCTTGACCATCTCTGCCCGCAGTCCTCGAAACTGCACGAGCATCAGCGAGAAAATCGCGACACCTAGCGCGAGTACTGCAATCATGTCTTGTTCCATAGCGTGTCTCCGAATGCTGTCTGCAAAAATTATTTCCAAAGACTTGTGTGCAAGACCATCTGTGAACTTAGATTCTTCAACCAGTATACGCCCGATGCAGCGGATTGTGTTCGCGCCGATACAAATGCGCACTCACGCGCTCCAAATCGCGCCAGACACCGACACAGCACGCTTCGGCAAAACGCAGCGTTGACTCCAAGTATGATTCCCTTGAGACACGTTGCGGACGCACTGGGCTTGAAAACACGGGTTGGCATACGGGTCGCATGCAGCGCTGGCGTGCTGGCCCTTGTGCTGTTCGCGCTCAACGGGTGCGCGGCGACGAACACGCTGCAAATCCAAAAATGGGCGCTGCCGGCCTACGGCGAATGCAGGCTGCTCGGTGCCGATCTTGCCGTAAAGGGAGATGTTCTACAGTCGATCATCGGCCCGAATTTCGTGCCCGAGCTTGATTCGGCGGGCGGCAAAGGCACCTTGCGGATCGAGGTGCTCGGCTGCCAGTCCGCCTCTGTGTTCAATCGCCTCGAAGCGCCGCAAGCGATTGGCCGCATTCTCATCGAACTCGATGAGTCCAAGCTTCCCTTCAGATTGTCAGGCGTGGACAGGTGGGATTCCTATGCGCTGCACATAGCGAAAGATACTGCAGAGGCTGAAGGGCCCTTTGCACGATTCATGCGCGCCCACCAATTGGCATCGGTCTCCGGCCAGGCCAGCCTAGCGGTACCAGATGACGAATCGGCCAATGAACCAAACGCTGCGCTGCTTGGCGTGATCAAATTTGCCGGAGGCGCTTTGACTATACGTGCGCGTCGCGTTTGTGAGCCACAACCCTTCGAGCAGCGTCGAGCCATGGTCGGCACCGGCGCAGATGACTTCTCGCTGTTCTTCGGCAGTGAGCGCGGGCGCGTTTGCAGGCTGGCAGGTGCGCGGTTGATGATCGAGGGCGTCACGCCCTTGTCTGATCTTGAGCTCGATACGGCACAGGCTGTCATCAATTATCAAGAGGCGCTGTCCTGGTCATTGACTATTTGGCGACAGGCCAATCTCAGTCTCGATTGAGCATTCTCACCCTGAACATATCCTGAACATATATAGTTGAGTCGATGGCAAACTTGTTCGTTATACCCACAAAGCCGCATATTTCCGGCGCGATTTCAGCAACGCCTGCTTCCGTAGAATCCCGATGTCAAGCCAAGCGTCAAACGTGATCCCTCTTCGCAAAGAGAGAGAAGGTGAGACGGCTGTTGAATCCGCGCTTCAGCGCTTGGCCGATGAGCATGAAATGGCGCTGCGCCGCTTTGTGCGGGTGCGACTCGCCGGACATCCTGATCACGAGGACCTGGTGCAGGAAGTCTTCCTGCGCGTTGCGCGTCAAGACCGCCTGCAGGAGCGGCTGTCTCGCAGCGCTGATGCGGTGAGGTCATACCTATTCTCAATCGCTACAAACATCATTCGCGACCGCTACCGACAAGCGTTGATGCGCAAGAAACATGATGAAGTCATCAATTTCGGTTCAAGCATGGAGGACGCAGCCTGTTCAGCGGAAGATATCGTCTCTGTGCAGGAGCAGCGCGACATCATCAAATCCGCCATCCTGAAACTGACCCCGAGCACGCGGGACGCCTTCATGATGAGCCGCTTCGAGGGGCTGAGCTATCGGCAGATCGCGGACCGGATGAATATCTCCGTGAGCATGGTGGAAAAGCACGTCATGCGGGCGTTGTCTGGCATCAGGCAGCGCATTGACAGGCATGGCACATGAGTAAAGGCAAAGCAAGCGTGAACGAAGCCCGCACAGCCATAGTGAGAGAATCGGTCGAGCCTGCCGAATGGTTTGTGGCGCGCCTCTATTCAGGAGACATGACTTCGGCGGAAGAGTTTGAGATGCGCCGCTGGCTTGATGAAGACCCCGCGCATCGGAACGCATATGAGCGAGCGCTGCGCCTGTGGGATTCGCTTGAAGACTTGAAGAACGATGAGGATATTCGTCGCGCCACCGAAGCAGGCTTGGCTCGACGACAGCGGACGGCGTTCACCTCGCGCTGGTTCATATCCGCCGCAGCAGTTGTGTGCGCCATGTTCGTCGGCGCTTTGGTTGTTACGGTACTCGACACGATGCGACCAGATACCGACGCAGCCGAGATCTTTGAGACCGAAATCGGCGAGCGAAGTACGTTTACGCTTATCGATGGGTCGGAGGTCACGCTTAATACCAGTTCACGTATTCTGGTTGACTTCGATCAACGGCAGCGACGGATTCTGCTGGATTACGGAGAAATCTACCTTGATGTGAAGCGTGATCCCGAACGCGCGTTAAGCGTGGTCGCGGGCAATCGCCATGTCACCGCCTTAGGCACGAAATTCAGCGTCTATCTTGCTGGTGCGCAGTTGGAAGTGGCCGTCACCGAAGGCACTGTCGTGGTCGACGACGACAGCGCACGATTCCCTCGGCGCAGCGAATCGATCACTGCCCCAGACAATGCCAGCGTCCGCACCGGAGGGCTCGTGCTCACTGCGGGCAGCGTGGCGAAATTCGTGGATGATCAAAAGAGTGTGACGCGAGGCGATGCGGACGATGTTGACCGCCTGCAGAGCTGGCGCAAGGGCTTGGTTCGCTTTGAAGATCAGCCGCTATTGCGGGTGATGAGCGAAGTCAACCGTTACAGTCAACTAAAAATTCTCGTCGAGGAAAGCGCCATTGCCGACCTGCCCGTAAGCGCGGTGCTCGACCTTGATCAGGCGCAAGTGCCAGAACACGTCGAGCTCTTGCTGTCATCGCTTGAAGAGCTCTACCCCATCAAAGTTCTGCGCCATCCTGATCGCTACGTGTTGATTGCCGCGCAAACCTAAGCCTGTGCTGAGCAAGTCCAAGGATGGGCTTGCTCAGCACAGGCTTGGAAGACCGCCGAATCCGGCTTTGCGTCAGACGGGTACCCTATCTTGCTCAGTCGCCGAGGCGAAGCGCGCTCCACGCTTCGAGGGCGCGTTCGCGGGAGAAGCGCAGGTCGATCATCGGCGCCGGATAGTCCTCGTCCAAGCGCACGCCTGCAAAAGCGAGTTCATTGGCATTCGCCTCCCACGGCGCGTGGATGTAACGGCTCGGCAGGTCGCGTAACTCAGGCAGCCAGCGTCGCAGATATTCGCCTTCCGGGTCGAACTTCTTCGACTGCGTGACCGGATTGAAGATGCGAAAGTAGGGCGAGGCATCGGCACCGCAGCCCGCCACCCATTGCCAGCCGAAGCTGTTGTTGGCGAGGTCGGCATCCACGAGGCAGTCCCAGAACCAGCGCGCTCCTTCGAGCCAATGAACCATCAAATTCTTGGTGAGAAAGGACGCCGTGACCATGCGCACGCGGTTGTGCATGGTGCCGGTGCGCCAGAGTTCGCGCATGCCAGCATCGACCAAGGGATAGCCGGTCGTGCCGCGCTGCCAGCGCTGGAGTTTTGCGTTGTCCGCACGCCAAGGGAATCCATTGAATCGAGCATCCAGGTTGGCTTCGCACAGGTGTTCGTGATGGAAGAGCATGTGATAGCTAAATTCGCGCCAACAGAGTTGCCGCAGCCACGGTTCGGCGTTCGCGTCCGCCGCAATCATCCGCGCTTCGTGCCAGACTCGCAGCGGACTCACCTCGCCAAAATGCAAGTGCGGGGAGAGCGTGGAAACACCGGATATGGCGGGATAGTCACGTTTGGCTTTGTAGTCAAGCACGCCGTTTTGAAGGAATCGGTCCAATTGGTCGAGCGCGCCCTGTTCACCGGGTGTCCAGTGGTCGTGAAATTCGGCGTCCCAGGGTATCCGCGGCGTGAGTCCAAGTGCATCGATTCGGTTATCCGGTTGAGGGCAGTCGGCAAGTGTCATGCCGCTTGGCTTT
>JAPOTJ010000013.1 GCA_026709225.1 Gammaproteobacteria bacterium | reverse complement strand
ACGCGGCCACAGCCCTTCTCCTGCGCGCCCTTCGGGAGTGGGCACAATCGCCGACGGCTGCGTTGCAGCCCTTGGCAATATGCCCGATATTCCCTGCGGACTGCGCCTTGCCGTCGGCGATTGTGCTCACTCTGAACCACACTTATTTATGGGACAGGACACTAGGACCCTTTGCTTTATCTGGAGGACGGTATTGCGAACAGCGGTCTACATGGATGGATTCAATTTCTACTACGGTGCGGTCAAGAATACATCATACAAATGGCTTGACCTGAAGCTCCTGTGCCAAACAATCCTGACGCCCCACCACCAAATCGTATTGCTCAGCTACTTCACAGCAAAGGTACACTCGACTGCCAAGGACCCTGACGCTCCAAACAGACAAGAGCAAACTAAGACTTCACAAACGCTTCATACTCGGCGACATATTCGGGATGCCAACGCGAGAGTGCTGGCCGATTCTTGATGATGTCGTCGGCATTCCATTGCATGCGCGCATTGTCGAGCGCACGCGGCGTGTCGTTGTCAGGACAAAGGATATAGAACTCGCCTCGATCTACCGACGCAAGCATGTAATCGACGACTTGTTCGGGCGTCCAAGCGCCCGCTGGCTGTTCAGGAATGAAGCGCGCAATCATATTTGAATAGGTGAATCCCGGCACCAGCAAATGCACTGAAATCTGATTTTCTGCGCGTTGCCGAAGCGCATGGGCAAGGCTTTGCGTGTAGGCGAGCACGCCCGCCTTGGAAAGGTTGTAGGCATAGCCGCCCGGGGGATTGGTGATGCCCTGCTTAGAACCTGTGTTGATGATCGCCACCGGCTCATTCGCCTCCTGCATGGATGGCACAAAGGCTTGGCATCCATGGATGATGCCCCACAGATTGACATCGACCTGGCGTTTCCAGGTGGCGATGTCTTCCCAGGGTTCAGGGCGTCCGAGCGCAGCGCCAGCATTATTCATAAGGCAGTGGACGGCACCACACTGACTCATCACCTGTGCGCACAACGCTTCTACCTGCGCGTGGTCAGAGACATCGCACGGCACAGTGACAAGCTGGCCGCTGCTTAGCGGCAGGGCTTGGTTGGCCGCATCGAGCGCGTGTTCATCTCGGTCGGCGATGACGACGTTCATGCCAGCGCTCAAGAAGCGCGCCGCCGCAGCGAGGCCAATGCCATTCGCGCCGCCAGTGACGACTGCGGTCTTGCCTACGTCAAGCCACGGAATCATGTTGGTTTTCAACCGCGAATCACGCGCCCCGGTCGCGCGCCCGTATCCTCGTCGCGCTCGCGCGTTTTGACGCCAGCGACAAAGGTATTCAAATACCCCCTCGCAGGCTGCAGGATGCGGCCGCCGCCAGCGGGCAAATCGTGGTGCACTTGCAACGGCTCCAATCCGAGATTCGCGAAGTCCACTACATTAACATCAGCGCGCTTGCCAATTTGCAGGCTGCCGCGATCGTCGAGGCCAAAGAGCTTGGCGTTGCTCAGCGTCTGCTTTGCAACGATATGCTCGATGGGGAAGCGCCTGCCCTTGGTGCGATCGCGCACCCAATGCGTGAGTTGATAGGTCGGCCCAACGGCATCGAAGATCAGATTCACATGGGCGCCCGCATCAGAGAGCCCGATAGTCGTCTGCGGGTGCTCAATCATTGCCTCAATCGCTTGGAACGCATTGTCGGCCGACATGGCCCCAAGCAGTACGGCGAAGCGATGCGCCTCGCCAGTCAGATAGTCGTACACGAACTCATGGACATCACGACCGGCTGCCTCTGCCTGCGCACCGAGGCTGCTGCTCGCATCCGGTTCGTAGTTGACCGGAGATTCAAGTGGATACATGGCACCCGCCGCCATCGCCATGACGCCATAGATATTCGCCATGAGGCCGGGCTGATCGGGCGGCACGTCCTCATCATTGAGGATCGCCGCCTTCACTTCAGGCTTTCTCATTTCGGCAAGTCGCGCCGCTAACGGCAGGTGCGCCAAGCCGAGATAGGTCCTGCGACGCATGAACATGTGGTACGAATCCATGCTCGTCACCAAACCGATGGGGCGCGTTGTAATCTGCGGTGTGAGGCTCAAGCCTTCGGCGTTGGCGCGCTCGACAATATTAAGGCAGCTGCGCCACTGGTCGGGCTTGCCCGCGGATTGAATGAGCGTAAACGTGCATTTGCGACCGCTCTCCCGGGCAACTTCAGCGAAAAGCTCCACTTCTTGTTCGGTTGTCCACTTCTCTGGCCCGGCAAGGTCGCCAATCACGCCGGCAGGCACCGCTTGAAACACGCCCTTGCGAACGGCCTTCATGGCGCGGCCAATGGCGAGCAACTCAGCTTTTTCAGCGTAAGTGCCGGGAATCGGCTCGCCCCAGATAGAGCGGTGGCCGACGGTGCGAGACGTCGAAAAGCCCAAGGCGCCTGCCTCAAGCCCGTCGCGCACGATTTGGCCCATGGCCTCCAGGTCTTCCGCCGTCGCATCTTCATGTGTCAGCGCGCGCTCGCCCATGACATAGTTGCGCACGGCGCTGTGCGGGATTTGCGCCCCCACATCGAGCGCAAACGAGCGAGTGGCAAGATAGTCAATGTATTCCGAAAAGGTCTCCCAGCGACCCCATTCGATGCCCTCGTGCAAGGCCGTGCCGGGAATGTCCTCAACGCCTTCCATCAGCTCAATCAGACGCTGCTCACCACCTGGAAGACACGGCGCGAAGCCAACACCGCAGTTGCCCATGACAACGCTCGTCACGCCTTGAGAGAACGACGGGTCGATTCGATCATCCCAGCTGACTTGCCCGTCGTAGTGCGTGTGTACATCGACCCAGCCCGGCGTCACATAGGCGCCGTCAGCATCGAGCGCTTCCCGCGCCTTGCCGACAACCTTGCCAACCGCGGCGATTTTGCCGTCTTCGATGGCGAGGTCGCCTGCATACGGCTCTCCACCGAGCCCATCAACGATCATGCCGCCTTTGATCACGTAGTCGTACATGCTGTGATTGCTCGCGCTCAAATCAGTGTCCGGCATCATGCCGTAAGTAGAGAGTGCTGTAAAGACAAGACCTTCTTTAAGGCTCCGCGGTGCCTGCCTTCAGGCTCATTATGGTGATGTGACCGTTGGCGACGAAACTGTGATATTCGATGCCCACCTGCCGGCACTGATGCGCTGGGAGAGTCACCTGACGTTTGCCGCTCACCTTGGGCATTGTCAACTCCTGCACCTATTCGAAACAGAAACGCTACCCCTTTCTTTACTTGGGGTCAATTTGTATAGATTGTGAACCAATCGCCAAACCGACATGTTGAGAAGCGCAAGCCAAAATGCATACTATGGGCGCTTGTCAGACACCTGCGCTCATTCATGCCTCGAAACGCCCTCTATGCCCAATCGGGCGGCGTGACTTCAGTCATCAACGCTTCCGCTTCAGCACTGATTCTGGCGGCGCGCACGCACAGCGCACATATCGATCATGTGTATGCCGGTCGCAACGGCATCGTCGGCGCACTTGACGAAGACTTGATCGACACCAATCTCGAATCGAGCGAAGCGATTACCGCGCTCGCACACACACCCGGCGGCGCATTTGGTTCGTGTCGGCACAAGCTCAGGAGCCCGCAGGACAACGAGGCCGAATACAAGCGCTTGATCGACGTGTTCAAAGCGCACGACATTGGCTACTTCTTCTACAACGGCGGCGGCGATTCGATGGACACGGCCAACAAAGTGTCCGGGTACGCGGCATCGCTCGGGCTTGATGTCAAGAGCGTCGGCGTACCGAAAACGATCGACAACGACCTGCCGATCACCGACTGTTGCCCCGGCTTTGGCTCAGCCGCCAAGTACATCGCCGTATCGACGAGCGAAGTCGCGCTCGATGTCGCTTCGATGTGCGCAACCTCCACCAAGCTCTTTGTGCTTGAGGTCATGGGCAGGCACGCCGGCTGGCTCGCAGCCGCCGCCGGGCTCGCCGGCAGAGGGCCGAACGATGCGCCGCAAATCATTCTCTTTCCCGAGGTGCCATTCGACAAAACTCGTTTCCTGGCTCGTGTTGAGCAGAGCATCGCTGAGAATGGCTATTGTGTTGTCGTCGTATCAGAAGGCGTTCGCGATCGCGATGGCAAGTTCCTGAGCGAGCGCGGCACGCGCGATAGCTTTGGCCACGCGCAGCTCGGCGGCGCCGGGCCCGCGGTCGCCGAACTTGTCCAAGAAGCCTTGGGTCTCAAATACCACTGGGCAGTCGCCGATTACATGCAGCGCAGTGCCCGCCACTTGGCATCCGCAACCGACGTCGCGCAAGCCAAAGCTTTGGGCGAAGCGGCGGTCGAACTCGCTGTTCAGGGCGAAACCGGCGTCATGCCGACAATCGAGCGTGTGTCCGATGACCCCTACGAATGGCGCATTGGCAAAGCACGGCTCGAAGACGTGGCGAACGTCGAAAAAACCATGCCCAACGACTTCGTGAGCGAAGACGGCTTTGGCATCAGCGAAGCGGCGCGTACCTACCTGAATCCACTCATCGCCGGCGAAGACTACCCCGCCTATCATCAAGGACTGCCACGGTGGGCGGTGCTCAAGCGCATTTCGGTGGCACGCAAGCTCGCATCACGCGCGCCTTGAATGCGACTCTACTTCCTCGGTATCGGCGGCACCCTGATGGGCAATCTCGCCGTGCTCGCAAAGTCCCTAGGGCACGAGGTCGCGGGCTGCGACGAAACCCTCTACCCGCCGATGAGCGATATTCTCACACGACATCAAATTAACACGCAGCAAGGTTTTGATGAATCAGCTTTTTCGCCACCACCTGATTTGGTTGTCATAGGCAATGCGCGCTGCTCGCGCGGGCATCCGGGCATTGAGGCGGTGCTAGACCAGGGCCTTCGCTATATGTCGGGCGCAGAGTTTCTTGGCAGTCATATTCTGCCAGGACGCTGGCCGCTTGCGGTCGCTGGCACCCACGGCAAGACGTCAGGCGCAAGCATGCTCGCGTGGATCTTGGAGCACGCGGGCGCGAGCCCCGGGTTTTTGATCGGCGGCGCACCGAAGAATTTCTCATCGGGGGCGAGGCTCGGCACTTCCAAGTGGTTCGTTCTAGAAGCCGACGAGTACGATTGCTCCTACTTTGATCGCCGCGCCAAGTTCCTGCATTATCGTCCGCGTACCCTCGTCATCAACAATCTTGAATATGACCATGCGGATATTTACGACAGCCTTGAAGCGATCGAGACGCAGTTCCACCAGCTCTTGCGCAGCGTGCCGGCATCTGGCCGTGTCATCACACCGATTGCCGATGCGAGCGTCGATCGCGTCATCGAGCGAGGCTGCTGGAGCGAACACGAAACTTTTGCGCTGCAAGACAAAGACGCCAACTGGCGCGCCGAGCTCCTGACAGGCGACGGCAGCGCGTATCAAGTGCTGCGCGGCGGCTTGCCAATCGGCGAGGTGCACTGGGGTGAGAGCGGCGAGCACATGGTCGCCAACGCGCTCGGCGCGCTCGCTGCCGCCGCGCACATCGGCATCGACCCTGCCGTCGGCGTTGATGCGCTGTCGCGCTATCAAGGCGTTGGACGTCGGCTCGAAGTCATTGTTGACCGTCCCGGCCTCAAGGTCTACGACGACTTCGCGCACCACCCGACCGCGATTGCCAAGACGCTTGCTGCACTCAGCGCGCGCGCGCGCGCTGAAGACAGCCACGCCGAAGTCATCGCCGTCATCGAGCCACGCTCGCACACCATGTCGCTCGGCACGCTCCGATCAGCATTGGCGGGTTCAACCAAGGACGCAACGCGTGTGTTCTGGTTCAAAGGCCCGGGCATTACCTGGGACATGAACTACCTGATCGAGCATTCATCGGTGCCAGCGCGCATCGAGACATCGATTGACGAGCTGGCCGAAACGCTTGCGCGACTGCCTTCAGGCGCTGGCGCGCAGCATGTGGTCTTGATGAGCAACGGCAGTTTCGGCGGCTTGCGTGAAAAGCTGCTGGCGCGTTTGACGGAGCGCTCGCCATAGAAACGACGCCGGTGATGACGCAGTATCGGCGCATGAAGTCCGAGCATCCAGACGCGCTTTTGTTTTTTCAATTAGGCGACTTCTACGAGCTTTTCTACGATGATGCACGGCACGCATCGAGATTGCTCGACCTGACGCTGACGGCACGAAGCTCGGCCAAGGACGGGCGAGTGCCCATGTGCGGGATTCCGAAACACGCGGCTGAGTCCTACTTGGCAAAGCTCCTGCGACAGGGCGAGTCGATCGCCATTTGCGACCAGCTTGAGGAACCCAAGCCAGGCAAAGGGCCGGTTGCGCGCAAGGTCACGCGCGTGCTGACGCCCGGCACACTGATTGAAGATGCATTCATTGAACACGCCAGCGACAGCGGGCTGCTCGCCATCGCCGAATCAGGCAAGCCGGATCGCTTTGGGCTCGCGTACCTGTCATTGGCATCCGGTACATTTCAACTCGGCGAAGCAGAAAATCGCCGCGACCTCATGGCAGAGATCGCCCGCTTCAATCCGAGTGAAGTGCTCGTCGCGCGCGAAAGCGCCTGCGAAGCGATCTTGCCGCAGACGCTGTGTGTGAAGGCGATCGACCCGATGGATTTCGATGCGCACGCAGGCGAGCGCCGCTTGCGCAAACAATTTGGCGTTGAAGACTTGAGCGGCTATGGCTGCGACAAAAAACCCTTAGGCATCGCTGCGGCAGGCGTTGTGTTGACCTACGCCAAACGCAAGGTCGGGCAGAGCGCCGCGCACATCGACACGCTCAAGGTGTTGCGCGCAGAAGATCGCGTCCACCTCGATGCCGTCACCCGCCGAGCGCTTGAAATTGACAGTCGGCCGGATGGCAGCGCATCGCCAACGCTCTTTAGCTTGATGAACAGCACGCGCACGGCGATGGGCGCTCGCAAGCTGCGCGACTATCTGCGCGCGCCAAGCCGCATCATCGACGAGGTGCTCGACCGGCAAGCAGCGGTTTCGGAAATCGTCCATTCGCACCTCGACGATCAACTTGCGCCCTTGCTTGATGAGTTCGGAGACATGGAGCGCATTGTGTCGAGGCTCGCGCTCCGCACGGCGTCGCCTCGCGACCTCGTCAAGCTACGCCGATCACTCGCCCTGCTGCCGGACATCGAAAACCGCCTTGGTCACGCGACCGCCGCGCGCTTGCTTGATATTCGATCGCGCTGCCCGGATTTCGCCGAGATGCGCTCGCAGCTCGTGCGCGCGCTTGTCGAAGAGCCGCCAGCACTGATTCGCGAAGGTGGCTATATCGCCGATGGCTTTGACGCCGAGCTCGATCGCTTGCGCGGCGTGCAACAGAACGCGCAGGATTTTCTTCAGCAGCTCGAAGCCGACGAGCGCCTCAAGACCGGCAATCAGAGCCTCAAGGTCGGCTACAACCGAGTGCATGGCTACTACGTCGAAGTCAGTCGCGCCGCGCGCATCCGTGTGCCGGACAACTACATTCCGCGGCAAACACTCAAGAATGCGCAGCGCTACACCACCGCTGAACTGAAAGCCTTTGAAAGCGAAGCCTTGTCAAGCGAGAGCCGCGCCATCGCTCTCGAAGCGTCCTTGTATCAGGCATTGCTCAACCAGTTGCAGCCTTGCGTTGCCGATCTCAAGAGAACCGCCGCCGCCGTCGCCGAGCTCGATGTGCTTTCCAGCTTCGGCGAGCGCGCTCGCTCGCTCGGGTTTTGTGCGCCGGCGTTCATGAACGCGCGCGGCATTGCCTATCGCGGTGGCTGGCATCCTGTGGTTGCCGAGCATATCTCGCAGCCTTTTATCCGCAACGACCTGAGGCTCGATGACGATGCCAGCCTGCTTGTTGTCACAGGCCCCAACATGGGCGGCAAATCAACCTACATGCGCCAAACCGCGATCATCGCGCTGCTCGCGCATGTCGGCTCATGGGTACCAGCGAGGGAGGCGAGAATCGGCCCCATCGACGCCATCTTCACGCGTATCGGCGCCTCCGATGACCTCACGCAAGGCCGTTCGACCTTCATGACCGAAATGATAGAGACGGCGAATCTACTCAATAATGCGAGCGCAAACTCGCTCGTGCTGATCGACGAGATCGGTCGCGGCACCAGTACCTACGATGGCCTTGCGCTCGCATTCGCCATTGCCCGGCACCTTGCCCACACCTGCCAAAGCCTCTGCCTCTTCGCCACCCACTATTTCGAGTTGACAGCGCTCGCCGAACACGCCGGCATCGAGAATGTGCATCTTTCGGCGACCGAGCATCAGCAAGAGATCGTGTTTCTGTACAAGGTTGATCCAGGTCCGGCATCGCGCAGCTACGGTATCGAGGTCGCCAAGCGCGCGGGTGTGCCGGCAAATGTACTGCGCGAGGCGAGAGCCGAATTGCAGCGACTCGAATCGCGCATCACATCCGACAACATGAACGCGCCGACGCTGTTCGATTCCGGCGAGGCGCCTATTGCTACCGAAGTCAAAGCACTTCTTGATAGAATCGCGCTCTTAGATGCCGATGCCTTGTCGCCACGAGCGGCGCACAGCACGCTCTACGAGTTGATCGCGGCTGCCAAGGCCGTATCTTCCCAATCGAACAAATAGGTGCGAGACCCTGTTGACATGACTTTTGTTGTCACCGAAACCTGCATTAAATGCAAATATATGGACTGTGTTGAAGTGTGCCCTGTGGACTGCTTCTATGAAGGCCCGAACATGCTCGTCATTCACCCCGACGAGTGCATTGACTGTGCACTGTGCGAGCCCGAGTGCCCCGTCGAGGCCATCTATGCCGAGGACGAGCTGCCCGAAAGTCAGCAGACATTCATTGAGATCAACGCTGAGCTTGCGGAGGTCTGGCCGAATATCACCGAAATCGGCACACCGCCCGCAGACGCTGACGATTGGAAGGATGTCACCGACAAGCGGGAGTTTCTGGAACGCTGACTTTGCAAAACCGACATCTCTGCAACTTCGACGAGCATGAAACCAACGACAGATCAGGACAAGGAGTACATCACGATTGTTCTCGATGCCATCAGGGTCTGTGCACAATACAAACCAAAGTTCGGTCAAGGCTCGAAACGCGACGGATTAACGTTGGATCAGTTTCGCGAGTTGTATCAGGATGATGCCTTCTACTCTTGGTTTGGTTTAGATAACCCGATGATGTACGCGGCGCATAAGGCGGCTGGGGGGATGACAAGCATTTATCGGCAGATTGGGATCGGTTGTGAACGGTTGTTCCGCAAAATCATCAGTGATTCGTTGGCGCTATCGGAAGAAGATGTCACTTGGTCATATCAGGTGACCACGCCAAGCGGTCGAAGGCGGACTCTGTATTTGGATGGACGAGTTCCGCTTGATGAGATCGTGGACAGCGAGAAGAAATATCGCTTCCGCGAATGGATGAAGCAATCAGCACAAGCACTTGACGTTGAAGACAGGGTGTTTCAGAGTCTGTCAGGTGTTGTCTTTGAGGTTAGACAGGGCTATAAGAGCAAGGATTCCAAACGGCAGAATGCCGATATTGCTAATGCCGCAACAGCATACACACGAGGCTATTTTCCTTGTGCAGTTATTCTGTCAAACCAGATAGATAGTGACGTGTCTACACGTTACCGAACCGAAAAGTGGTCGGTACTCACAGGCGTAATCGGCGCAAACAATCCGCTAATCTCTACCTATGACTTTATGCGCGACATTGTCGGCTACGATCTGGCCACATTCTTGCGCCAGAATAGTTCCATTTTTCAAAATGAAATTGACACTATTCTTCATTCCCTATTGGCGCCGGTGTCGTTGTGAGCGCTTTAGCTACGGAAGGACTGCGACAGAGACAGGACTACACACACAGGTTCAACGCACGCGCAGGTCGACATGGCTGGCTAAGGCTAACTCCGGCATACTCAGTTAAAATTGTGGAAGAGATCATCGCGCAGCATACCCGGCCGCGACGCATCCTCGATCCGTTTTCTGGAACGGCGACGACAGCGCTCAGCGCTGCGTATCATGGACACGAGGGCATATCGACAGACATTAATCCGTTTCTCGTATGGCTAGGCAGCGTGAAGCTCGCACGTTATTCCAGCGCAGCATTAGCATCGGCAAAGGCCGCAGGTACGCGAGTAATGGATGCAATGAGTAGCGATGCGGTTGAACCTGTCGAAACTCCACATATTCATAATATTGAGAGATGGTGGAGCACATCCGCTCTGGCCTTCCTGCGCAAGCTTAAAGCTGGTATTGACAGCGAAAGCGAGCAACTATCTCCCGAAAGAGATCTTCTGTTGGTGGCGTTTTGCAGGACGCTGATCGGACTGTCAAATGCTTCGTTCAGCCATCAATCAATGTCATTCAAGAATGCGAATCAACTTTGTATCCCTTTTGGCGGCGATATGGAACAGAGATTCCGCGATGACCTGCACTTCGTTCTAGAAGGCGCAAACAACAACCCCAAGGGTAGCGGGGAAATTGTGTTTGGAGATGCAAGAAACCTTGCTCAGATAGTTGATGGTCCGTTTGATCTCATAGTCACATCACCGCCATACGCTAATCGAATGTCGTACATTCGCGAGTTGAGGCCGTACATGTATTGGCTTGGATTTCTGAGTAGTGGGCGCCATGCTGGTGAATTGGACTGGTCGGCGATCGGCGGTACTTGGGGTGTCGCCACCAGCCGGCTTATTGGCTGGGAGACGCCCAAAGATTCATTTGCCCACCCACTGCTTACCGATTCTTTGAGGAAAATTGCACATGATGACAACAGGAACGGAGCATTACTTGCCAAGTATGTCGCCAAGTACTTTAACGACATGCGTGAACACATTGTTTCCCTCTTGTCGTTGGTCAGAAAAGGTAGTGAATTGCATTACATCGTCGGCAATTCCTCCTTCTATGGCGTGTTGCTATCCGTAGAGAAAATCTATGCAGCGATATTCGAAGATTTAGGATTCGAAGAAGTTCAATGCTCTGCGATTCGCAAAAGGAATTCCAAAAAGGAATTGTTTGAATTTGATGTTTCCGCACGATGGCCAGGTTAAGTTCGCTTGCTAGTGCGATGATTGTGGATTTTTAGGCCGTTTGACGGAACACTAGGGCGTGTTCACACGCTCGTCACATTCGACACTTCACGTACCCAGATACGCTCGAGCAGCTTCGCAGCCTCTGGATTGTCATCAAGCATGCGCTCTGCCACGGCAAGCGCGGGGCTAAGCAAATCCCTGTCTCTGCGCAGATCCGCGACGCGATAGGGCGCTAGCCCGCTTTGGCGAACGCCCGTGATCTCGCCTTCGCCGCGCAGCGCCAAGTCCTTCTCGGCGAGCTCAAACCCGTCATTTGTCTGCGCCAAGGCATCGAGGCGCTCGCGCGCCGACGGCGAAATATCTTCGCCGTGCAAGAGCACGCAATGGCTGTCCATGTGGCCTCGCCCTACCCTGCCGCGAAGCTGGTGCAGTTGCGCGAGCCCGAGGCGTTCCGGATTCTCGATGATCATCAGCGATGCGCCAGGCACATCGACACCCACCTCAATCACGGTTGTTGCGACTAGCACCCGTATTTCGCCGGCACGAAAGCGACGCATCACATCGTGCTTCTCATCCGCGCTCATGCGCCCGTGAATCGCTTCAACGCTGACATCAGGCAGTTGCTCGCGAAGAAACTGAGCAGTGTTGTGCACATCCTGCAGATCGTCTTCTTCGGATTCTTCTATGCGCGTACACACCCAATAAGCTTGCCGCTCGCGTTGGCACGTCGCGCCTACACGCCGCACAAGTTCGCGCCGCCTTGCCTCGGGCAGCAAGGTCGTGGTGACAGGTGTACGGCCGGGCGGCAACTCGTCCAAGACCGTGTGATCCATGTGCGCGTACATGGTCATGGCGAGCGTGCGCGGAATCGGCGTTGCCGTCATGATCAGCTGATGCGGCTCGCGCCCTTTGGATTTGAGCGCAAGGCGTTGATAGACGCCGAAGCGGTGCTGCTCGTCAATGATCACCAGTGCCAGCGAATCGAACTCGACATCCGACTGAAAAAGGGCATGCGTGCCGAGAATAACCTTGGCTGTTCCGTTGCGCAGGTCTTCGAGCACCGCCTGCCGCGGCTTGCCTGTCACCGAGCCGGTGAGCAGGCGCACACCGATATCGAGTGGCGCAAACCAAGACAGGAGCGTACTGAAGTGCTGTTCGGCGAGCATTTCGGTAGGAGCCATGATCACCGCCTGATGACCGTTCTCCGCCGCGCGCAGGGCGGCAAATGCGGCCACCACCGTCTTGCCGGAGCCAACATCGCCCTGCAGCAGGCGCAGCATGGCATGTGGCGCTTCGAGCTCCGGCAGGATAACTTTGAGCGCGTTCGACTGCGCGCGCGTAAGCGAGAAACCGAGCGCTTCGACCATGCGCTGACCGAAGCCGGGGCCGCGCGGCAACGGGATCGAAGGCGCGTCGAGCAGTCGCTTGCGTTCGTCCTTCGCCTTGATCAGGTGCGCGGCGAGTTCTTCCACCACCAGTCGATTGCGCGCAGCCAAAAGGTCAGCATCGGCGGCGCCTTTCGCTGGCCTATGCAGCTGGCGCAGGGCATCGACCGCATTCATCTCAAGTACAGGATTGTCGCGAATCTTCGGCCAGCCATCCTCATCGAGTTGAGCCATGACCTGCTCGATCAGCGAAGTCAGCTTGTTATTGCTGAGCCCGGCAGTGAGGCGATACACCGGGGCATCAAACTCGTCGGGTGGAGGCGGCGCTTCGCCGGTGGATGTCCGATACTCCGGGTGAATCATCTGCCGCCCCCAAGGGCTGAAGCGCACGATGCCAAAGCAGCGCATCCAATCGCCTAGCGCAAGTCGCCGCAGCTGATAGTCGGAGAAATGAAAGAAGCGAATGGTCAAGGTGCCGCCGTCATCGGCGATGCGCACATCCCAGCTGCGCCTGACACCTCGATTCACTTGCGAGTCGATGATACGCCCAACGACGAGGTGTTCCTGATTGCCTCGAAGCTCGGCCAGTGGCGTATAGCTCGTGCGGTACTGCCAGCGAAACGGGAGATGCAACAGGAGGTCGAAGCAGTTGTGGATTTCGAGGCGTGCAAGCTGCCCGCTCGTCGTTTTTCCGACACCGCGAAGCTCTGTGACGAGCTTCCTTTGCAGTGCAAAAATATCGATTGAGGCGTCCCTCTACCCTTCGCAGACGAGAATGGCGTCAATCTCGACTGCGGCGCCAAGCGGCAGTGCAGCGGCTTGAATCGCCACTCGCGCCGGAAAAGGCTCTGGCACATACTCGGCCATGATGCGATTGACGGTCTGAAAGTCACCAAGGTCAGCGAGGTAGACCGTCAACTTGACCGCTTGCGCAAACGAAACGCCGCCTGCTTCGATCACCGCCTGCAAGTTCTTGAATACTTGATGAATCTGCGCTTCTACATCATCGCTGACAAGCGACTTCTCGCCCGGTGCCAGAGGCACTTGCCCGGACACAAAAAGAAAACCGCCAGCGCGCATCGCCTGGGAATAAGCACCGACCGGCGCTGGTGCATTTTCGGTGAAAATTGCTTGATGTTCTTGGCTCATCGAAAGGCCCTCCGTACTTCACGAACACTTGGTATGGCCGCGATGCGGCGCACGAGACGATTGAGTTGCGCGAGACCGCGCACCGAGACCTCCATGTCAATCAGCGCTTGCTCGTCGTCGTCGCTCTCCACTTTCAGGCTTTTGATGCTCGCGCCGACCTGTCGCATGACAGACGCGAAGTCAGACAAGGCATTTGAATCGTTGGCTGCTTCGAGCTTGAGGCTCGCCTGAAATTCCTGATCTGGCATGCCGACCCATTTGGCTGGCGTCAGCTCGTCAGCGGCGCGCTTGCGGATTTCGACGAGGTTTGGACAGCCTTCGCGGTGGACGACGAAGCCGCGCTGATGGGACACATGTCCAACAATAGGATCGCCGTGTACGGGGCTACAGCAGCGCGCGAAACTAATGATCACATGGTCTCGCTGGCTGATGCCGACCGCTTCGTCAATTTCAACCGGCACCGCCGAGAAGTCTGGATCCTTGTGCGCAAGCAGGCGATTGGCCACGGCATAGCCAGTGTGCTCGCCGCGGCCAATGGCAGCGAGCAAGTCTTTGACGCTGCGAAAACCGAGTCCTCGCACCACGCGCCGTAAGCGACGAAAGTCAAGGTTGCGAATATGGGTGCTGGCGTGCGCAAGCGATTGATTGAGCAGCTTGGTGCCGAGTGCGATGGCGGCGCTGCGCTGATTGGCGCGTAATGCTTGACGGATGCTTGAGCGCGCCTTGTTGGTAATAACATAGTTGAGCCAGTCCGGGCTTGGCGATGCGCTTTTCGCGGTGATAATGTTTACTGTTTGCCCGGTTTCGAGGCGCGTGTTCAAAGGTGCCAGATTGCGGTCGATTCGGCACGCAACGCAGGTGTTGCCGATATCGGTATGAACGGCGTAAGCAAAATCGACCGGCGACGAGCCGCTTGGCAGCGTGTATATATCGCCATCGGGCGAGAATACATAGACCTCGTCCGGAAACAAATAGGTCTTGAAAAACTCAACAAAGTCATGGTTGCCTTTGGCGTCCTTGCGCAGTTCAAGCACTTCCTGCAGCCAGCGCTCGGAAAGTGATTCACGTGGAGAGCCGGTGCCGCTGCCGGTGTACTTGGTGTGGCGGGCAACGCCATGGCTTGCCACATCGTCCATCTCGCGCGTGCGTATCTGCACTTCAATGGGAATGGAATCGAGCCCGAAGAGTGTCGTGTGCAGCGATTGGTAGCCATTTGATTTGGGGATGGCGACATAGTCCTTGAAACGATCTGTGAATGGCTTGTAGACGCCGTGAACGACACCGAGCGCACGGTAGCAATCATCGACGCTACGCACAATGACTCTGAGGCCGTAGACATCCATGATTTCGCGAAAAGACTTGTGCCGGTCCTTCATTTTTCGATAGATCGAATAGAGGTGTTTTTCGCGCCCGAAGACTTCGGCTTCGATATTCGCGCCGTGCACTGCCTTGGCGATGCGGTCGGTGATCTTCTTCAGCACGAACTTGCGGTTGAGCGCGAACTTGGTGCGTGCCCGCCGCACGCATGCACTCCTCAGCGGATACAAATTCTCAAAACTCAAGTCCTCAAGCTCCACCATGACCTCGTGCATACCTAGGCGGCGCGCAAGCGGCGCGTAGATCTCAAGCGTTTCATTCGCGATGCGCCTACGCTTCTCATGCGGGAGCACAGCGAGCGTGCGCATATTGTGTAAACGATCCGCCATTTTCACGAGCACGACGCGAATATCTCGCGCCATGGCAAAGATCATCTTCTGCAGGTTCTCGGCCTGTGCTTCGTGATGAGATTTATGAATGTTGCCGAGCTTGCTGACAGCATCCACCAGATAGCCGACTTCGCGGCCAAAGTGCCGGCTCACTGCCGACTGCGTCGCGGAAGTATCCTCTACGACATCGTGCAGCAGCGCGGCAATAATGCACTTATCGTCAAGGCGCATCTCCACCAAGATCGACGCGACAGCCAACGGATGCGTGATGTAGGGATGGCCCGTAAAGCGCGCCTGACCAGCGTGTGCGGCTTGCGCAAACTCGTAGGCTTTTCGGATGCGCGTGACTTGTGGCTTTGGCAGATACTTCGCAGCGGCGTTGACCAAATGGTCAATGCCGGAAGGAGCGGCGACCGCATCGTTCGAAGCGCGCGCCCTGAGTTGCGTCTGGAAATACGACTCAGATGTCGCCGCCGCCTGCATCTCCAATTCCATAGGAAGCCGTGACCTGCATTGTCTGTTCGCGGTGTGACATGATCAACTGGTCTTGCGTATCCATGATCTCCTCGTCGATCAAGCCTTCGGCAATTTCTCGCAGCGCCGTGACAGTCGGCTTGTCGTTTTTGGCTTCTAGCAACGGGCGTGCACCGTCTTGGGCGAGCTGACGCGCCCGGCGGGTCGCGGTGAGCACAAGCTCAAAGCGATTGTCCACATTCTCAAGACAGTCTTCAACGGTGATGCGAGCCATGAATGGGAGGTCCTCTTTTGATGTCTGATGGGTGCCTGATGAGTGTCCGAAGAGCGCTCGCCACGAGTGCAAATGCCAAGCGAAGACGATGCGGCACAGGTAAAGTGTACTTACACTTTACCCTAGGATGCAAGCGATTGGCCGCGAGTCAGCCAACCGAACGAGTCGTGCGCGTCGCCGTCAACCGTCCGCTACGCCAGCTCTTTGACTACGCCGTGCCCGAAGACATGCGCGTGCCTGCGCCCGGCACTTTACTCAAAGTGCCGTTCGGAAGCACAGCCGTTCCTGCCATTTGTGTTGAACGTGCGAATGCAGCAAGCGCAGATGTCGCGCTCAAGCCAATTGAGCGCGTCCTTGGCGACCGCCCTGCCCTTACGCCTGAACTCATCTCGCTGCTGCGCTGGGCATCCAACTACTACCACCACCCGCTCGGCGAGGTACTGTTCACAGCGCTCACCCCCGGACGAAAGCAGGGACGTATCATGCGCCCGGCAAAGGCACAGGCAGCTCGCAGCGAGTGGCGACCAGAGCCGGCGCACACCGCCAACGCCGAGCAGGCGCGTGCGCTTGCCGCCATCAACGGTGCCCAAGGGTTCAACGTGTTTCTCTTGATGGGCGTCACCGGCAGTGGCAAGACCGAGGTCTACCTGCAAGCCATCAAGCATGTGATTCAGCGCGGTGCGCAAGCTTTGGTGCTGGTGCCGGAAATCGGCTTGACACCACAATCGGTCGCACGATTTGAAAGGCGCTTCGAGCGCGTGTCGGTGAGCCATTCGGAGTTGCCCGCATCGAAGCGAGAAGCGGCGCGCGCGCGCGCGGAATCAGGCGATGCTCAGGTACTTGTCGGCACGCGCTCGGCGGTGTTCACGCCTTTCTCGCACCTTGGCCTGATCATCATTGACGAAGAGCATGATCTCTCCTACAAGCAACCCAGCGGATTTGCCTACTCGGCGCGCGATTTCGCGGTAAAGCGTGCGCAATTCTTAGGCATTCCTCTGGTGCTCGGCTCGGCCACACCTTCGCTTGAATCCATCGCCAATGCAAAGCATCGTCGCTACCGGCTGCTGCGTATCGGGCAGCGAACCGCAGGCGCGCGTCTGCCAGACATCAAGCTTACGGATGTTCGAGGGGAGCGTCTGTTAAGGCGCCGCGCGGGCATCGGCAGCGAACTGCTGCGACGTATGCACAGCCATCTTGAGCGTGGACAGCAAGTACTGCTGTTCCTCAACAGACGCGGCTTTGCGCCTGTTCTGCAGTGCAGCGATTGCGGATGGAAAGCCGAATGTCGGGCGTGTGAAAGGCCGATGACGTTGCATCAATCGCCCGCCTGTCTCCGTTGCCACCACTGCGGACGCGAAGCACAGCCAATTCGTATCTGTCCCGATTGTGGCGGCAACGACCTGCTGCCGTTCGGTGCAGGCACTCAGCGCGTTGCCGAGTTCGCAAGCAAACACTTCCCGCAGGTGCCGGTGATTCGCATTGACCGCGATGCCATTCGTGGCACAAAAATCGCTTCAAAACTCGCTGAGATCCCCGAAGGCAAGCCCGCCATTCTTGTTGGCACGCAAATGCTCGCCAAAGGACATCACTTCCCCGATATCACCTTGGTCGGCGTACTTGGCGCTGATGGGGGGTTTGTCAGCCCAGATTTTCGTGCGCCGGAGCATACTGCGCAGCTTATTTTGCAAGTGGCGGGACGCGCAGGCCGCGCCGAAATGCCCGGCGAAGTGCTCATTCAAACCCTCAATCCCGAACAGCCGTCCTTGAACTTGCTCGTCGACAAGGGCTACAGCGAGTTTGCGAAACGACTGCTCGAAGAACGTAGCACGGCTGGCTTGCCGCCGTTCGGGCGGCTCGCGCTCTTGAGAGCCGACAGCGTGAAGGAAGATAACGCCAAGAAGTGGCTTGAATCTCTTGCGGGTATCGCCCGTCAGCCGCGCGCGGCGCAAGTCTTCGGCCCGATGCCAGCGCCATCGCCGAAACGCGCTAATCGCTACCGGTTCGCCTGTGTACTGCTCGCAAGCAATCGCAGCGAGCTGCACTCGACACTCACTTATCTTGAAAACAACCTACCCAAGCGAAAGCCGAGCGGCGTGCGCTGGATGATCGACGTGGATCCGATGGAGAGCTTGTAGGCACGAACATCTGCACCAAGTACAATGCTTAATCATCCTTGTTAACAAGCGAACCGCTAAAGGAACACCATGGCCAAACGCAAGGCCGCCGACGCAGGCATATCTTGGCCAACGCTGGTCACAGGCGTGGCGCTCGGAGTAGCGCTCGCACTCGGGGTGCGCGCTGCACTCGACTTTTTCGCGCCCGGCGTTGTCTCGGAACGGACTGATTCGATCACTTACGAGAACCCTGAAGCGCAAGAACTCAGTTTTCGCTTCTTTGACATGCTGACGCAATCCGATGTCATTGACACGACACGCGAATCTGGCCAGCCATTGCCGCCGGTTCGTGCGACCGAACCGAAGCCAACACCAGCGGCAATTGAAGAACAGGCACCAGTTGCGACCGCCGATGCCAGCGAGGCGCAGCCGACAATGCCGACCATCCCGTTCAACCCGCCTGCAGCCGCACCTGCTGAACCTGCGCCAGCCACAGTCACCGGCGCCCGCTTCCTCTTGCAGGCTGGCTCCTTTCGCGGTTCGGACAAGGCCGAAGTGCTGCGCGCACGCATTCTGCTTCTTGGTCTGCCGTCCCGAACTCAGCAAGTGACTGTGCAAGGCGGTGGCATCTGGTATCGGGTGTTCGTCGGCCCGTATGACACCAAGCAGCAAATGGAGCAAGCCGCCGCGCAGCTTCGTGCTCAAGATATCGACCCGCTCCCCCTGTACCGCGCTGCATAGCTGTATTGCGTCATTGCATAATGGCGAACGACGTGACCCGAATTCGAAGCACAACCATCCTCACGCTGCGGCGCGGCAATCAAGTCGTCATGGGTGGCGACGGACAGGTTTCTATGGGGCAGACGGTGATGAAAAGCAATGCCGTCAAAGTGCGGCGCTTGCAGAAGTACCCCGTGCTCGCAGGCTTCGCGGGCAGCACCGCCGATGCCTTCACGCTGTTCGAGCGCTTTGAAGGGCAACTTGAACGCAGCAGCGGCAACCTGACGCGCGCAGCCGTCGAACTCGCCAAGGATTGGCGAAGCGATCGTGCGCTTCGCCGCTTGGAAGCGCTGCTCGCGGTTGCCGGCAAAGACGCTTCGCTGATGCTGAGCGGCAATGGCGATGTCATCGAACCCGAGGATGGACTGATCGGCATCGGCTCCGGCGGCTCCTATGCCATTGCCGCCGCGCGGGCGCTGCTCGAACACACGCACATGGATGCACGCGGCATCGTCGAGAGCAGCCTCGACATCGCCGCCGATATTTGCGTCTACACCAACCGAACCACCTGCATAGAACAACTCGACATATGAACCTGACTGTCACTGCGCTCGACCCCAACGCCAGCAGCTCCAGCGCGAAAAACCTTCGCGCCAAAGACAACGCCGCGGAAGTCATGACGCCGCCTGAAATCGTCGATGAGCTTGATCGTCACATCATTGGACAAGATAAGGCCAAGCGCGCAGTTGCGCTTGCGCTGCGCAATCGCTGGAGGCGTATGCAACTTGACGAGGCATTGCGCGACGAAGTCATGCCAAAGAACATTCTCATGATCGGTCCGACCGGCGTTGGCAAAACGGAAATCGCACGCCGCCTCGCAAAGCTCGCAAAGGCGCCGTTCATCAAGGTCGAGGCGACCAAGTTCACGGAAGTCGGCTATGTCGGGCGCGATGTCGAATCGATCATTCGCGACCTTGTCGACGCTTCCGTCAAGATGATTCGTCAAGAGCATCTGGCGAATGCCCGACCGCGCGCCGAGCAGGCGGCAGAAGAGCGCTTGCTGACTGCGCTGCTGCCAAAGGCGAGCGGCGATACGGAAGAGACTGGCACCGATACGCGCGAGTTCATGCGGCGCAAGCTTCGCGACGGCGCACTTGATGAACGTGAAGTTGAAATTGATCTTACCGAAACGCGCATCGGCGTGGAAATAATGACACCGCCCGGACTCGAAGGTATGGGCGATCAATTGCAGGAAGTGCTTTCGAACTTCGGTGGCGGGCGTAGCAAGACGCTGCGACTGAAGGTTAGTGAGGCGCTGCGGCGCCTCGAAGAAGAAGAGGCCATCTCGCTCGTCAACGAAGAGGAAGTGCGCAATTGTGCTGTGCAGTCGGTCGAGCAAACTGGCATTGTGTTCATTGATGAGATCGACAAGGTGGCTGGACGCGAACGCGCCTCGGTCGATGTCTCTCGCGAAGGTGTGCAGCGCGACCTGCTGCCGCTCGTTGAAGGCTGCACGGTGCAAACGCGCAGCGGCATGGTCAAGACGGACCATATCCTCTTCATCGCCTCGGGCGCCTTCCATCTTTCCAAGCCATCGGACCTGATTCCTGAATTGCAGGGCCGCTTGCCGATTCGCGTTGAGCTCGACGCGCTCACCGCCGATGATTTCTGCCGGATTCTGACCGAACCTTCGGCGTCTCTCGTTGAGCAGTATCAAGCGCTGCTCAGCGTGGATGGCGTGACGCTTCACTTTGAGGACAGCGCCATCAAGCGCATTGCCGAGCTAGCCTTCGAGGTCAACGAGTCCACCGAGAACATTGGTGCGCGTCGGCTGCACACCATGATGGAGCGCCTGCTTGACGATATTTCTTTCGGCGCCCCGCACAGTCATCAGACACCTGTCACCATTGACGCGGCTTACGTCAACGAGCAACTCGCTCAACTTGCGGAGGATCAGGATTTGTCGAGGTACATTCTCTGAGTTGGGTATGTCGACAACGCCTGTCAACATTACCCTGCACCGCAAATCTCGTACGCTCGAGGTGCTCTGGGACGATTCGGCCACACATGTGCTGCCTTGTGAACTGCTGCGTGTCTATTCGCCGTCGGCTGAAGTTCGCGGACACTCGGCTGAACAGGCGGTGCTTGTCACCGGCAAGAAGCGCGTCGGCATCGAGCGCATCGAGATGGTTGGCAACTATGCGATTCGGCCTTGCTTTGATGACGGACACGATACCGGCCTGTACACTTGGTCGATCCTGCGTGACCTTGGCGATCATCGTGAGGCACACTGGAAGGACTACCTCGTGCGCCTCAAAGCGGCTGGCGCTTCGCGTGATGCAGACGCTGGGAAGCCCGCTGGTCACAGCAATCAAGCGGTCGGTGAATGGCAACCGCTGCATCTGCAAGGCTAAAGCGAGCCGTAATGACCCAAGATAAGAGCGAGCGTGTGCAGCAGGTCTTTGACTCGGCGTCAACGCGCTACGACCTGATGAACGATTTGATGTCACTTGGCGTGCACCGGCTATTGAAGCGGATCGCGCTTGAACGAACAGGCGTGCGAGCTGGCCATCTGGTGTTGGACCTCGCCGGCGGCACTGGCGATATGACGAAGCTGCTGGCACACGCTGTCGGCGATGAAGGGCGCGTGGTGCTTGCCGACGCAAATGGTGCGATGCTTGATCTCGGACGTGAGCGGCTGCTCAATCGCGGTATTCTCGGCGTTGAGTATGTGGTTGCCTCGGCTGAGTGCCTGCCCTTCGCCCGCAGCACGTTCGACTGCCTTGTGTGCGCGTTTGGTTTCCGCAATTTTTCGGATCAGGAGGCGGCAAGCGCAGAATGCCGGCGCGTACTGAAATCTGGTGGCCGTTTGGTTATTTTAGAATTTTCAATACCAAAGAACGCGAGCCTCGCGCGCGCCTTTCGCCTCTACAAGTCAGGATGGCCGATGCTCGGGCGCGCGGTGGTGGGCGATGCCGCCCCTTACGACTATCTCGTCGAATCCATTGAAACCCATCCCTCGCCCGATGCCGTCAGCCTGATTCTGAGCGACCACGGATTTGAAGATGTGCGCTGGCATGGACTGCTTGGCGGCGTGGTGACGCTACACACAGCGCGCGCATGAACCTGATTGGCCTTGGCCTCAAGGCAATGCGGTATCGGCTCGATACCCTGCATGAGGACTTGGATGTCGATGTCCATCAGTTGCCCGCATGGCTTCGGGCAGGCATTCGCCTGTCGAAATGCCTGCCGCAGCCTCGGACAGCGGGTTCCGTTCGTCTGCGCCGTTTCTTGGAGCATCTTGGCCCGGTGGCCATCAAGTTCGGGCAACTTTTGTCCACGCGGCGCGACCTCATGCCTGATGAAATGGCTGATGAGCTCGCCAAGCTGCAGGCGCAGGTCGCGCCCTTCGCATCCGCGCTTGCGGTCGTGCGTATCGAGAAGAGTCTTGGCAAGCCCATTGCTGAACTATTCGAGCATTTCGAGAAAGCGCCGGTCGCTTCGGCGTCTGTTGCGCAAGTCCATCGTGCACGTCTGCAGAGCGGCGCGGAAGTCGCGGTCAAAGTGGTTCGCCCGGGCATCAAGGAACGCATCAGCGAGCAAATCGCATTGATGCGGCGCGTGGCGCAGATGCTCGAACGCCATTCGAGCGATGCAAAACGCCTGCATCTCATGCGCGTGGTGGATGACTACGAAGCAACGATTCTCGCCGAGCTCGATATGCAGCAGGAGGCGGCGAACACAGTGAATCTGCGGCATAACTTTGCGGCATCGCCGCTCCTATACGTACCGAGGGTCTACCGCGAGTTTTCCGGTCGCGATGTGCTCACGCTCGAATTTGTCAAAGGCGTGCCTATCAGCGAAGTCGAGCAGCTGAAAGCACTCGGCACAGACATGAAGAAGCTTGCCGAACGCGGTGTCGAAACCTTCTTCACGCAAGTGTTCGTGCATAACTTTTTCCACGCCGATATGCACCCAGGCAATATCCTGATTGATGTCGCGAACCCCGCCGAGCCACGCTACATCGCGCTTGACTGCGCCATCATCGGTCAGTTGGGCGAGACCGACCGCGCCTATCTTGCCAAAAACCTGATGGCGTTCTTTCGTCGCGACTACAAGGAAGTCGCGCGCCTCTTGCTTGAGGCGCGTTGGGCGCCCGCTGAAACTGATGCACAGGCGTTTGAGGCGGTCATCCGCAAGGTCTGCGAACCAGTGTTTCAAAAGCCCTTGTCGCAGATAGAGTTCGGCACATTCCTGCTTGACCTGTTTCGTTCCGCACGCGCCTTTCGCCTTGAATTGCAGCCGCAGCTTGTGCTCTTGCAGAAGACCTTGCTGTATGTTGAAGGCTTGGGACGCCGGCTCTACCCAGAACTCGACCTGTGGGACACGGGCAAGCCGTTCATGGAACGCTGGATGGTCGAGCAGTTCGGGCCTGCGGCCAGTTTGACTTCACTCCTCGCTGACCTGCCGGAGCTGTTCACGAGATTGCCGCGCTTGCCAGCGGAGATTCGCGACTTGCGCGGCGAAGTTCATCGCCTGTCGAACGCACTAGCTGACGAGCGCGCACGTGCCGAGCAGTTGCAGCGATCAGACAGGCGAAGGCAAGTATTTGCGCGCGCCGCAGGGGTGGCGCTCGTGTTGTTTGCTGCCTGGTCCGTATCCCCACTTGCTGGCATGCTTGATGCGCCCGACACAATGGCAGGGCTCGTCGCTCTTGCCGGTGTGTATTTGATTGTACGGGCTTAGCGACGTGGACAGGATATGTGACCATGCCTAGAATGTGGCCTGTTGCAGACGGATATTCCGCCAATGAAAACAATTGGAGCCGCCAAGTTCAAGACGCATTGTCTCGCGCTACTAGATCAGCTTGATCATGAAGGGATCGTCGTGACGAAGCACGGCAAGCCTGTTGCGCAAGTGTTTCCGTACCAACACCGCTGCGCGAATTTAATCGGCAGCATGAAAGGCGAGATTACGATACACGGAGACATCATGAGCACGGACATCGAGTGGGATGCTCAATCTTGACACTCATATTTTTGTATATGCTTTGCTCGGCGGCCTGCGTCCAAGTGAAGAAGAGCTGCTCAATACGAACTCTTGGGGAATTTCCGCGATCGTGTTCTGGGAGATAGCCAAACTACGTCAACTCGGGCGACTCGACATCGATCTAGCAAGCTCGAGGTTTGTCCTAGCTGTGCGCGAAGTGCATGTATGGCCAATTACATTGGAAGTTGCGAATGCCTCTACGCGCCTCGATGTGTCTTCTGACCCGGCCGATGAGCTCATTGCCGCCACAAGCCTTGTGCACCAGGTGCCATTGTTGACACGAGACAGCAAGCTTAGAGCGTCGAAAATCGTGCCCCTCGCATAAGCTCTCTACACACAAGGACCGGCCATCAACACGCTCAGAATAGGCATGTCGCTCCCCATTAGGGAGTTGAACGATGACATCGAGGCGATCACAGAGTTTGCGCTGATCGCCGAGGACTTGGGATTCACGCACTTGCGCATCCCCGATCAGGTCATCCGCCCACAAGGCGCCTATGCGCATGAACCGCTGATGCTGCTCGCCTATATCGCCGCCGTCACTCGGCGTATCGAGCTCGTGCCCTCGGTCATCGTCACGCCGCTGCGCCAGACTGTGTTGCTGGCCAAGCAGGTCGCCGAGCTCGATGTGTTGAGTGGCGGACGTGTGCGGCTTGGCATTGGCGTGGGCAGCAGCGAAGCCGAGTACCGGGCGCTCGGACAGGATTTTTCCACGCGCGGCAGCCGCGCGGATGAACAGATGGTGCTGCTCAAGCAGCTATGGACGCAACCCACGGTGGAGTTCGCCGGCAAATGGCATCAGATTGAAGGGTTAGGTATTCACCCCCTGCCCGTGCGGCGCCCTATTCCGTTATGGATTGGCGCACGGTCAATCCCTTCGGCGGCAATCCGCACACGCATCGGCCGTCATGCTGATGGCTGGTTTGTGCTCGCATCGCCTGACGAGTTTGACGACATCAAAGGCGAGATCGATCTGATTGCCAAACAAGCCGGACGTGATCCGCGGGATATCGGAACGGAAGCCGGTATCGCAGTGGTCGGACCGCGGCAAGCCGAGTGGAAGACGCGCCTTCAGGGCTGGCGCAGGAAAGGCCTCACGCATGTGTGCCTACGAACGCTCGGCGGCGGCCTCAACGCCAAGGAACACCTGTCCAAGTTGCGCCAGACCGCCGCAGAGCTTGAGCGCTTAGAACTCGCTTAACCGCGAGTTGTCAAGCCCATCAGCTCGAAACCCTTTTCTTCCATGCATTCTCGATAGGCGAGAAATTCCGGGGAATCAGGCTCGGCACCTCCCGTGTTCACGTCGGATTTGCGAACGCAACGCACATTGTGGAAGTTGTATTCGGCGATACTGGTATCTGGACGCGCCCATCGGTGCGTGGGCGCGAATTCGCTAGAGGCGAAGTTCATGCCAGTGCAGCCTGCTGTGGTGAACAGAGCGAGTCCGAGTGGGAGAGCAGCGCTATGCGCGAGCAATTTCTTGAAGTTAGCCATGTTGGGCCTCCTCTTCTTGCGGAAGAATGTCGTCTCACGACGATGGAGGCCAGTATAGGGCAACTGTCACGAAAATGCAATATTTATGTCATTTAACTGTCATGGAACTGACACGCAAGTGTCAACTGTGCCGTCCGGCAGCGCTCTCCTGAGCGTCTCTGAGCGCGCGAAGACGGCGCGGGGTGGGATGAAATAGCAAATTCGTATCGACTGCAAACCCGGTCTCAGCCATGCAACCAATACCAATCCTCATCAATGTCATCCGCACTCAACTCATCGGGTTTCGATAGCAGGTGCAGCTCATAAGGCGAGAGAAACTCGCTATTTTTGTCATCTGGGTGCACGAAATCCTCTGGCACCTGCCGCTTTACGCCTGAGCGAATCTTCGCCATGACTTGCTCAGGCGTCATCCGTTTTCGCGCGAAACGATCTTCCATTCCTTGTGGTTCCCCATCATCGACCGTCATCATATCAGGAGATTATCGGCTTGATGGAGCGCTAGTAAGCGTACTGAACGCTCACTGAAAACGCTTGACCAGTCGGCTGTTCAAAGATCACCACGCCTTCGCGCTCGATAGTGATCGCTTCGTCAAGCATGTTCTGCAGCTTGGCCTTGACCGTAAAGCGCTCGGTCGGATACCAGGAATAGGTGAAGTCAAGCGAATGGAACGGCTGCTCGAAGCCATCTGGGGCGCCGTTTCGACCAGCTACATAGAGCCGTTCGCCAAATACGTTATAGATCAGTGATGCCGTGTGCTGGCCATCGAACGAGTCGAATCCAAGCATGATGTTCGCGACGTACTCAGACGCGCCGGTTAACGGACGTTCCGGGTTCGTCGGCGCATCGGCATTCGCACCTGCGACGATTTCCGAATCTTGAGCGGTCACGTTCGCCTGCACGAAGAAGGGATCGGCCCATTGCCCAAGGAATCGCAGTGATTTGAGGGCTTCAATTTCCACCCCATAGACTTCGGAAGACTCTGCATTCACGATTTCACGGGCGATGTTAGTATCGCTCGCGGCCGCTTCAAAAAATTCGATCGGGTCTTCAATGTCCTTGTAGAACAGCGACACGGTGAAATTGTCGTCGTTCAAAAAGAACCACTCTGCACGAATATCGAAGTTGGTCACTGTCGATGGCACCACGCCGGGATTACCATCGACAATTTCCGAGGTGATCGGGTCGATATAGCTGGCATCGGTGATTTCGCGAAGATCAGGGCGCACGGTGCTGCGGCTCCAGCCAAAGCGAAGTTGAAAGGTCTCGGCGAGCCAATCCGACATGTAGGTCAGCGAAACGGACGGAAACCATTCGTCATCCTGGTAGGCTGAGTTCTCAAGCGTCTCTGGATCGACCGACACCTGCGGACTCTCAAGCGTAAAGGCGTAGATGTTCCAGTCCAAGGCGACTTGACGATAATCTTCCCAGCGCGCACCGGCAGAAACCCGCCATGTCTCGTTCCACGTCCAGTCCACCTTGCCGAAGCCCGCATCCGTCATCGTCGCTGCGATATAGCTCTGATTATTGGTGCCTTGCAGATCGAACACATAGTTGTTGGCGGGATTCGTGACGTTGGCATCCGAGAACGCTTCGCTAAGTCCACCCTGCAGGACAGACGGATCGCCAACGCTGAGCGCACCAAGGCTCAGCTGCGTTTGACGGTAGGTGCGCACCTTTTGCGAATGCTCGCCACCAAAGCTGATCTCAACAAATGAATTGCCCACATAGAACGGCAGCAGCGCGCTCCATCCATAGTTTTCCACCTCGTCGCCAAGTTCGGTAAAGCGAAAGTCCGCAACCGACGAGCCAGTGTTGACAGCCGAGCTCAATACCTCGCCCGTGACGGGGTCGGTATCGGTTTCCGCTCGCACGCCGACTTGATTTGGAATGCTGGTGCCGCCTTCGGAATCAGAATAAAACCAAGAGATCTCCAAGTCATCAGGCAATACTTCCAGCGTGTAGTCCAAGGACTCGGGCAGTAATGCACGGGTGTCGTCCCCAAAGCGATGCGTACCCTTGATCTGATTGACCGTGAGGTCGCGTTCCTCAAACCTGATTCGATAGTCGCGAAACCCAAAGCCGTCCGAACGCCGCCGGTTCTCATTGAAGAAATCGCGGATCGCCGTGCGGTCGTCTGTATTGCGAAGGTACAAGCTCGTGGTGGATATCTCGTGGTCGTCACCATACACAAGGCCAAGGTTCACATTCGCATGCAGGTCCACGCTGCGGATAGATTCGTCTTCGGACTCGGTTTCTTCGTCAGGGTCCGAAAAGAGCCGCGAGAATCGGTGCCGTTCGCGCCAGTCGGTTTCATACGAGCCACCAACAAGAAAGCCGAACTCCCAGTTGCGTCCGACCAGGAACGTATTTCCGATGCTAGCCTTGAATCCGTAGTCAGGCGTATCGTCTTCGTACTGAATGCCGATATTGCGATTCAAGCCAAGTGCAATCTGCCTGTTGACGGCCTGAGCAGCCGCGAACGCTGCCGCTGGCGAGTCGTACATGTTGCCTTCTTGACGCAGCGTGTTGGCAATGTTCTGCACGCCGAGATTGCCGCGAAAACGAGTGATGGCATCGGTGATGCTGCTCGCGAGTTCGCGCGTGCCATCGTCCTCGCCCCAGTCGTCGTCACCGCCGCCTGGATAGGACAGCACTTCGCCGTCGTTCTCAAAATTGTAGCCGCCGCTTGCTTCGAGCGCCCAAATGAAGCCGTCGGGGACGCCTTTGGTGCGTATGTCAATGCTGCCACCGCCAAAGTTGGCGCGCGCGTCTGCCGAGTAGGACTTTTGCACACGCAGCGATTGCACAATCGATGCTGGAAAAATATCGAGCGGGATGACATTTCTCGTCAGATCCGGTGACGGAATGGTGGCGCCGTTGAGCGAAGTGCTCGAATAGCGCTCACCCAAGCCGCGCACATAGACAAACTTGTCGTTCACCAGCGTCAATCCCGCCATGCGGCGCAGCGCTGCTGCGACTGTCGAGTCGCCGAGGCGGCCAATCGACTCGGCGTCCATGACATCCGAAACGACCTCGTCGTCGATGCGTTCGTTCATGAGCGCTTGCGCGGCGCTGTAGAAGCGAGCGACGACAACGAGATCTTCGATCTCGGTGTTGTCTACTCGCGCCGTGGATGTAGAGGCCGTTCCCTCTTCCTCTGTTACCTGGTCTTCAGCGAAGGTGGCGCCGGAAATTCCGAGCGCCGCCAAGAGGCCGGTCAAGAGGCGACGGCCAAGCAATCCTAGGTTGTTCATACGTGGCTCGCCTACTGTTCGAACCAATGCTGACCGTCGGGCTCGTTGGATTCATGCAGGCCGAATGTCCAATTTTGCGTCCAGTCGGCACCGGCGCCTTGCGTCACCCCGCCAATGTTGCCACCGCTATATCCGGTCGGCAGGTTCGCGCCATTGATTTGCATGGACGCATAGGGCAGCGAATAGATCTGAGGCATGCCTTCCAGGAGCTGCAGATCGCTATCGGCGTTGGCGCTCGGGTCTGTCACACCCGTAATGTTGGCAAAGGTCACGCTCGCCCCCAAGCCGACAAGGTCAGCTTCGGTCACGCTGCGAACCTTGTCTTGGCAAGCGAATACGATGCCATTTAAGGTCGGCTCCGTGACGCCGAAATGGTCCACACGCACACAGTAGTTGTTGTCGTCACTATCGACGCCTTTGGCGCTCACCACCATGGCATTGGTAATGGTGGGGTGAATGCCTTCGCGAAGCCGCCAGCCCGCACCGGGGTCGAAGTTGCCCTGCCCTGCGGAAGGCGACACGATGCACGTCAGGTTTTCGATCGTCGGCGCACTGTTGATGCCTTGGCTGATCTTGGCTTGGCGCACCTCATCAGTCAGGCTGCTGTATGAGCCAAGTCCGTCTGACTCAATGCAGTGATTGCCGATGTCTTCCGCCTGAATCACCAAGGCATTGGTGATGGTGCCGTTGTAGCCCTCGTCGATATCAATCGAATCATCACGCACATACATGCCAAGGAAATTGCGTATGTCGAAAGAGCCGCCAAACATTTCGATGCCGTCGTCATAGGTTGAATAGACCTGCAGGTTCTCGACCACCGTGCCGCTGCCGACACCGCCGAAGGAAATGCCGTTGAGCTCGTCGCCATTGGCCACTTCTGCGCCGGTATGCTTGACGCGGACATACTGAAGCACGCCCGAGCTGTCATCGTCGTTATCACCGCCGTAATGCGACTCGTCGAGTCCTGCCGCGCCTTCGGCAGACACATGGCAATCCGAAGTCGTCAAGGAACCGCGGCTTGCGCCCTCGTAGTCGCACTTGTTGGTAATCGCGAAGCCATTGACGACAACGCCACCCCATTGCTGCACAGCGTTGAAGTTGTCGCCAGTCAGCGTGCCGTCCACATCCGATTCGGAGGTCAGTGTGATCGGCGCATCTTCAGCGCCGCGCGCCAAAATAAGCGAGCCACGATTGATAATCAAGAAAGACTTGTTCGACTGCCAAGCGAGCGTGGTGCCAGCTTCAATGGTCAAGGTAGGACCGTCGCCACCTCTGCGCAGTCCCTTTTCGGCAAGGCACTGGTCGTCGGAGCAATTCTCGCCAATAAAGAGGCTGCCTTCAAAAATGTGCGCGCCGCCATTGTCCAGGGGCGAGAACAGGATGTCCGACTTGATATTGGTGCCGGCGCTCGCAAACGAGCGCGAGTAGTAGCAGTTGTTGCCGCGAAAGTCGCCGCGTACCTCTTGGCCTGACTCAAGCAGGCGCGACGCACAGACGGCATCCGCGTCCACGGGGTCCGGAGTCGCGGTGTTCGTGGTCACCGATGAGTTGTCAACTGAGTTGTCGGCGGTGGATGGTGAAATGTTGATGTCACCACCTCCGCACGCGGCCAGAACACCGATCATCACGGCAAGAAGTCCGAACCTTGGAAGAAGGCAAAGCGAAACCATATGAAGGTCTCCAAAAGTCGAGAAGAGCGTAGCGACTACTCTAAAGACACTTAATTTCAGAGCCGTGAAGGTTCAGTAGCAGTTTTGTGAACCGCGGGTGTCACTTCCGTGACACGCGGCCAAGCGCAATACAATGCTTACGAATCGTCGCGTGCGAGCGCGGCAAGAAAGGCTTCCTGAGGGATCTCGACCGAGCCTAATCGCTTCATGCGCTTCTTGCCTTCCTTCTGCTTCTTCAAAAGCTTCTTCTTGCGCGTGACATCGCCCCCATAGCACTTGGCAGTGACATTCTTGCGCAAGGCTTTGACTGTCTCGCGAGCGATGATCTGGCCGCCGATCGCCGCCTGCAACGCGACATCGAACATCTGCCTTGGGATGAGCTTCTTGAGGCGGCCAAGCAGCTCAAGGCCCCTGCTGCGCGATACGCCTCGATGCACGATCATTGCGAGCGCATCGACAACGGCGCCATTGACGAGCACATCGAGGCGAACCAGATCTTCTTTCTCGAAGCCGGTCATCGTGTAGTCCATCGATCCGTAACCGCGCGTGACGGACTTCAGGCGATCATGGAAGTCGAGCACGACTTCGCTCATCGGCACGCGCCACACAAGGGACGCTTGCGTTCCACTGATGTCGAGCGACACTGATACGCCTCGCCGTTCCACACAGAGATTCATCACCTTGCCGACGGTATCCTTGGTCGTCAGAATAGTGACCTCTGCAACCGGCTCGCGAATCTCCTTGACGCGCCCTAGGTCGGGAAGTTCGGAAGGGTTCTGGATGTGCACAGCTTCGCCCGAAGTGAGCAGTACCTCATAGAGCACGGTCGGCGCTGAACTGATGAGGCTCAGTCCGTATTCACGCTCCAGGCGTTCTTGCACGACTTCCATGTGCAGTGTGCCGAGGAATCCGCAGCGAAATCCAAAGCCAAGGGCTTCCGATGTCTCCGGCTCGTAGAAGAGCGCGGCATCGTTGAGGCACAGGCGTTCGAGCGCGGTGCGAAATTGCTCGAAATCATCAGAATCAATGGGAAAGAGGCCGGCGTAGACGAGCGGCTGCACGCGCCGAAAGCCCGGCAGGGGTTCCGGATTCGGGTCGAGCGGACTTAAGAGCGTGTCGCCCACTGGCGCGCCGTTGACATCCTTGATGCCAGCCACGATATAGCCGACTTCGCCAACGCACAGCACATCACGCGCGACGCGCCCCGGCGCAAAGCCGCCCACTTCGGTCACTTCGTAAATGCGGCCGAGCGACGATACGAGAACCTTGTCACCACTGCGAACGGCGCCGCACACGATTCTCACAAGCGAAATAATGCCAAGATACTGATCGAACCACGAATCAATGATGAGCGCACGCAAGTGTCCGTCAAAACTGCCTTCCGGCGGAGGCACAGATGCGACCAACCGCTCAAGCAAGGCGTCAACGCCTTCGCCGGTTTTGGCGCTGACACAGAGCACGTCGGATGCGTCGAGGCCAACGAGGTCCTCGATTTCCCGCGCCACTCGCGCTGGCTCTGCTTGCGGCAGGTCAATTTTATTGAGCACCGGCAGGACTTCAACATCCTGCTCGATCGCCGCAAGGCAATTCGCCACCGACTGCGCTTCGACACCCTGCGCGGCATCGACAAGCAAGAGCGCCCCTTCGCACGCCGACAGCGACCTCGAGACTTCGTAATGAAAATCGACATGGCCAGGGGTATCGATCAGATTTAGCTGATATTCGCTGCCGTCTCTGCTGACGTAGTTCAAAGTCACGCTCTGCGACTTGATGGTGATGCCGCGCTCGCGCTCAAGCTCCATGGAGTCGAGCACACGCGTCGACATCTCGCGAGAATCAAGCGCCCCGCAGCGTTCAATCAGCCGGTCGGCGAGCGTTGACTTGCCATGATCGATATGCGCAATAATTGAGAAATTGCGAATCTGCTCAAGCGGTGTCAATCCGGCACCCGTATCGCCCGGTAGGTGCGGAAATTGCCGCGAAGAATAAGGAAGCTTGCGTGCTCGCCCGCTTCTAGGTTCTCAACGGCGGATGAAAAATCGTCAAGCCCATCAATAGCTTGGCCTTGCACCTGCAAGATGATGTCGCCCGGCACGATGTCTGCGGAGCGGGCAAGCCCTGCTGAGGATCGAACGAGCACGCCGCCATCAACGTCAAGACGCTCGACGAGCTCGTGGGGTACGCTCGTCACGCCGAGGCCGAGCGCACCTGGCTTCAGCTCGCTACCTTCGCTGTCATCGGCATCCGATTGTCCCTCATCGTCGGGCAGCAGCGCCAGAGTGACTTCAACGTCAATCTCGCGCCGGTCACGCCATACTTTGAGATCAATATTCTCCCCGCTCTTGCGCCTGCCGATCATGAAAGGCAGATCACTCGACAAGTCCACGTCTTCGCCATCGACCGAGAGGATGACATCACCCGACTTGAGACCGGCTTCTTCGGCGGGCGTATCCGCAAGGACTTCGGTGATCAGCGCTCCCATGGGGCGGTCAAGCCCGAGGCTCTTCGCAACCTCAAAGGACGGTCCGCTATCCAGGCGCACACCGAGGAATCCGCGCGAAACGCTGCCATCGGCCTTGAGCATCTCAACGACTTCCATGGCGGCATCGATCGGGATGGAGAGGGAGATACCCTGAAAGCCTCCGGAGCGCGAGAATATTTGCGAGTTGATGCCAACGACACGCCCGTCAAGGTCGAACAGCGGCCCGCCGGAATTGCCGGGATTGATCGCCACATCAGATTGAATAAAGGGCACGAAGCTATTGGCGCCTGAACCAAGCGAGCTGCGTCCGAGCGCGGATACGATCCCGGCCGTAACGCTGTATTCGAAATTAAATGGCGAGCCGATCGCGAACACCCATTCGCCGACGCGCAGCTCATCGGAATCCCCAAGCTTGGCCGCTGGCAGGTCGTCTGCTTCGACTTTGAGCAGGGCGACATCGCTGCGTGCGTCCGCCCCCACGAGTTCGGCCTTGAATTCGCGCCGGTCATGCATTCGTACGGTGATGTCGCCACCTGAGGCGACAACATGGTTGTTCGTTAACACATAGCCATCGGCAGAGATGATAAATCCGGATCCCTGCCCTTGTCTGCGCCTTGGCTCGTCCTCAGGCCATGGAAAGATGCGTCGATCAAACCACTCTTCGGGAAGCGCTCTGCGAAGACCGCCGAGCATGCCTTCGCCTTCGCTGATCACGGTGATATGCACGACCGAGTCGACGTTGTCTTCCACTAAATCAGCGAAGTCCGGTAGCTTGGCTTGCGCAGGTGCCAGTGCAAGCAAAAAGATCGCAATAATAAAAGTCGTCGGCGCGGCACCGACCATCTGCCGCAAGGGGATGGGAATCACGTCCAAGTCTCGATTCGTAAAAAGGTCAATTGTACGCACCTTGACAATTCGACTGTCGCGCGCCGACCGGGCACCTATGAAAGCGATTCCACTGGAATCGATGCGCCATGGATATCGGCTCCGCCATCGGACACGAGGAACGCCATGACCTCCGCGATGCGCTGCGGCTGCACCCAACGGCTGAAATCCGCATCCGGCATATCGCTTCGGTTGCGAGGCGTATCGATCACACTCGGCAGGATGCAGTTGACCTGCACGCCGCTCTCTTTGAGCTCGTCCGAAAGGCTCTCTGTGAGGCGAATGACCGCGCTCTTCGATGCGGCATACGCGCCCATCAGGGCGCTGCCACGAAGCGCCGCCCGCGCTCCCATGTTGACAATTCTGCCCTCACCTTGTTCACGCATGATTGGCACCACTGCTTCGAGCATACGCACCAGCGTCCAGAGATTCACCTCGAACATGAACCTCCATGTCTTTTCGCTAGTGGCGTGGACGGGTTCCCCCATTTCAAAGCCGCCTGCAATATTGAGCAGTATGTCAATGCGACCAAGCTGACTCACAATGCGTGCTGCATGCGCCTCGGTTTCGGCGCTATTTCCAAGATCGCACTGCCCCTGATAGGCTGCCTCCAAATTCATCGGCACCTGATCAAGCAGCGCGAGCCGATCGCCCTCGGACGCGAACCGCTCGGCAACGGCTCGGCCAAGTGCGCCTGCCGCGCCGGTGATGAGCACTACTCTTCCCGACATGATTTCTTCCTCCGATTGGCTGGCGTAGAATAATTTGATGCAATTGCAAGGACAGAATCATACCGTCTACTCGGTTTCAGAGGTCAATGGGCTAGCGCGTTCCCTACTTGAAGACGCATTCGCGGACATTTGGATGCAGGGCGAGGTGTCAGGTTTCAAGGCCTATCATTCCGGTCACTGGTATTTTTCTTTGAAGGACGACGATGCGGAGATTCGCTGCGTCATGTTTCGCGGCGACAACACGCGCGTTCGGTTTGCGCCGTCAGACGGCGCCCTTGTGCGCCTGCGCTGCCGGGTGAGCATTTATGAGCAGCGCGGCACCTATCAGGCAATTGCCCGTGAAATGCAGCTCGCTGGCACAGGTGAGCTACTCGCAGCCGTCGCCGCACTGCGCGAAAAACTCAAGAAGGAAGGTCTCACCGACCAGTCTCGCAAGCGCCCTCTTCCAAAATTCGCGCAACACCTCGCGATCATTACGTCGCCCGCGGGCGCCGCGCTGCGCGACATCGCGAAGACACTTGCAACCCGCCGCGCGTTGTGTCGCTGCACGCTCTTGCCTGCCGCGGTGCAAGGCGCGAACGCGCACCGCGAGATCGCGCGCGCATTTGACCGCATTGCCAACTGGCCAGCTCATCTCGACGGTCCGCACCCAGACCTCGTGCTGCTCGCTCGCGGCGGCGGCTCAATCGAAGACCTGTGGGCGTTCAACCTCGAACCCGTTGCGCGCGCCATCGCGAACTGCAACGTGCCGGTGATTACAGGCATTGGGCATGAAACTGACACGAGCATCGCCGATCTCGTCGCTGATGCGCGTGCGGCAACGCCGACGGCAGGCGCCGCATTGGCAACACCCGACTATGCTGAAGTGCACACGAAGGTGCAGAGCTTGCGGAATGCACTTGGCGTGCGTCTTAATGCGACACTTCGTCATCTGAGTGAAGACCGATTTTGGCAATGGCGCGAGCGACTTGCGGCGCGCAACCCGCAACGCATCGTCGATCAGTCCTTGCAGCGATTGGACGACTATGCCGAGCGGCTGCATCGCGCCTACGCGAATGTTGACGCCGCACGACGAGCGCATGCGCGCGAGGTTGCTGCGCGCTTGCATCGGCTTGATCTTGAAGGCATTGTTTCGGCATATCGGACAAGGCTCTCCGATGTTCGCGAGCGACTTCATCAAGCGTGGTCGCAACGCCGCACCGATCTCGAAAAAACGCTTCGGGCCGCGTCGCTCCAACTCGAAGCTGTGAGCCCAAGGGCGACGCTTGCGCGCGGCTATGCGATCATTGCCAAGCCCACCAGTGGCGAGCGCGTCAATGGCGCCTATGGCAAGCCGATTACCGCTGCGCACCAAACACGGGCTGGTGATCGCCTGCTCGCGCATCTCGCCGACGGCCGGATTGCCGTCACCGTTCAAACGATACACAAGGACAGCTTATGAAAACACACAGCAGTTGGCTCGCCGCCATGCTCTCGCTATCTGCCAGCCTCGGCGTGGTCGCCGAGACCGTTCCCCAAGGCGGACTCGCGCTCATCGAAACTGGTCGCACGGATCTAGTCGCTGCGAATCTCGATGACTTGCGACTACCCGTGACGGACTCAGGGGCCGTGATCGTGCCCGTGCATATGGATTCACAGCCCGGAGAGACGCGCATCACACTCGATTTCGCCGATGGTAGTCGCATGATGCACAGCGTGGACGTGCAGGCGCGCACCTTTGCTGAAGAGCGCCTGCAAATTGCCAATCAGCGTCATGTCGAGCCCAATTCCGAAGATCTTGAGCGCTACGCACGCGAAGCCGCATTGCAAAAGAAGGTCTATTCGTCGTTCAGTGAGTTGTCCGCCCTGCCCTTTCCTATGGTGCAGCCGACGCACGGCCGATACTCGGGCAAATTCGGCGTTCGCCGCTTTTTCAACGACCAGCCGCGCGGCGCGCATTCTGGCCTTGACATCGCCGCGCCGACCGGCACATCCATCATCGCCCCAGCCGCTGGCACAGTCGCGTTGACCGGTGATTTTTTCTTCAACGGCAAACTTGTCATGATTGATCACGGCGCTGGCATCGTCTCGATGCTCTGTCATATGAGCGAAGTGGTCGCCGAAGAAGGGCAGCAGGTTGAGCAAGGCGACCTCGTGGGGCGAGTCGGCGCCACCGGCCGCGTCACCGGGCCGCATGTCCATTGGACGCTGTCAATAGGCGGTGTGCGGGTAGACCCGGAAATTGCGCTTGACCTGCCTTTGTAGCAGGCTCCTAGTGTCCTGTCCCATAAATAAGTGTGGATTCAGCGCGCAGGAGAAGGGCTGTG
>JAPOTJ010000053.1 GCA_026709225.1 Gammaproteobacteria bacterium | reverse complement strand
AATGCCTCTCGGCGAACTTCCCATGCCTCGTCGGTCTGAGGCGAAGCCTCGCTAGACATTATGTATTGACCTTGCCTTCCGCCGCAGGCCGGTAGGCAAGGTCAATACATAATGTCTAGTTGCACATAGTCTTTTACAAGCAACAGATTCTCCATGGAGCCTTCGAGTAAGAGGTCCAAGGGTTTCTCGTGGGTCATAGCGGGTCAACACAAAGAACTTCTGTCCGACGAGGCTCACACGCCAAATGGTCAATCTCGCACATGGATTCAGTCACAAAACGCACAAGGTCGATGCTGAGAATTCTGTAGATTCATCGGCCTACTGTATTCGTCAATCGCGCACCCACATGTCCACAGAATCCATCGCGCAGGATGCAGCTATGCCGAGTGTTGACCTGACAGCGTTCGACGTGTCGGTATTCGCTGTCTTCCAGAAGCTTTCCCCTGATCTCCAGCAGCGTTGCCGGTCGTTGTCCGTGCTGCCGCTCAAGCTGCATTTTCGCGAGCCTGTGCTCGCCATTGACGACCCGGCCCAGCGGACACGCATCCGCGAGTCCTTGAGCGGCGAGTTCGGCGACGAGCCACGATTTCTGCTCGCATCCCCCGACGCAATCGAGCGACTGCGCCCGAACGCGGTCACGCGCGCCGCCGCAACGTCGCGCGGCGCGCCAGAAGTGCCGAGTGTTGAAACACGGGATGAAGGCAGCGCCGATGCGCCGGCGGTGCGTCTTGTCAATCGTATCCTTGGCAAGGCCATCGCTTGGAACGCCTCAGATGTGCACTTCGAACCCTTCGAGACGCACTACCATGTGCGCGTGCGGCGAGACGGTGTGTTGAGCATCGCCGAGGCACCGGACAAGACGCTCGCGAGCGCCATCTCGGCGCGTATCAAGGTGATGGCGAAAATGGACATCGCGGAGCGGCGCCTGCCGCAGGACGGGCGTATTCGACTCAGTACGTCGGACGGTCGTCAGATTGATCTGCGCGTGAACTCGGTGCCGACACTGTGGGGCGAGAAGCTCGTGCTGCGCATTCTCGGCGGCGGCGAGGCGGCGCGGTCACTCGACGAGATCGGCTTGTCCGCGTCGCAAAAGCGCATCTTCGAGGCGGCGCTCTCCAGGCCGCAAGGGCTCATTCTGGTCACTGGCCCCACCGGAAGCGGCAAGACCGGCACGCTCTATGCGGGCCTCAAATGGCTCAACAGCAGCGAACGTAATATCCTTGCGGTTGAGGACCCGGTCGAGATTACCTTGCCCGGCGTCAATCAGGTGCAAGTCAACACCCGTATCGGATTGACGTTCGCGAGCGTGCTTCGGGCGTTCTTGCGACAAGACCCGGACATCATCATGCTCGGCGAGATTCGTGATCAGGAAACCGCCGAGATTGCCGTGCGCGCCGCGCAAACGGGGCATGTGGTACTTGCCACCTTGCACACCAACTCAGCACTTGAAACCCCCGGACGGCTGATCGACATGGGCATTCCTGCCTATCTTTTGGGCAGCGCCCTCAATCTTGTGCTGGCGCAGCGACTCTTGCGCAAGCTCTGTAGTCATTGTGCGCGGCCTAGCGAAGGCGGTCTTGAGGCGAACTCAGAGGGCTGCGAGCACTGCTTGGGGGGCTATGCAGGGCGTCTCGGCGTGTTTGAAATGCTGCCGGTGAGCGCACGTGTGAGTGAAGCCATTTCCAAGCACCAGGCGCTTGACGACTTGACGCGCCTTGCCCGCGACGAAGGCCTGTCGAGCCTTCGTGAACAGGGTCTCGCGCTGGTCTCGGCTGGCCTGACATCGGTGGCGGAAGTTGACCGGGTGTGCCAATGAACCGCTTTGCCTACGAGGGGGTTCGACTCGGCGGCGAGGCCGTGCGTGGCGAGGTGGAAGCACGCAGCATGGCGGAAGTAAAGACAATGGCATGGAAGCAAGGGGTAGCGGTCAGGCGCGTCCGCAAGGTAGAAACGCGGAAAGTGAGATTGCCGCTTGTGGACCTCGCACGGGTGACGCGAGAGTTCGCGGTCATGCTTGCGGCTGGGCTGCCCGTTGTCGAAGCGCTCACACTGGTCAGCGAAGGCGCGCGCCGTCCGCAGGAACAAGCAGTTCTTGAAGACCTCGCCGAGCGCGTTGCCGGTGGCAGTTCGGTCGCCGAAGCAATGCGCACAGGCGCCGCAAGGTTCCCAGACTTGTATCTTGCGCTGGTGGCCGCGGGCGAGCATTCCGGTACCTTCGACACCATGCTGCTGCGCATTGCGGACATGCTGGAGCGAAGTCTTGCGCTCCGTGCCAAGGTGCGCAAAGCGCTTGTCTACCCATGTATCGTAGTTGTGGTTGCGTTCCTTGTCATGGCTGTGATGCTGCTATTCGTAGTGCCCATGATGGAAGATGTGTTCGTCGGATTCGGGGCCGAGTTGCCAGCGTTCACGCGCCTTGTTCTCGACCTTTCCGAAGGTCTCGCGCGCCGCTGGTGGCAGATCGTCATCGCCCTCGTCACCATCACTTTGCTATGCCGATGGTTGCTCAAGCGCTTTGACCACATCGCGTATGCGTGCGACCGCCTGCTGCTGAGGATGCCGCTGGTTGGCAAGCTGCTGCGCGAATCGGCCATGGCGAGGCTGTGCGAGACGCTGGCCACGAGCTTCGCCGCTGGCACACCGCTCATTGACTCGCTCGCGATGCTGGGTGACAGCGTGGGCAACCGCGTGCTTGTCAGCGCGTTGATGCGAGTTCGGGAGCGCGTCAGCCAAGGCGAACTGCTGCATCGTGCGATGCGCGAGAGTAGCGAGTTCCCCACGCTTGTGGCGCAAATGGTGCGCATCGGCGAGGAGTCGGGGACGCTCGATACCATGCTGGCAAGAGCCGCGGCGCACTATCGAGACTCGGTGGACGAGCTCGCCGACGGGCTGTCCGAGGCGCTCGGGCCGGTTGTTATGATGGTGCTTGCCGTCGTGGTCGGTGGACTCTTGGTTGCCATGTATCTGCCAATCTTCTCACTGGGGAGCGCCTTCAATGGGTGAGCTTGCCATTCATTCGTTCATTCAGTACGGTTTCGCGATGCTCGCCGGGCTCATTGCTGGCAGCTTCACCACCACGCTTATCCATCGGATGCCAAAGCTGACACGCGGCGTGGCGGAGGGCGAGCAACTGTCGATGTGGCTGCCCGGCTCGCACTGCCCGAAATGCCTGACGCGGCTCAAGCCCCGCGATCTCATCCCGCTCGTGTCGTGGGCGCTCGCTCGCGGCCGCTGTCGCTACTGCGGTGCGCGCATCAACGCCATGTACCCCTTGGTCGAGGCTTCGCTCGCGCTTATTGCCTGCGCACTGGTATTCGTGTTCGGATTCAGCGTGCATGCGCTCGCCGGTCTTGTGTTCGCGCTCTGCTTGCTCGCGCTGTCGGTGATTGATGCGCGCACCTTGACGCTGCCGGATGTGTTGACCTTGAGCCTGCTTTGGCTTGGGTTGCTGTGCAACGTGATGGAGTTGTTCACGGACTTGGCGAGCGCCGTGACCGGCGCTTTCGCGGGCTACGCCGTTCTCTGGGCTGTGATGCATGCGCATCGCTTGATCAGGCGTATTGAAGGCATGGGCTACGGAGATTTCAAGCTGCTTGCGGCTATTGGCGCGTGGCTTGGCTGGCAGGAGTTGCCAGCGGTGTTGTTGATCGCGTCCGTCAGCGGCCTCTTGTGGGCGCTGCCGCGCATACTTCGAGATCGCGCCGACTTTGGCGGGCAAGTGCCCTTCGCGCCGTTCCTTTCGATCGGCGGCTTGGCGGCGATGATGATGGGTGAGACGATGAATCACATCACTTTGTGGCCGAGCGCGTGACCTTCGTCGTTGGGCTCACAGGCGGTGTCGGTTCGGGCAAGACGGCGGTGTCTCAGCGTTTTGAACGGATCGGCATTTGCGTGGTCGATGCCGACCTCGTCTCGCGCCAGGTGGTGGCGCCGGGTCGCCCGGCGCTTGCAGAGATTGCCGCACGGCATGGCGCGAGTATCGTGACAGGCGACGGCGCACTTGACCGCAAGCGCTTGCGTGAGATTGTCTTTGCCGATACGCACGAGCGCCTGTGGCTCGAAGCCCTGCTGCACCCGCTGATCGGGGAAGAACTCGCGAGGCAGCTGTCGGAGGCAAATTCGCGATACGCCGTGCTCGTCTCGCCGCTTTTGAAAGAAACCGGGCAAGACGGTTTGGTTCACCGGGTGCTCGTAGTCGACGTGCCGGAATCCGTGCAAGTGGAGCGCACGCTTGCGCGCGACGGCAGCAGCGAAGCCACGGTTCGCTCGATCATCAACGCGCAGATGTCAAGAGCGGAGCGTCTTGCCATGGCCGACGATGTGATCGAGAACACGGCGGGCTTCGAGCATCTTGACGCCGAGGTCAAGCGCCTCGACTCGTTGTATTCAAGTCTTGCGCAATCCTCTGGCCTAATGCGCTAGGGAAGGTCTTGTCTGATTGAATTATGCTGTGGGCGCCCCGAACCGGGGGCG
>JAPOTJ010000031.1 GCA_026709225.1 Gammaproteobacteria bacterium | reverse complement strand
CAACGCCTTCATCCTATTCAAGCCCACGCTCGTCTGGTGGGTCATGGGCGGCGCGCTCGCGTTGAGCCAAATCATTGGTCGCGAGAACCTCATGGAAAAGCTTCTTGGCAATCACGTTCAACTCTCAGCAGATGTCTGGCGCACTCTGAACCTCTGGTGGGCCGCAATTTTCTTTGCCCTTGGCGCTGTCAATATTTATATCGCGATGAGCTTCGCGGAATCGATTTGGGTGGCGTGGAAGCTCGCCAGCGGATTCGGCGTGGTGCCGCTGCTCGTGATTATTTCGGTCTTTTGGCTCTATCGGCGCGGCGCAATCAAGGAAGAACAGGCCGCGAGCGGGTCTTGACCACCAACCTCAGCGTCAACCTGAATAAAGTCGCCCTGCTGCGAAACGCGCGCGATGGCGACACGCCGGATATCGAGCATGCCGCGCGACTCGTGCTCGATGCGGGCGCGGCTGGCATCACCGTGCATCCGAGACCGGATATGCGGCACGTTCGACCCGATGATGTGTCTCGACTCGCGGAACTGATCGCCAAGGACTACCCCGATCGGGAGTTCAACATTGAAGGCAATCCGAAGGCTCATCGCAACGCAGACGGCTATCCGGGCTTCATGGAGATCATCGAACACGCGAAGCCAACGCAAGCAACGCTCGTGCCGGACAGCGACGAGCAACTCACTTCCGACCACGGCTGGGATCTGCCGCGTCAAGCGGGTGAGATTCGTGAACACGTCGGGCGCCTCAAAGACTGGGGCGTTCGCGTGAGCTTATTCATGGACGTTGATGCGCACCAAGATATCGCGGCCGCATCGGCGGTAGGCGCGGATCGAATCGAAGTCTACACAGGGCCCTTCGCAGCGGCGCATCAAGAAGGCACGCAGGCTCTGAAGAGTGCCTTGGAAGCCTACGTCCGCATCTCAAAGGCCGCTGAAACCGCGGGACTCGGAATCAATGCCGGCCACGATCTGAGCCTTGAAAATCTGACACGCCTCGTCAACGCCTTCCCGCCGCTCGAAGTCTCCATTGGTCATGCCCTGACTGCCGAAGCGCTTCAATACGGCCTGCCCGAAACTGTGAGACGATATTTGCAAATTCTCAATAGTTCACGGTGCAACAAGTGACAACATCTCGCCACAGCAAACTCTCTGTCGCCCTTGCGGGCGCGGTCGGCCTCGCCGCGACACATGGCGCTGCGCAAACCGTCGAGTTCGAAACCAGCGCTGGCAGCTTTGCCGTCGAGGTCGACGCGGGCGCAGCGCCTGTGACCGCCAGCAACTTTCTTGCCTACGTCGATGCCAATTTCTACGATGGCCTCGTGTTTCATCGCGTCGTCCCAGGATTTGTCGTGCAGGGCGGCGGTCATACGCCCGATGGCATGGAGCGCGCGGCCAACGCGCCGATCAAGTACGAAGGCGATAACGGCCTCGACAATGATCGCGGCACCATCGCCATGGCGCGCACCTCCGACCCTGACTCAGCAACGAGCCAGTTCTACGTGAATTTGGTCGATAACGATTTCCTCAACCACAGCGTTACGAAGCCGGGTTACACGGTGTTTGGCCGCGTCGTTGAAGGCATGGTGACGATCGACCGGATCGCCGAATTGGAATCAGGCGGGGCCGAGGGCGCAGTCCAAATCCTCGGCGCGAAGCGCATCGAATAGTGCAACGCATCTACACGCTACTTATTGCGCTCGGCACGTCGCTGATCTTCGCGTATCTCGTGACCGAGCTCGATGTGCGCGTGTTTGGGGGTGACGCTTTCTCGCTCTTTGTGACAGCTTGCATCGTCCTTTTCGTCACCTATTTGCTTGGCTTTGCGCGCGGCAGCCGCACTCCGAACGATGAATCTTCGCCAGACGCTTGACGCCGCGCTGAGCGAAGCTTTGAGCGAAGTCTGCGGACAACAGGTGCCCGCGATGGTCGCGCAAGCGAAGAACCCAGAGCATGGCGATTATCAGGCGAACGGTGCGCTCGCCGCCGCACGAAGTGCGCGCCGCAATCCGCGCGAACTTGGCCAAGCCGCGCTCGACCTTGCGGAACTTGATGATCTTGTCGAACACGCTGACGTCGCAGGGCCTGGATTCATCAACTTGAAGCTGCGAGATTCGCTGCTGATTGACCAGATGCGTGCGCCGCTTCAGTCACCGAACTTAGGTAAGCAAACGATCGTCGTCGATTATTCGTCGCCGAACCTCGCCAAGGAAATGCATGTCGGCCACTTGCGTAGCACCATCATCGGCGATGCGATGGCACGGCTGCTCGAATATCTTGGCCACACGGTCATCCGCCAAAATCATGTCGGCGACTGGGGCACGCAGTTCGGCAAGCTCTTGGTTGAATTTGAAGCCAATGGCACGGATACCAGCAGCCTTGAAGACCTCGAGACCTTCTACAGCGAGGCTTCCAAGCGCTACGATGAGGACAAGACATTCGCGGAAGCCGCGCGCGCCCGCGTCGTTGACCTGCAATCGGGCGAAGCCACCGCCGAAACCGCTTGGCGGAAGTTCATTGACATATCCTTGTCGCACTGCCAAGCGATTTATGAGCGCCTCGGCGTGACATTGACCAGCGAACACCTCGCGCCCGAAAGCGGATACGCCGCCGAGTTGCCGCACATCATTCAGACACTTGCAGACACGGGACTTCTCGAAGCGTCCGACGGCGCACGCTGCGTGTTCTCCGAGCGACTGAAGTCGAGGGAAGGCGAACCCTTGCCGCTGATTGTCGAGAAGTCCGACGGTGGCTACCTCTATGCAACCACCGACCTCGCGGCGCTCAATCACCGCTGTCAATCGATTGGTGCGAACCGCGTGCTCTACTTTGTGGACGCACGCCAGAGCCTTCACTTCGATCTCTTGTTCGAGGTCGGAAAGCGCGCGGGGCTGGCAGGACACGCTTCGCTCGAACATCATCCTTTCGGCCTTATGCTCGGCGCTGACGGGAGTCCCTACCGCACTCGCGACGGCAAAACCGTGAAGCTCGCGAGCCTCCTCGACGAAGCCGAAAACCGCGCGCTTGACGTGGTGAGCGAAAAGAACCCCGACATGGACTTGGATGAGCGCCGGAAGATCGCACGGGTCATCGCTATCGGCGCGATCAAGTACGCCGACCTTTCAAAGCATCGCACCAGCGACTACGTCTTCGACTGGGACCGGATGCTGTCGTTTGAGGGCAATACGGCCCCGTATCTACTCTATGCCTATACCAGAACGAAGCGCATTCTTGACAAAGCGCCACGCGCTCGCGCCGATTTCGCGCACACAGCGCTCGGCACCACTGAGCGCGATCTCGCGCTGCACCTTGCTCGATTCCCGGAAACACTCGGCAGCGTCGCAATTTCCGCCGAACCTCACAGGCTATGCACCTATCTTTGGCAACTCTCAGCGCTCTTGATGAAGTTCTACGAGTCCTCACCTGTACTAAAGAGCGAAGGCACCACGCAAGCGCTTCGATTGCGCCTGTGCGAGCGCACCGCAGAGACGCTCAAGCGAGGACTTGAACTGCTCGGTATTGAAACACTAGAAAGAATGTAGAGAAGTGTCTACAGGCAGGCGCTACTCAAGTGCGCATACCGCCATCGACTTCGTAGACCGAGCCCGTTACAAACGCGCTCTCGTCACTCGCCAAGAACAGCATGATCCCGGCAATTTCTTCCGGCTCGGCATAGCGACCGAGTGGAATCGTACCAAGCACCATCTGTTTGGCTGCTGCCCCCGCCCCTGGCGCTAACCCTTCTTCAAGGCTACGCATCATGCGCGTCTCGACCGGCGATGGATTGACTGTATTGACCCTGATCTTCTTTCCCGCGCACTCAAGCGCAGCCGAGCGCATGAGGCCGATGACGGCGTGCTTGCTCGCGGTATACGCGGAGAAATTGATGTTGCCCTGCAGTCCTGCAATGCTAGAGGTCATGACGATGCTGCCACCGCCGCGCTTCTCGATCGCCGGAATCGCGGCTTTCAATCCGAGAAACGAGCCTTTGACATTGACTGCCATGACCTCGTCAAAACGTCTCTCTTCGTAGTCGATGATGCTCTTGACATCGCCTTCAATGCCAGCGTTCGCCAAGAAGATGTCCACCCCGCCGTAGCGCTCGACGGCTCGCTCGATCATGGCGTGGTTGTCAGCAAGGCGCGTGACATCGGCGACATATGAACTGACTCGATTGCTGCCGATCTCATCGCAGGCAGCGTCGAGCGCAGCTTGCTCGAGGTCAACGAGAAGCACATCCGCGCCTTCAGCTGCAAAGAGCTTGCCAGCCGCCTTGCCGATGCCGCCGGCGCCACCCGTGATGACGGCGACCTTCCCTTCAAGTCTTCCCTGCATGAATGTTGCCGACAATCAAGCCGCCTACATGGGCGGCGCGGCCTTTGGCAGCGCAAGCTGTCGTATCTCCTTGGCGAATTCCTGCAGCGTTTTCACCCCGCTGCCTTCCGCGCGCTTGACCCAATCAGCGAGGCGCATCCGCACATCTTCGAGACTGCCTTTGCCGGAGGCCAGGAGACGCCTGAGCTCATCGCTATAGCCGCTCAGCTTGTCGAGTGCCGGCACATTGCGAAGCAGCTGCGCCTTGTGCGCCTCTTGTGTCTCAATGTTGACACCGGGCGGCTCCACCCGTGTCAGCAGCTTATAGGCTCGCTTGAGTTGCTTGCGCGTGAACCTATCCGCTTTGCGTGATTCTTCACGCACCGCAGGGAGTATGACACGCCGTCCAAATTCGGACATCACGCGAAAGCGGTCATTCATCGCCGCAAGGACAGTCTCACGGTCAATGCCTTCTTTGCCGGGCACCCGATCGACGACCGGGCCGGTGCTCAAAGGCCGCGCTAGGCCAAACGCCTGAAACAATCGAATCCAAGCCCAGCCAAGATCAAACTCCCAAGGCTTGACCGACAGCTTGGCTGAATTGGGGTAGGTGTGATGGTTGTTGTGCAGTTCTTCGCCACAAATGAAGATGCCGAGCGGTACCAAGTTGTTCGACTTGTCCTTGACTTCAAAGTTACGGTAGCCGAACCAATGGCCGATCCCGTTGACAACGCCCGCCGCAAAGAAGGGAATCCACGCCATCTGTACGGCCCATACAGCGATGCCGGGGATGCCGAACAGCAAGACTTCCAAGCCGAGCAGGGAAAGAATGCCGACAACCGAGTACGGCGTGTAGACATTGCGCTCAATCCAATCGTCAGGCGTGCCCGCGCCAAACTTGTTCAGCACTTCGTCCGTGGCGCTCGCTCGGTAGAGCTCAGCGCCCTGCCACAGCACCTTTTGGAGACCATGGACGACGGGGCTGTGCGGATCCTCTTCGGTCTCCGCAAAGGCATGGTGTTTGCGGTGAATCGCCGTCCACGCTTTGGTGTTCATGCCGGTCGTCAGCCACAGCCAAAAGCGCATCATGTGCTTGAGGGCGGGATGCAACTCCAAGGAGCGGTGGGCGGAATGACGATGCAGATAGACCGTCACGCACATGAGCGTGAGCTGCGTCGTCACGAACACGACGAGCACCATTGTCAGCAGGGAAGGCGTCAAAAGCCCGAAGAAGGCGGGCTCAATCCAAGGCATGATGTCGATCACTGATTGCCTGAATATGCATGAAGCGATTTGGCATCATACCTGATGCTTGCAGTTTTTGAGTGTTCCCAATGATGCGCTTCACGAGGTCTTCGCGTGCTCCTTAGGCCGGCAGTCATTGAACACGAGGATGCCCAGCCCCGTTCCGCTCGATACGGGGACATCTATTTTGCGCGTGACGGCGTGGCGGAGACCGAGCGCGTGTTCATCGAGCCGATGCGACTTGGTGAGCTCTTTAAGCGCGGCAGTCAAGGTAGTGTTCGCGTTGGTGAACTCGGCTTTGGCACAGGACTCAACTTTCTTGCGGTGTCTGAGGCGTTTCTCAAAGGGGCGCCAGCGGCAGCTAGACTTGACTACATCGCCTTCGAAAAGCACCCGTTGAAGCGCTCGAATTTGACGGGCATTCTCAAACGCCATGCGTCGAATCTGACGCTCACTAGCGGTTTGATCGACGCTTGGCCGCAGCGGTTATCGGGTTGGCATGTACGCTATTTTGATGGCGGCAGGATTCGACTCATGCTCTATCAGGGCGATGCGCTCGATGGTGTGACCGACCTTCAAAGCAAGTGCCATGCTTGGCTGCTCGATGGCTTCGACCCGAGAAGCAATCCTGCGATGTGGAGCGAACACCTGCTCGGAAAAGTCGCGGAGAAAAGCGAGCCGAACGCTCGCATTGCGAGCTTCACAGCCCAAGGCGTCGTTCGCCGGCGTCTGGAATCTGTCGGCTTCGCTATGGAGCGCGTTGATCAGCAACCACACAAGCGACACAGCTTGGCTGGCAGGCGCACATCAGGCCGCGCCGCGCAGACAATCCGGCCCCGCGAAGTCGCGATTATTGGCGCAGGCTTCGCGGGTACCTTCACAGCGCATCTGCTGGCTATTCGCGGCGTCAGCGTACACCTCTTTGACCCGCAGTTCGAACCTATCCCCGTCGCGCTTGCCCATGTCCGCCTTGGCGACCCTAGCCTTCCGCTGATGCAGCTTCGCGCACTTGCGCGTGGCTACAGCAATGACTGGTATCGACGTCTAGGCGCCGCACGAGGCGTGCTTGAAGCGCCGGTAGACGCACGCGCGGTCGAGAAGATGCACCGAAACGCAGAGCATTGGCTGCCTGCGGACGATTCAATACGACGACTCGACGAGCCGCAGGCGCGAGAAAAGTCTGGTCTGTCCGGCATTCACCAGAGCCTCTGGCATGGTCAGTGCCATATGGTCGAGCCTGGGCAGCTTTTTTCTTTGCTGAACCATCCCCTCGTCACACGGCACACGACCAGCATCGCTTCTTTTCACGCGAGTGGTGGCAACTGGACGCTGACCTTGGATACCGGTGCCAGCTATACGTTCGAAAAAGTGGTCGTTTGTGCGGGCTCGGACAGCCTTTCGCTACTCCTTGCATTAGCGCCTGAGATTGATGCCCAGGTCGTCGGAGGTCAGATGGAACGGGTGCGAACAGCGCCCATGCCGAAGTGCGCGATGGTTGGCGAAGGATTCGCCGTGCCGGGACAGTCGCAAGAGCTGTTCATCGGTGCCACGTTCGAGCGCGAGCCGCTTCAGCCCCAAGATGCCGAGCGCGAGAACATCGCTCGCACCACACGCTGGTTCAAAGCGCTCGGCCATACACTGTCCATAAGCCACAAAGACGCATGGCGCGGCGCGCGCGTGTATCACAAAGACCGCATGCCGATCATCGGCGAACTCGCCTCCGGCCTCCATGTCAACTTCGCTTTTGGTGCCTCAGGCAGTGTGATGGCGCCTTTGACGGCCGATCTCGTGGCCAGTCAGATGACGGCCGACCCACTGCCGGTCACCCGCACGTTGATGAACGACTCAATTGCCTCGGTCTCTTCTGAGTAAATAGTGATAGCATCGCACCATGGCTGAAGCAGTTGACACTTTACAAATCGCCGACGACCTTGAAGCGTCGGGCATAAATCGCGAGCAGGGGAAGGCTATTGCACACGCCGTGCGTCAGGGCCGCGGCGAATTGGCGACCAAATCCGACTTGGAAGCGGGCTTGTCTAGCCTCAAGGCTGACCTGCTCAAGTGGATGCTGGGCGCGGTATTTGTCATTGGTGCCTGGGTCTTCGCCGTAATTCGACTGCTACCGCCAGCTAGGAGCCTGCGCCGTAGGAACTTTTGGATGGGATAATGGGCAAGTCGAAGATGTGAGAGAGAAGAGATGCCGACGACGTTTCGCGCGTACCAGCCTGACCAGGGGCTGCTGCTGCCGGAGGACATGAGGGAGTGGCTTCCGGAGGGTCATCTGGCGCACTATGTGGGGGATCTGGTGGAGTGCATGGACCTTGGGGCGTTCTACGCGCGCTACGAGGGGGACGGGCGTCGGAAGTCGCCGTACGAGCCGCGGATGATGGTGAAGGTGCTGATCCACGGGTACGCGACGGGGGTGTTCTCGTCGCGGAGGCTGGCGCGGAAGCTTGAGGAGGATGTGGCGTTTCGGGTGCTGGCGGCGGGGAACTTTCCGAGCCACCGGACGATCTGCGAGTTCCGGCGGCGCCATCTGGGTGATTTCAGGCGGCTGTTCGTGGAGGTGGCTCAGGTGGCGTCGGAGGCGGGCGTGGCGAAGTTCGGGAGGCTGTCGGTGGACGGCACGAAGGTGCGGGCGAACGCGAGCAGGCGCAAGGCGATGAGCTACGGTCGGATGCGGGAGGAGGAGGCGCGGCTGGAGGACGAGGTCGCGGCGCTGCTGGAGCGGGCGCAGTCGGTGGACGCGGAGGAGGACGCGCGCTTCGGGCAGGAGTTCCGCGGGGACGGGCTGCCGGACGAGCTGCGGCGGCGGGCGGACCGGCTGGCGAAGACACGGGCTGCGAAGGCGCGGCTGGAGGCGCGCCAGCGGGAGTCGGACGACGCGCGCGGGCGCAGGCCGGGCGAGAAGCGCGACCCCAGGGGCGGACGGCCCTACAAGCGGGACTGCGGGGAGCCGGAGGCGAAGGCGCAGGACAACTTCACGGATCCGGAGAGCCGGATCATGAAGACCTCGCAGGATGGCTTCCAGCAATGCTACAACGCGCAGCTGGCGGTGGAGGGGGAGAGCCGGCTGGTGGTCGCCGCCGAGGTGTCCGCCGAGGCCAGCGACCAGGGTCGCATGGTGCCGCTGCTGCGGGCGGTGGAATCGGCGCACGGGACGCGGCCCGGGACGGTGCTGGCCGACGCGGGGCACTGCAACGAGGCGGACCTCGCCACGCTCGGGGAGCTCGGGGTGGACGGCTACGTGGCCTTGGGCCGGGAGGGTCGCGGCGAGGTCGCGGCGGACGCCGGGAAGCATCCGGCCAAGGCGGCCATGGCGGCGAAGCTGGCGACGGAGGCGGGGCGCGCGCAGTACGCGCAGCGCAAGTGGCGCGCCGAGGCGCCGATCGGCTGGATCAAGGAGGCACTCGGCTTCCGCCGGTTCAGCGTGCGCGGGCTGACCAAGGCGCGGGGGGAGTGGGACCTGGTGTGCCTGGCGCTGAACGTCAAGCGGATGAACGGGCTTCAGGCGGCGTGAAGACAGGGGATGAAGCCCGCCCGGCGGGGCTTTCGGACCGGAAGAAGCCAGTTCGGCTGCGCTTGGCGCGAATCCCCCTTCGCGAACGTCCGCTCACCCGGCCCCTTCGACAGCAAAGCCCCTGTGCCGACTTCCCAATCCATTCGCCACATCCCGAATCTTCCTACGGCGCAGGCTCCTAGGGTTTGAAATAATGCCTCCAGTCAACACCTTTCTCACCGACGAGAAGTATTCGCACCAGACCTGATCGCCGACTCAATCGCTTCGGTCTCTTCGAGCAAGTATGGATCCGGTTCGGCTTCAATGTCGATGAGGTTGTAAGCGAATACGCGGCAAGGCTCGGTGGTAGAGCCACCACAGGAGCAGTCCGCCAGCGATCACTGTGGCGGGGAATAGAAAATTCACCATATCTCTAGCAGCCTGCTCCATAAAGGTGGGTGCTATGCTCGTTGGCTCGGACGTTGCTCCCACCAAGGCTATCCAGATGAGCACTCCAATCACGGCCATTAGATCAAATAACAAGTATCCCAAGATAAACATCGAGAAACCGAGCAAGTAGTTCCATAGTTCGGAACGACCAGTCCGAAGCAATACGAACTGAACCACAATACCCCAGAAGATCACCACTAGCGATGGTAGGCAGCCTCCCAATACGAGCGATGGGTGAGCGGCCTCGCCCTCAAGCAGCGGCCTAGCTGCTGACTTCAGCACGTAGTTGAGCGCAAGCACTCCGGCGGATGCAAAGCTGACTGCCAAGGCGGAACCACCGATCAAACGATAGTTAAGCGCTCTGAAGTCCATCATCGCGGACTCGTCTCGTTGCTTCTTGGAAATGCCTCGTAATACAACAGCATAAACGAACCAAAAGGAAATGACGGCAGGCATAAGAAACAATGCTATGCCAAGTATTGGACCGAACATGCCTTGCACGAATCCATAAAGCAGTATTGGTGAAACGGCGATGGGATAGGCCATTAGATAATGACGCAACCTGATGCATCCGACCATGTGCAGGATATGCTGCGCGAATACCATCACAACACTGGCACCCAGCCATATCATGCTCACGTACAGGATGCCTACTATGTGGGTGAGACCCATTTGGTACGGAGCGACAAGCATTCCAAATACCAGCGTGATTACCCCGGCTACCGACCAGGCAGCAAAAGTCTTCGACCAATGCACTTTGATAGGGTCATTGAAGTACGTTCGGGGCAATTCTCGCTTTCCTTGTCGCAATGCGAGTCATTCGTCAGCTTTCGATGGTTTGGGACATAGATTCCCGGTACTCGCTTTCATAGCCTCCTTCATTTGCTCGTCTAGGAGCCTGCGCCGTAGGAATTCGCGGCTGCAAATCCGCTCCCACTCGCCCGTTTGAGCATTTGACCTCGTTGAATTTGATTTCGTCAAATAGATCCCGATAGTATCCTCGACCGACCATCCAAACGGGCGGCGGCAGGGAACAGGGTTCGACGCATCATGCGGGAACACCGTTCATTCGGACGCTTTTTATGCTACAAGAAAGCGAACTTTTTTCAATCATAGACCAGTTCATTTCATTGCCCTCAAGCCTTATCCGCTCATAAGCAACTGGCCTTCAGTTCCCAAGTCGACTTCGTTTTCGGTGCCTCTTGCAGCGTGCCGGCACCTTTGACGGCGGATCTCGTGGCAAGTCAGATGACCGCTGAACCGCTGCCGATCACACGCACGTTGATGACCGACTCAATCGCTTCGATCTCTTCGAGCAGGTATGGATCCGGTTCGGCTTCAATGTCGATGAGGTTGTAGGCGACGGTTTCCCGGCTTTTGTTGATCATGTCGATGATGTTGATCTTGCGATTGGCGAGCACGGAAAGAATCTGGCGCAGCACCGTTGGCACGTTGGTGTTGGTAATTGCGAGGCGCAGCCCTGGCGATGGATCGAGCGAGATGTCTGGAAAATTCACCGAATTGCGCACATTGCCGCGCTCCAAGAACTCGATGATTTGATCGGCGGCCATGACAGCGCAGTTCTCTTCCGCTTCGCCGGTGCTCGCCCCCAAGTGCGGCGTGCAATGCACATTGGGCAGGCCGAGCAGCTGTGCCACCGGAAAATCCGAGAAGTACCAGCGCAATTTGCCTGACACCAAGGCATCGCGCGTATCTTCGGCATTGACGACTTGCTCGCGCGCGAAATTGAGCAGCACCGCGCCATCGCGAAACTGCTTCAAGCTCTTGCGGTTGACCAGCCCGACCGTGTTCTCTGTGAGCGGCACGTGCAGGCTGACATAGTCTGATCGTTGGAACAAGCTTTGCAGGCTCTCCATCTGTCCGACTTGACTCGGCACCCGCCAAGCCGCGCTCACCGACAAGGCCGGATCGTAGCCGACCACGTCCATGCCAAGGTCGAGCGCGGCGCGTGCGACCCTTGAACCGATGTTGCCAAGCCCGACGATGCCGAGCGTCCGGCCCTGAATCTCGTGCCCCCGAAACGCCTTCTTGTTGGACTCGACAAGCTGGTGTACATCGCGCTCGTCCTTGGGAATGCCGTCGACAAACTTGATGCCGCCGATGATGTCGCGCGAGCCGAGCAAAATGGCTGCGAGCACCAGCTCCTTCACCGAGTTGGCATTGGCGCCCGGCGTATTGAAGACGACGATACCGCGCTTCGTGCATGCATCGACGGGCACATTGTTGGTGCCAGCGCCTGCCCGCGCGACGGCGAGCAGGCCCCGCTGCGCATCATCCGCGCCGAGCTTGTGGCTGCGCAGCAGAATCGCATGCGGCCACGAAACGTCAGCCCCAACCTCATAGCCATCGGCATGGAACCGATCTAGCCCTCGTTCGGCGATTCGGTTAAAGGTTTTGATTCGGTACATGCTGCGGCTGACGAGAAAATGGCGCATTGTACGTACATGTGGATAGATATATTACGAGCGACCCTTGCGGACATGCGGCACGGCGCCGCTTGAGGGATTTGACAACGCTAGACAACTCGCCAAGAAAGTGGGACACTGCCATCAGGTAATGGGGGCTGTCTGACCGGAGAGAAGCCGAGCCACAAGGTCCGCACTTGCCGCGCATTGTGGAACTTGGAGTCGTGATATGGGTTCTCATTTGAATGGGCAGCGTCCGGTCTGCTTGGCTGCCGTCATCGCTTGCGCGAGTCTGCTCTTGTCTGCCTGCGGCGGCAATTCAGACTCGGCCGAAGGCGGCAATCAACCAACTGAGCTCATCACGCCCAAGGGTTGGGAGCTGGTCTGGTCAGACGATTTCGACGGCAACGCGCTCGACGAGGGCAAATGGAACATCCAAACCGGTGACGGCACCGCCGAGGGCATTCCCGGCTGGGGCAACAACGAGCTGCAAACCTATCAGGCGGACAACATCGCCGTTGCTGGCGGCGAGCTCATCATCACAGCGCGGTCGGAGTCGGTCGGAAGCTACAACTACACGTCGGCGCGCATCAACACGAGCGGCAAGTTCGATTTTCTCTACGGGCGTGTCGAGGCGAGCATTCAAACACCGCCGGGCAAGGGCCTCTGGTCGGCCTTTTGGATGCTGCCCACCGATTCTCCATATGGCGGATGGGCGGCAAGTGGCGAAATTGACATCATGGAAGTCTTCTCGCGCGACCCAGCCCCTTACACGCAAGCGGTGGCTCACTACGGCATGGCGTGGCCGCTCAACGTCGTGAGCTACAAGCAGTACACAAATTACGACCCCGCGGACGGCTTTCACACCTACGCGCTCGAATGGGATCAAAACGAGCTCAGATGGTTTGTCGATGGCACGCACTATCACACCATCGGCAAGGACACCTACTGGAGCTACTACAAGGATGAAGACAGCAACGCGCACATGGAAGGTGGCGATTCGGCTCCGTTTGATTCCAAGTTCCATATGCTCCTGAATCTCGCCGTCGGCGGCAATCTGCCGGGCGACCCCGAGCCGAGCGCCTTGCCCGGCGAAATGCGGGTCGATTATGTGCGCGTCTACAAGTGCAATTTCAATGAGGCCACCGGCGTCGGTTGCGATGGCGAGATCGACTACACAGACCCTGCGGTCGTGCCGCCCGCGGCCGATTCGCCCTATATGGTCGCCTACGACTTGTACATCGACCAACCCGGGCCGGTGACGTTCCCCGATGTCGAAGAGAATCTGCCGCTCAGCATCGGCGTATGGGATAACAACGGTGCGCTTGGCGTGCTTGAGATGCCGGACAGCGCCGAGCGCGGCACGGTCATTGACATGATGACGACCGGCGGCGGCAACATGTCGCTCTTTGCAACCGACACGTCGCGGCAAAGCTTCTTCGGCATGGGCGATGCCGCGGACTCAGGCGATTATGCTGGCGAGATTCAATTTGACCTCTATATTGACTCGGCCGGAACAGACCTTACGAGCGCCATCCAGGTGAAGCTCGACAGCGGCTTCCCTGATCTTGGCTTCGTGGAACTCGCGATTGCCGATCTGCCGCAGGACGAATGGACGCGCGTGACCGTGCAAATCAGCGACATCGTTCACAACCCAGGCAATTTCGGCGGCGGGCCGGTGGATATGAGTCGGGTGCTGAGTCTGTTCGTGCTCGAGCCCACAGGCCGGGCGCATCTGCGCGTGGATAACATCCGCATCGTCTGCGGTCATCCTGAAGACATGGGTTGCGGCATCACGCCGCCAGCGCCGCCGCAGCCCGCCGTGACCGAAGCGTTTGACGTATTCGTCGACGCGGTGAACCCGGCATGGGATGTGGGCATCGCCGCTGCCGACTCCGGCTCCGGCTGGGCCAACTACAGCGACGGCGCCAATGCTGCCAACAAGGTGCAGTGGCGTCAGTCAACATCGAGCGATACGGCGCGCGGACAAATCCTCGAAGTGAACTTCGCAGGTGGTGACACGCAAGGCGTCTGGTTCATTCAGTCGAGCGCTGGCATCAACTTGGGCGCTTACACGGACGGTTATGTGAGCTTCGATATTCGCGTTCCCGACTATGGTGAGAACAGCGAAGGCATGACCATGAAGATCGATTGCGTGTTCCCTTGCACGAGTGGCGACCAAGCGATCGGCAAAGTCGGCGACGGTGATTGGGAGACTGTGCGGATTCCTGTTTCGCAGCTCGTTGCAGGCGGCCTCAACCTCGCCAATGTCAACACCGGCATCGTCGTTTTCCCGACCACCAGCAGCCAATCAGTTCCATTGACCTTTGAAATTGCCAATGTGCGTTGGCTGCCGGGCGAGGCCACACTGCCGCCCGATCTGCCCGGCCTCCCCGGTAGCGGCGCGAGTGGAGCAATCGTCCTCTTCCGAGATGGCCTCGATCCGAATTGGGCGCTGTGGGACTGTTGCGGCGGCGCCAGCTTTGCGGTAGTGGCCGATGCCGACAGCAGTCATGACATGGTCGCCGAATTTACCTTCAACCGCAGCGAAACTGTATCGGGACTGATGGCGGCATCAGCGATCGATGCCGCTGCCATCGCAAGCGGCGGTGGTCACTTGATGTTTGACTTCAAGGCGTCTGCGCCGCCGCCCGAAGGCTCGATGTGGCGACTGAAGCTCGAAAGCGCGGAAGCCGCCACCGCGGGCGAAGTGCTGCTCACCGACCATGGCAACCCAGCGCCCAACGATGGCTGGCAGTCCTACAGCTTCCCGATCGGGGAGGGCGTGCTGGCCGGCGTCGATTTTTCAGCCCTCACGCTTGTGATGGTGTTTCCGGACTGGGCGAGTCAAGCCGGTGCGGTGTACAGGATCAACAATGTTCGCTTGGTGCCAGCCGAACCTGAGATCATTGTCGAGACCATACCGCTCTTTGACGACGCTGTGTCAGCAGGCTGGGGGTTCTTCTGCGGCGTTGACGGCCTCGAATGTGCCGTTGTCGCCGATCGAGACGGCAGTCGCGGCATGGTCGCCGAGGTCACCTTCAACCGCAGTCAAATCGTGCCGGGATTTGAAGCCAATCCACCTGTTGACGCATCTGCACATGAAGACGCGAAGGGGCATCTGAAATTTGATTTCAAAATGGTTGCGCCGCCACCCGAAGGCTCGACTTGGCTACTGAAGATCGAGAGCACGAATTCCGCCAATTTCGCGGAAGTGTCGCTCACCGACTACGGCAATCCCATGCCAAATGACACCTGGCAGTCCTATACGTTTCCCGTGAGCGAAGCACCCATCTCTCGCGTTGACTTTTCGAGGCTGAGGCTGGTGCTGGTGTTCCCGACTTGGGCCAGCCAAACCGGCGCCGTCTACAGAATCGACAATGTCCGCATCGAGTCAGGTGAATAAGGAGATGATCATGCACAAGCAGCTAGTCAAAAGCATCCTGCCCGTCATCCTCATCGCCGCGCCAGCGGCTGGCGTCGCGCAAGAATCCGGCCAAGCATCTGATGAGAATGCAACCGATACGCGCCTCACAGGAGAAATCGAAGAGATCATCGTCACCGTTGAGCGACGCGAGCAAAACCTTCAGGACCTCGGTGTCACCGCCTACAGCTTCGAGGGTGAAGAACTCGCGCTTCTTGGTGCGCAGAACATCACCGACTTGAGCGAACTTGCGCCCGGACTTGAGATCGGCAACAAGGGCGGCAACATCGAGGTGTGGATTCGTGGCGTGGGTTCATCGAACAACACCGAGCTCGGCGACCCGGCGGCTGCTACGCACTTCGACGGCGTCTACATCCCGAGGACAAGCGGCATCGGCTCGGTGTTCTTCGACATTGCGCGCGTCGAGGTCAATGTCGGGCCGCAAGGCACGCTGCGCGGTAGAAACGCCACGGCGGGTTCGGTCAACATCATTCCTTGGCGCCCGGCCTTGGGCATTCTCGACGCCGCCGTTGAGGCCGAATTTGGGGATTACGATCAGCAGATGTATCAAGGCATGATCAACATTCCCCTTGGTGAGAACGTCGCCGTGCGTCTCGCTGGCTACTCGCTAGCGCATGATGCCTACTACAACGATGTCGGTCCGGTTGGCATCGAGCAATCGGAAGCCGCCGACAATCAAGGCTATCGGGCGCAGTTGTTCTATGAGCCGACCGACCGGCTGCGCATTCTTCTTGCTGGCGACTTGATCAAAGAGGGCGGCACCGGCTGGACTGGCTCCAACTACGCCAATCCGCTCGGCAATGGCGTGCATCCAAACGATATCAACGATCCGCGCGATGTGTACGCGCGCGCCTTTACCCCGAGGCTTGACACGACGCACTGGGGCGCGAAGCTCGAAATTGCCTATGACTTCGATTTCGCCACACTTGAGTACACGGCCAGCCGCCGCGATCTGCTCTACAACTATGACGCTGCGGCGCCGCTGACGCCGGACTGGCGTGGCGTTGCCGATTCGCTGCAGCCGGTCGACGAGGTGTTCGATGATTGGTCGCGCTTTGAGTTCGTCACCGACAGCGTGTCGGACATTCATGAATTGCGGTTAATCGGCGATGGCCCGCGCTCGTCCTGGACCGCTGGCCTGTTCTTTTTCGAGGAAGACCAGTACACCTTTCTCGGTTCGGTCGGTGACCGCGGGCTGTTTTTCCAAGGCGCTGAGTTCAATCAGCCCGATACGGACTCCTCGTCAGCGTCCATCTACGGCGACTTCACTTGGGATTGGAGCGAGCGCACGCGCCTGACCTTTGGCTTGCGCTACTCGGACGAAGAAAAATCGCGCGTCGGCGTTAATGCTCGCTACGCCTTCGCACTCGGTGGACGAGACTTCGATTGCTGTGGCGGTGTGCGCATCGGCACTGAAGGTTTTGAGTTCGCGGAACGTGACCGCACCATATACCAGCCCGACGCGGATGGTGACGGCATGGTATCGGACGAGGAGTATCTCGCCTTTTATTTTGATGGCATCAGGCAATTCGGCGCCCGCGACAATGTTGAGGCTATTTTCGCGAAGGGCACGTATCAGGGCGGGGTGCCGCAAGATCAAAAGGTTGCCTGCGTCGATACCCGCAATCAGGATGACTTCAGGTGCCCGCCGGACGGCCTGCACAGCTTCGTGCAAATCATCAATCCGAATAGCTCCATCACGCCTCAGTTCGGCGAAATGTCGAATGACTTTCTCGATTGGCGAGCGCGTGTTGAGCACGATCTGAATCCCGACACGCTCATCTACGCCATGATCTCGACGGGGCATAAGTCAGGCGGCTTCAACGACACCTTTACCGAAGAAACCGGCCTGCCGATCGCGCCCACCTATGACGAAGAGCAGGTGGTGGTCTACGAGTTCGGCTTCAAAAGCGAGTTTGATCTGGGCAGTGTCCCGACCAGATTCAATGCTTCAGGTTTCTACTATGACTACACCGATCAAGTGTTCACATCGATCTTGTCAGTCGAGCAAGCTCTCGATTTTTCGCAAGGCGGCGTTAACCTCGTCGACCCCGCCGATACAGGCTCAGGCTCGCTAGTCGTGTCGTTTAGCTACAACGCCGCCGATTCAGAAATCTATGGCATACAGCTTGAGGGTGGCTTCATGTTTCCCTTTGGCTTCAATTTCGATTGGACCGCGCTCTGGCTCGAAGCCCAGATCGAAAACTCACTGCCCATTCAGGATTTTCGCTTTCAGGCAGATGTCGCGCCCGACGAGGCCGTATTCCGACCAATCGACGGCCATCGCCTGCCGCACACGCCGCAGCTTCAGTTCAACGGCGCATTGTCACAGGCGTTCGCCGTGCCGAGCGGTACGCTTTCATGGGTGTTGTCCTTCGGCTGGCGCGACGACCAGTACCGCACTATCTTCAATAGTGTCGATTTCCTGAACCCGGACAACCCAAGGCTGCGCCTCAATGATGAAGTCAAAGCCTTCTGGACATACGATGCCGGCATTTCCTACGCGCACGAAGGCGGCAAACTGCGCATCGAAGGCTTCGTTAGCAACCTCACTGACGAAGTCCATGAAGCCGCCCTCATCCTCACCCAATTCGATAACACCCGCTTCTTCACCCGCCCCCGAGTAGCCGGCGCCAGAATAGTCTATTGGTTTGGGGGGTGAGGGACGGTCCTGCAAAGCAAAGTTTTGCAGGACGCGAAGCACTGTTTCATGTGGCGCATCCTGCGCCACACCCTACGGGCGCTCGCTACGCGAGCGTGCACCTTCGCTCCTGCTGCGGTGTCGCGAGTCCCGAACGGGCTGCCAAGGAAGGCAGCCCTGGGGGAACTCCGAAGCAAAGAGTTCATGGCAGGAAGCCCGCAACAACACCGCAGCCGAAGCAAAGCTTTGCAGGACGCGAAGCACTGCTTCATGTGGCGCATCCTGCGCCACACCCTACGGGCGCTCGCTACGCGAGCGTGCACCTTCGCTCCTGCTGCGGTGTCGCGCGCCCCGGGGCAACTCCGGAGCAAGAATCTAATGGCAGGATGCCAGCATCAAGATCGGTATCGAAGCGCACCAAGCAACATCACGGATACATCCGCACCGGAAACACTTCCGGTGCGCGAGTCGGCGCGAGTCCCCGAACCTCCCTCGCCAAGGCCGCGAGGCGCGTCGCGCGATTGCCAGGACTCGGATGTGTGCTCAAGAACTCTGGCGGCCGTGCGCCGCCTTGCGACGACATCTTCCGCCACAGACTGACCGCCGCAAGCGGCTCGTAGCCTGCGCGCACGGCGAGCATCATGCCGATCTCGTCTGCTTCAAGCTCGGCAGTTCGACTATTCGGCAAGGTCAGCGCCACATTTGCGACGCTGTCCGCCACTTCGCCGGCTTGTCGGCTTTCGGTGCCTAGCTGAATCGCGAGCACAGCGAGCCCTTGGGCCATCGCCATCGACATACGCTCGGCAGCGTGATTAGCAAGCGCGTGCGCAATCTCGTGTCCCATGATGTGTGCGATCTCGTCATCGCTGAGATCGAGCTTGAAGACAATGCCGCTGTAGATGGCCATACGCCCGCCAGCCATGCACCAGGCATTGATCGTTTCGGGGTCATCGATCAATGCGACGCTCCATTTCCATCTGGCGGTGTGCGGATACAAGCGCACCGACTCGGTTACGAGTCTGCCGGTGATTCGCTCGATGCGACGGGAGAGCGCGGGATCATGGAGTAGCGCGCCGTCGCGCCTGAACGCCTGCACTTGGTTCTCGTAAGCAACTCTCGACTGCGCAATCGCGCTTTCCGGCGACACCAGAATGAATTGCGAGCGGCCGGTCGGACTTGTCGCACAAGCTGATACGGTCAGTGCCAGCAGCGAACACAGCAACAGATTTCGTACTTTCGTCATCATTCACTATCCCTTGAGTGCCGACCTCAGCGTGTTCATGTCTCGAATCGGCACCGAACAACTGAAGTTCTCGCACAAGTACGCAAGCGGCGCACCTGATGCGTCGTGTGGCAGCCAGTCGGGGCCAGCACATTCCCAAGGTATTGAAAAGCACTGCCGCCTCGGTGCGTAGCCTTGACGGCACACCGCCTGCCATTCTGCGGTGTCGCTCGCTTCGCCACGAATCACACAGGTCTCAAGACCTGACCCATAAAGATGCAGCGCGCCGAGCAGCGATGCGTGCGCCGACGGCATGCGCTCCATATCTGGTGTCGCCCAGCGCAATATGCGCTCCGCCGCTTCTCGATACTCGGGCGCATGGACCAGTTCCGAAAGCTTCAAGAGCGCCGAACACAAGACGCCGTTGCCAGCGGGCACCGCCTCATCGATCGCGGGCTTCGGTGTGTGAATTAAGGCTTCGTGCTCGGTCGAGGTGAAATAGAAGCCACCTTCGTCCGTATCTTCGAATTCGGCAAGCACGCGCTCCGCCAAATCCTGAACGAACACAAGTAGGTCGTCCCGCCATCTGTGCTGCAGAAGATGCAACAGCGCCTCGATGAGATTCGCGTAGTCGTCAAGATATCCGAGGAATCTTGAGCGGTCAGCGGCGTGTGTGGCATACAATCGGCCGGTTTCTTGGTCGATCATCCGCGATCGAACGAAATCAACAGCCTGTTCCGCAGCGTCCATGTACTCAGGCATATCCAAGGCCGCGCCAGCGCATACCAGTCCTTTGATCGCAAGGCCGTTCCATGAGGCGAGCACCTTGTCGTCGCGCGCAGGTCGAACCCGCAGTTCGCGCGCGCAAAAAAGCTTTTGCTTTGCCGATGCGAGCAGTTCGGCTGCCTTGCCCGGTTCCATATCCAAGCGAAATACAACTGATCGCCACGAATCGTAACGATGCGGATTCCACGCGCGGCCCTCGAAATTCGGTTGCTTGTCGATGCCGTAGAGCGTTGCGAACACGAGGAACTCTTCCTCGCTTAAAAGCTTTCGCACGGTATTTCGCCGCCATAGATAAAAGCGGCCTTCCTCGCCTTCCGAGTCAGCGTCAATCGACGAGAAGAAGGCGCCGTCCTGCGACTGCATTTCGCGGATCATCCAATCGGCGGCTTCCTCAATGGACTCTCGGTACAGGCTGTCCGGATCAATCGCACAGGCATCAGACAGGACTGACAAGAGCGCGCCATTGTCATAGAGCATCTTCTCGAAGTGCGGGATCATCCATTCCTGATCCACCGAGTAGCGGCAGAATCCACCGCCCAAGTGGTCGCGGATGCCGCCCCGACAGATCTTGGTGAGCGTCGTGAGCGCCATGTCCAGGGCCATTTGGCGCGTGCCTTCGCGCGGATCGGCCACGTCCGAGTAGCGCAGCAGAAGATCGAGGCTCGTCGGCATCGGGAACTTGGGCGCGCTGCCAAAGCCGCCGTGCTGCTCGTCATAGGACTGACGCAACTCCTTGAACGCTTTTGAGAAGATGCGCAAGTCGGTAATCTCGTCCGAAGTCGCGGCTTGATCTTCACTCTCGCGCGCCGCTGTGCTTTGAAGAAGCTCGACCAAGCGTTCGCCCTGCTCGCCGATTTCGCTGCCCTGCTGCGCAAAGGCTTGAGAGATGCGCAGCAGGAGGTCAACGAAACTCGGTCGCTGATACATGGCGCGCTTTGGGAAGTAGGTGCCGCTGAAGAACGGAACGCGCGTCTCGGGATCGAGAAAAATCGTCAGCGGCCAGCCGCCTGAACTTCTCGTAAGCAGGTAGTGCGCGAGTTGGTAGACCTTGTCGAGGTCTGGCCGTTCTTCGCGATCCACTTTGATGCAGACAAAGTGCTCATTCATCACCTCGGCAGTTGCATCATCCTCGAACGACTCGTGCGCCATGACGTGGCACCAATGGCACGAGGAATAGCCGACTGACAGCAAGATGGGCTTGCCGGATTGCTCGGCAAGCGCCAACGCCGCATCGTCCCAAGGCTGCCAGTGCACCGGGTTGTCCGCGTGCTGCAGCAGATACGGGCTCGTCTCTTGGGTGAGGCGATTGCCTACTAATTCAGTCATCTTGAAGCTGCACCAGCTCTAGCCAGTGATAGACCGGCACGGACGACGCCTGCCCAAGGTGCATCTGGCACCCTATGTTCGCCGTGGCGATGGCATCAGGATCATCGGCTTGTAAATTCTGCAATTTTTTCTCTCTTAAGGCATTCGCCATGTCTGGTTCAAAGATCGAATAGGTGCCTGCTGAGCCGCAGCACTGATTGGCATCAGCGACAGGCACGAGGGTATATCCTACGGACTTGAGCAAGGTTTCTATCTCGCCGCCGAGCTTCATGCCGGAGGCAAGCGTACACGGGGCCTGCCACGCGATGCTTTGCAAGGGCAGGGCGGCGCGCAATTTGATGCCGATGTTCGGGTTCGCCAGAAATTCCGAGGCATCGACAATGAGCCGAGAGACGCGCTTGGCATCCTCCGTGCCGAGCAATCGACCATACTCCTTCAAGGTGACGCCGCAGCCGCTTGCGGTCGAGATGATCGCTTCAACGCCGTCAAGATTCGCGGCGAGCGCTGCAAGATTTCTGCGCATGACGCGCTTCGCTCGACGTTCTGCGCCGAGATGCAAGGGCAGTGCGCCGCAGCATGTTTCCTGCGCGATGCGAATCACCGAATAGCCAGCGCTTGCAAGCAAGTTCGCGAGGCTGGCATTCACCTGCGGCGTGACCGCGCCTTGCACGCAGCCGTCGAGCAAGATAATGCGCATCGACGATGCCCTCGTCGGCGACCTCAGCGGAGATTTCGGAGATGTTGATGCTGGCGGTGCACTGAGCAGTCTGCGAAACCGCTTGGGTGCGAGCGCGCGTAGCGCGAGGCCCGCACGAAAGGCGCGCCGAAACACGCGCGGCCGACTCGCAAGGGCCATCAGCGATGTTCGCAGCATTGTTTGATAGAGCGACCGGCGCTGTAGTTTTGGCCGCGCAATCTCGACGAGTTCGCCATATTCGACACCCGATGGACACACCGTTTCGCAGGCTCGGCAGGTGAGGCAGCGGTCAAGGTGCCGGGTCACATCGCGGTTCGCTCCGCCTTCCTCAAGCATGGATTTGATGAGATAGATGCGTCCACGTGGCCCGTCGAGCTCGTTGCCGGTCAGTCGATAGGTCGGACACGCCGCGTTGCACATGCCGCAGTGAACGCATTTGCGAATGATGTCCGCCGCCTGTTCGCCAGCTTCGGCGTGCACAAAGCCTTCCGCCAAGTCAAGCTTCACAGGAACACCCCGTTCGGGTCGAATGCCTTGCGAATGCGCGCCTGCAACCCATCAATGACGGCATCGCCGGAACGCAGCCAGTTGGCTCTCGTGGGAGGCCAGACCAGCATACGACCACCGGTCTTGATCACCGATGGCAGCCATTCGCTGACGGGCACTTCGGTTGCGAGCCACCTGAGCGCGCCGCCCCAGTCGATCAGCCAGCGTCCTGGAATATCGAGATGCGGCAACGCGCTCGGTAGCGATAACCGATAGATTGGCGTCTCGCTTACGAAGAAGTCGTGGCGTGCGTCGGTGAGAGATTGCCAAGGGCCGTTCTCAACGCCGATTTCACTGCCGCCGATCCGTTTCGCCGCCGCTTCCATCGCTGAGGCAAAGCCAGCAAGCCGAAGGTGCAGGACGCCATCCACAAAGGCGGCGCCTGACAAGGGACAGGCACTTCTGCCAAGTTCGCCCATGCGCTTCAAGGCATCGTCCACGCCGCATTCCAAGGCGACGCCAATTTCGCACTCGGGACGCGGCAGCACGCGCACACTGACCTGCAGCATGACCCCCAGGGTGCCCCAGCTCCCCGCAAACAGGCGCGAGACATCATAGCCAGCGACGTTCTTGATCACCTGCCCACCAAAATTGAGGCGCTCTCCACGACCATTCAGCACTTGACAACCAAGCACAAAGTCTCTGATCGCGCCTCGATAGGGGCGCGCGGGACCGGCAATGCCGCAGGCAACCGCGCCGCCAAGCGTCGCGTGCTCGCCGTTGAACGCTTCGAAGCCAAGCATCTGGCCTTGCGATGCCAAGCGTGCGTTCAGGTCTCTGAGCCTTGCGCCAGCACCCGCCGTTAGCACAAGTTCGGTGGGCTCGTAGGACAGCACTTCGTTGAACGCAAGCGTGCTCAGCCGCCAGTAGTCGTCGGATGTCTCGAACTGGCCCTTGGAGTTCGTGCCCACTGGCACGCACTTGGCGTTCGATTGCGCTGCTTCTAGGATGCGCGCCGCCAGCGCATCCTGATCTGCCTCTCTTTCGCTCACAACCGATCAAGTTCCGGGTGCGGCAAGCGTCCGCCATGCACATGCATGCCGCCGAGTTCTGCGCAGCGCGCCAGCGTCGGCACGGCCTTCCCCGGATTCAACAGCCCGAATGGGTCGAACGCCTTCTTGAGCGCATGAAACTGCGCGATTTCGGATTCGGAGAACTGCGTGCACATCTGATCGAGCTTTTCGACACCGACGCCGTGCTCGCCAGTGACTGTGCCGCCCGCCTTGATGCACGCTTCGAGAATTTCCCCGCCGAGCGCTTCCGCCTTCTCCAGGTCGTGCTCGCGCGCGGCATCGTACAAGATCAGCGGATGCAAGTTGCCGTCGCCGGCATGGAAGACATTGGCCACCTCAAGACCGTATTGCTGTGAGAGCGCTTGGATTCGAGTGAGCACCTGTTCAAGCTGACCACGCGGAATCGTTCCGTCCATGCAATAGTAGTCGGGCGCGAGCTTGCCCATCGCCGGAAACGCCGCCTTGCGCCCTTGCCAGAGACGCTGCATGGCGTCGGCTTCAGTAGCGGTCGTCAGGCGCGTCGCTCCTTCCGCAACCAGCAGTTGCTTGACACTGCGCCCGACTTCGGTGACTTCTTCCCGCACGCCATCGAGCTCAACGAGCAATATGGCCTCGGCGTCCAACGGATAGCCCGCGCCCGAGAAATCCTCCGCGGCATGAATGGCGAGCTTGTCCATCATTTCAAGCCCTGCGGGAATCACGCCGCTTGCGATGATGCGGCTGACGGCCCTCGCCGCCGCGCCAACCGCGGGAAAGCCGGCAAGCAGGACGCACTTGTGCTCTGGCATGGGTAATAGACGCAATCGCGCTTCGACAATCACGCCGAGCATGCCTTCCGAGCCATGCAATAGCGCGAGCAGGTCGTAGCCCGGCGATTCAAGCCGTGCGCCGCCGAGTTCGATGACTTCGCCATCAATCGTCACAAAGGTCAGGCCGGTGACGTTGTGTACGGTGAGTCCGTATTTCAAGCAATGCACGCCGCCGGCGTTTTCGGCGAGATTGCCGCCAATGCTGCAAGCAAGCTGTGAGGAGGGGTCAGGGGCGTAATAGAGTCCGTATGGCCGCGCTGCTTCCGACACGGCGAGATTGGTGACGCCGGGCTGCACGCGGGCGCTGCGATTGTTCGCATCGAGATCGATGATGCGCGACATTCGAGATGTGCTTAACAGCACGCCTTCGCGCAACGGACGGGCGCCACCTGAAAGACCTGTGCCTGCGCCGCGCGCAACGACAGGGACGCGATGCGCCTTGCACAGGCGAAGCACGCGCTGAACCATATCCGTTGAGTCAGCAAGCACCACCGCACCGGGCAGTTCGCGCTTGGCGGTGAGGCCATCTGTTTCAAAGGGCCGCATCGCCGTGTCGCCTTGAATCAACGCTTCTGGTGGCACCACGCCAGCTAGGGCGCGCAGGAACACTCGATTCAATGCCGCGTCTCGTGAGGTGAAAATTGCCATTAGTGTACTCGTGTGCGTTGCGATTACGCTATAGTTTTCGCCACCCCACGCACCCCGTAATTCCGATGCCACAAGAATCTGATTCGCCACCCGAGGTCACGCTCTGGTCAGACACGAGCACGCGCCTAAACGGCATAGACGGCAATGCTCCCGAACCTCTCTCCGAGGGACAGGAGTACAGTATGCAGGAGAAGTCGGAGGCGGACTTGCTCGCCGCGTTTGAGATGCTCGAAACCAAGATCGAGGCGCTGATTACCCGATGTGAAGAATTGCAGCAGCTAACGGACTCGCTCACCGCGCAGCTTCTCAAGGAGCGCGAATCGAAGACGGCGCTGCTTGATATTCAATCGGATGCCAAGAAGCGCGTAGATCAATTGATTCAGCGGCTACAGAAAACAGGGGAGGCGAATTGATGCGCGAAGAGAAGCCTTTTGTATTGAACATCCTGAACCGTGAGTACACAGTTCAGTGCGAAGACGGGCAGCGTGAAGACTTGGCCGAAGCCGCCAAATACTTGACTTGGCAACTCGTTAGAATCGGCAGCCTGCGTGCCCACGACCGTGCGTATTTGTCGGTCGCTTTGTCGACGGCGTTTGATCATGTGCAGGCACGGAGAGTGAGAGAGCGTTGCCAAACCAAGGTGCGGAGCCTCTCAAGGCGCATCGATACTGCCCTCGAAGCTGCCAATTCTTAGAAAACTGTGGCTATACTGCGAACAGTCTCCTGGGGTGTTTGCGAGCTGGTTATACGCCCTTGAGCCGTGATTACACGATAGGAGGAAGGGTCTTGTGTCCAAGCGTGCACGCCTTCGCCGAGCTGCCTTCTTCACTCGGCACGGGAAGCCGGGGATACTCGTTCTTCCGCCGCCCTGATCCCATACGGTTCAGGGCTCGCCAGAGCGCGGCACACCCGGGAGTTCTATTCTTCATTCCGTCGCAATGACGGATACGGTCTTACGCCGCCGCCTGCGGCGAGAGTTTCGAGCGCGCCGCCGCGCCCTCTCGCATCTTGAACAACAGCGCCACGCTCAGAACGCTTCGCGCGTGTTCATGTCAAGCGGACTTGCTCTGCTGTCGCGTCGCGTCTCGGGCTATTTTGCGACAGATGGCGAACTCGACCCGGATGCGCTCATCGCTCGCCTTCGGCAAGTCGGTGCTGAACTCGTGTATCCAGTCATTGGCGAACGTCGCCGCATGACGTTTCGAGCACTTTTAAAGGGATATGCACTGCGCTTGAACCGCTTGGGCATATGGGAGCCGGGTGGACGAGTGGCGCCCGCCGCGCCGCCATGGTCGATCTCGATCATGCTTGTGCCGGTTGTTGCATTTGATAGCGCTGGCACGAGGCTCGGCAGAGGCGGTGGCTATTACGATGCCTATCTGAATAGCATTGGGACACGACGCCCGCTGCTGGTCGGCTATGCCCATGCGTGTCAAGAAGCGGACGAGATTCCCCGTGCACGATGGGATGTGCCGCTTGATGCGGTGGTGACTGAATCGAAACTGCATGCCTTTTCACACAGGGCGAAACGGTTTGGATGAGCGTGACGAATGAAGCGTCTACAATCCGTTTTACTTTGCTAAACTTCTGCACATAGGCTATTTGCCCAGCATCCTTGCGCATGTCGAAGAACTTATGGAAGCGCTGCGTGAAGCGATTGCCGGACGCCCTGCTGCGTAGCGCCGCGCACGCGCGAATCCCTGTACAATACGGTGCCTGCTTGGCGCGTCGTGTGCCGAGTGGCTCGCAAATCACTGAAGAACGAAACCAAGAACAACCAAGAAACATCGTCTCATGGCCCGATACCTCAATATACGCGGACGAATGACAGCGCAAATCACGGTGACAACGCCGAGCGCATGGTTGTGTTCTACGGGCGTGCGCCCTGTCGGTATCGATGTTGATGTTGATGTTGATGTCATGCCGCACGAGTCGACCCAAGCTGTATTCCGGGACAGTCCTTGGTGAGCGAGAAGCAATAGAACAAGCGAATACGCACCAAGAAAGCCCCGGAAACGCAAGAATCCGGGGCTTTCTTTTTCAAACGAGGCATATGGAAACACATGACAGCCGAACACATTGACATCGACAGCAGTAGCGCCACGCACGCGCAGCGGCGCTTGCGGCGCAATCTCGCGCTCGTCATCGGCGTGAGCTTCTTTCATGTCTTTTCTCTGATCATGCCGGTCATCGTGCCTATCTTCGAGTCGCGCGGCCTTGATCTCGGAGAAATCCTGCTCCTGCAAGCGATCTTCGGCTTTGCAGTGGCGAGTCTTGAAGTGCCGTCCGGATACCTGTCCGACCTGATCGGACGCAAGCGTACGCTGCTCATCGGTAGCGTCTTCTATGCGTTCGGGACTTTGCTGCTCTACTTCTCCGAAGGTTTCGGGATGCTCGTTGCATTCGAGCTGTGCATGGCGGTCGCCGTCAGCTTGATTTCAGGCGCGGACCTCGCGCTTCTCTACGACACCGAGCTGGCTATCGGCGGTCTTCAAGGTCGTCGTCCCAAGGCTGTGCGTCGGCTTTTCCTGCTCGACACGCTCTCAGCCGCAGCCGCGAGCGTGCTCGCAAGCCTATTTCTTGCCCTGCAATCGCTCGAAGCGTTGATTGCCATTCAAGCCTTTGTCGCTTGGCTGCCATTCGTGATCTGCTTCTTCGTTCGCGAGCCGCCGCGCCGCGTGCTCGGAAGCCGCCGTCACAGCGAGAACTTCGCACTCATCCTGCGCTTGGTACTGACCTTGAGCCCGCTGCTGCGGCACGCTTTTCTTGCCCTTGCATTCTGGAGTTTGAGCGTCTTTTTCGTCGTCTGGCTCCTGCAAAAGCAGTGGCAGTTGCAAGCCATCCCGCTTGAGTACTTCGGCTACCTGTGGGCGTGCTTGAGCTTGGTGTCGGCCATTGCCGGTCAGACATCGAACCTCGTCAAGCGTGTCAGTTCGCCGTGGACGCGGCTCGGCTTCATTGCCTTTGCGCCGGTGGTCGGCTATCTTGGCCTCGCCTTCTTTGGCCCGGTGGTTGGTTTTTTTGCCGCCATTCTGATTTTCTTGGCGCGCGGACTCGGCATTGTTCTTCTGCGTGACGCGGTCAATTCGCGCATTCCGTCGGAGATTCGCGCCACCGTCAACTCGCTTGCGAACTTCGGTTTTCGATTTGCGTTCACGCTGCTTGGGCCGCTGGTTGGCTTTGTCTTTGAACTCGGTGGCATGCGCATCACGTGGCTCGTCGTTGCCATCGGAAGCCTCGCGCTGAACATCGTGTTCATGCTGCCGTTGATATTCGCCGTTCAAGCGCGGCATGAAAAGCCCGTGCGGGCGATCCAGCTTGACACGGTGAGACGAGTGATGCGGATGGCGGCCTGATTTGCGGGCAGCCGCCTCAAGCGCGGTCGCTCGCAATCATCTCGCGTGATTCAGCGCGAGCCGCATTGCGATGCAATGCCCGCTTGCCTTGCTTGGAGCGCTCGTACTTCCGTGCCGGTGTATTGATCAGTTCGGCCAATTCGCCTGCCGCGAGCCCCGCGTGCTTGCGTTCCTCGGAAACTTCGCCGTATCGGGTGCTGCGTTGATATGCGCGGCGCCCGGTCGCTTCGATCAATGCGATCATCTTCTGCGGCGTCGTCTCCTGACCATGGCTCGCGCCGGCAGCGCGGGAAATGCTCTCGTTCATCAGCGTTCCGCCGAGGTCGTTACAGCCTGCATTCAGGCATGCTTCCAATCCGGCGTGTCCGAGCTTTACCCAGGATGCTTGAATGTTGCGGAAGTGGGGATGCAGCACGAGGCGGGCAATGGCATGGATGAGGATCGCCTCGCGAAAAGTCGGGCCTTTTCGTGCTCTGCCCTTCAAGTACATGGGCGCTTCCATATGCACAAACGGCAAAGGCACAAGCTCGGTGAAGCCTCCGGTGCGCGCTTGCAGGGCGCGAAGCCTCAAGAAATGACGTGCGAGATGAATAGGCTGCTCGATGTGTCCAAACATGACGGTGGCTGTGCTGTTGACGCCTTGCTTGTGCGCCGTTTCCATGACTTCAAGCCATTGACTCGTGTTGATTTTGTCGGGGCAAATAATCTCGCGGACTTCATCATCAAGCACTTCCGCTGCTGTACCAGGCAAGGTGCCAAGTCCGTTGCCGCGCAGTGCGCTGAGATATTCGTCAAGCGGCATATTGGATGTCGCCGCGCCTTGCCAGACTTCGAGCGGCGAGAAGGCATGGACGTGTATGTTCGGCGCCGCGCGCTTCACCGTCTGCAAAATCGAGAGATACGTTTCGCCTGTGTACTCGGGGTGAATGCCGCCCTGCATACACACCTCGGTGGCGCCGCGCTCCCATGCTTCGGCGACTCGGCGTGCAATCTCATCGGCATCCAGATCATAGGGCCGCCCACGCAAATTCTCGGCGAGCTTGCCTTTCGAGAAGGCGCAGAACTGGCATTTGAAATAGCAAATGTTCGTGTAGTTAATATTGCGATTGACCACAAAGGATACGGTCTCGCCGTTGACGCGCTGCCGCACCTCGTCTGCCGCCTGACAAAGCGCACTGAATTCATCACCCTCGGCGGCAAACAGTCGCACAACGCCTGCTTCATTGAGCGTCTGACCCTGCGACGCCGCATCGAGAAGGTCAAGAAATCCCTGCGAAACGCCACGCACGGGTGAAGTAACGCGCTGAAGATCAGTTTCCGGCGGTACCGATTCCGGATCGCCCGGACTCCAGTCATCGGCTCGCGCGAAGCCGCGCGCGTCAATCGTGCGAAGGAGCCGTGCGTGCAACCCCGCATCCACCCACCTGCCGTAGTTTGAAGCGTATTCAGGATAGATGGTCAAACGCTCCTTGAGGTGCTTGCCTGCCGCCTTCGTTTCTTCGCGAAGGTTTTCAAGGTGCGGCCAAGGCGCTTCCGGGTTCACGAAATCCGGCGTGAGCGGCGACACTCCGCCCCAATCGTTGATGCCTGCTTCAATGAGCCGTGGCAGCACGCCGGGACTTAAGTTTGGCGGCGCTTGAATACTCATCTCGGAGCCGAAAATGAGTCGCGCCACAGCGATTGTCCACAATAGGTCGGTCAGCGACGGCTCAGGTGCCGCATGCATCTTTGTGCCGGGCTTGGCGCGAAAATTCTGCACGATCACTTCTTGGATGTGACCATGGCGATCATGTACATCGCGAATAGCGAGCAGTGATTCGATGCGCTCGGTCGGTGTCTCGCCGATACCGATCAAAATGCCTGTGGTGAACGGAATCGATGCGTTGCCGGCATCTTCGAGTGTTTGCAGGCGAACGGCAGGCACCTTGTCCGGGCTGCCGTAGTGCGGCATGCCCTTTTCGGTCAGGCGATTCGAAAGCGATTCGAGCATGATGCCCATCGACGGCGAGACTTCACGCAGGCGACGAAGCTCATCCGGCGTCAGCGTGCCGGGATTGGCGTGCGGCAGGAGACCGGTTTCTTCGAGCACGCGCTCGGCCGCATGTCGCACGTATTCGATGGTCGTTTTGAATCCCATCTCTTGAAGCGCCTCGCGTGCGGCGCGATAGCGAAGCTCAGGTTTCTCTCCCAAGGTGAAGAGGGCTTCCTTGCAGCCGAGCACCGCGCCTTCGCTGGCAATCCGCAAGACATCATCAATCGGCATGTAGGGCGATTCAATACGCTTCGGCGTCTTGGCGAAAGTGCAGTAGTGGCAGACATCACGGCATAGCTGCGTGAGCGGAATAAAGACTTTCTTGGAGAAGGTCACCACATCGTGAAAATGCACATCGCGCACCTTGCTCGCCGCTCGCATGAGCGCGCGCAGCGCTTCGAGATCTTTATGTTCGGCGAGGGCGAGGCATTCGTGCGCATCGAGTCTGCCGTTCGACTCAGCCTTGGCGATGAGATGAGTGAGATTCAGGGGAGAGCTGCGGATTCAATATGCAGATTGGATGGTACACGAAATCCTCACCGATTCAGCCTGTCCATAGCGAGGGTGCGCTTCGAAACTGCGGAGTTTCTGCAAGTCTTCGGCGGTGTCCACATCAAGGTGAATGGAGTCGTCTTCAATGATTTGTGGGGTGAGACCGAGTGCATGTCCTCGCGCCAGGTGCGTGCGAAAGCCGTGACCGTCGTAGCACAGGCGAATCAGGTTCGGCGGTGAGGCGATTAGGAGATTGGTGCCTTCGCCTTGATCGTCTGAAGCGAGGGTGAGGGACTCGTGGCGGTCAAGCGTTTCCGCCAAAAGTTCGTGGCGGACGAGCGGCACATCGCACGGCACGATCATCATCGTATCCGCGCGGCGCGAGGCGGCAAGATGCTCGGCGGCGGCTTCGAGCGTACCTGAGAGGTCGCCGCTCAATGGGTCGTGCCAATCATCGACGCCTTCAGCGCGGGCGAATGCGTGCACTTCATCGGACGCTGTCACTATACGAATGCCGGTGAGTTGCCGGACATGTTTGAGCTCACGGATTACATCGTTTGCCATCGCATTCACAAGCGCTGCGCGAGACTTCGGATCGATCACGCGTGCGAGCCGCTTCTTGGCACCGATGAACGATTTAATGGGCACGACCGCCCAAATGTTACGCATCATACGGCTCAAGCTTGCCAAAGACATTCTCGAGGCTGATATCGTCGATGAACTGCAGAACGTTCCGCGCGAGCGCTTCTTTGTCGGCATCGGTTTGCATCAGCGTGTCGGTTGACCTCGCTGGCAAGGGCATACCCTTAAAGCGCGTTTCGAGGTAGTGGTCCCGACGGTCGTAGATGAAGCCGTCAAGAAGCGTGCCGTAATGCTTCGCCACGCCAATCGCGTTGACTTCCTTGCCAAGCTCTTTGAATATCTTGGCAGTCGGTCCTTTGACTGCTTCGCCCCCAATGATCGGAGAGACCGCCACACGTGGCGTGTGCGGAAAACGCAGCCAGTCGCGCATGCCTTCCACTTCGAGAATAGGGTCGATGCTGAGGACGGGATTCGATGGACAAATGATGGTGCCGCGAAGTTCCGCAGACTGCAGGAAAGTGTGGACACTGCTCGCCATGCGCGCATCCCAGGTGCCTTGATAGACAACGCGATTGACCTTCGGCTGGCACTGCCGCGAAACAAAATACTCCTGAAACGAGAGCATTCCCTCGTCTGTATCGATCTTGGTGCGCACCGGGTCGTTGCTCATCGGCACGATGCGGTTCTTCACGCGCAGGCCTTTCTTGATCGATGCGATGGATTGCGTCAGGGTTTTGCCAGCGGCGAGGTCAGCGGTTCGCTTCAAGTGCAGGGCGAGGTCGCGGTCACCGAGCCGAAACCAGGATTCACCGCCGAGTTTCTTGAGTGTCTCCAGGCAGTTCCATGTTTCATCGTCGCGACCCCAGCCGCGCTCACGGCTTGAAAGCCCAGCCAATGCATACATCAAGCTGTCGACATCTGGCGAAATGTGCAGGCCGAGGTGCGTGAAGTCGTCACCTGTGTTGACAACGAACAGTAGCTGAGAAGGTTCGAGCACGCGCGCGAGGCCTTGGCAGAGCTTGGCACCACCGACGCCGCCTGTGAGCACGATGTATTTGGGTCGGCCTTTCACCGGCTTCTGAGATGAGTTCAAAGAAACATATCCTCTTTCACTGGGCGAATGATGTCGAGAGCGCTGTCATTGCGCCCCGCCTGATCCATGCCATGTCGCAGACCGCGCACAAGCGCGAGCGGCACCTTGGCCGTTGTCTCGCCCATGACGAGATTGGCCGCGCTCGCGATGGCATCGGCTCGGCTGATCAGCGTCACCTGGAGATCACGACCGTACAGATCATGACCGCCGCGATGGTCTTCAAGCACCGCGATACCCGCGGCACCAATCGCCACCCCAACCGACCCAAGCCGCCATGGCCGATTCATGCTATCGCAAATGATGACGCCGACATGGACTTTGGTCAGCTCATATAGCTGATGTCTCACACGATTCGCCGAGGCATCGGGATTTTCGGGCAGCAGCAATGCGCGCTCGCCGTCCGCATGGTCGATATTCGATTGATCGACGCCGCCCTGCGCGCACACCCAACCGAGCTTGTGGCGGACGATGAGCACGCCCGGCTTCATGCGCACCACCTGCGTCGATTCCCGCAGAATGATCTCGACAAGGCGCGCATCCTTACCCGTGACATTCGCGATTCTGACCGCTTCCTCGCCCGCCGCGACTGAATCAAGGCGCACATAGCGTCCCTCAGCCTTGGAAACCACCTTCTGCGCGACGACCAGAATGTCGCCGTCCTCGAGCGCAAGCCCGTTCGCGCTGATTGCGTCGAGAAACATCTGCGCCAAGGCATCACCCGGCTCGATCATCGGCACGCCCTCGATAGCGTGCGCAGAGAAGTGCGCGGACATGCGCAGAATTGTCCTTAACTGTGCGGTGTCTGACCGACGATGCGAATGCCTGAGTGGGCGATCTCGTGGCGACGGTTGATCTGAATCAGCACCGATGTCAAGGCTTCGGCAGCGGCTGAATTGTCGATCGGACCGGCGTGATAACCGTTCATTCCTGCATCCTGGGCGAGTTCGATGACGCGCGCCCGCGCATCGACCTTGTTGCCAGCCACGAGCACATCGCAGTCAATCTCGGCATCGGTTTGCAAAAGATGCGCGGCGATATTCTGAAAGGCAGACACCACCATGACATCCTCGCCCAGAAGATCTTGCGCACGCTTGCCAGCGCTGCCGCCTTCGGGAAGCTGCACTCGCCCGACTGCGGGCGGCATGAGCGGCACCGAAGTGTCAATGAGGATCTTGCCTTGCACGCCCTCGCGAACAGTCTCCAAGGTGGAAAGCTGATGCGCGAAAGGCACCGTCAGCACCACGATGTCTCCCGATTCAGCGGCCAATGGGTTCTCTAGGGCTTGCGCGGGCGTCTCGGGACTCATCTCTTGCAACGCCGCCACCGCAGCTTCAGCTTTGGCTTGAGTGCGTGAGCCGATGATGATTTCATGCCCGGCCTTGGCCCAGCGGATGGCAAGGCCCGTGCCGAGATCGCCCGTGCCGCCGAGGATGGCAATACAGATTTTTTCTCTCGATTTGTTGCTCACTGTGGTCTCTCATCGTAAAGCGGCTCGGTATTATATGGGCTGGCTCACACACACCTAATGGAGTTCGAAATGGAAATTGGCGTGATGCTCGGCGCGGGCGGCGAACAACAGACGCTGCCAGCGCTTGTCGAGGCTGCGCGAGAAATCGAAGCCGCAGGCCTCGATTCGATTTGGATGGCGAATATTTTTTCGTTTGACGCTATTGGTGCCCTGTCGGTCATCGGGGCAGCCACTTCGCGCGTCAAGTTGGGTACAGCGGTGGTGCCGACCTATCCGCGTCACCCGGTCGCGATGGCGCAGCAGGCGCTCACCGCGGCAGCTGCGAGCGGGAATCGATTCACACTCGGCATCGGGCTCTCGCACAAACTCGTCATTGAAGATATGTTCGGCATGTCGTACGACAAGCCAGCGAGCCACATGCAGGAATACCTGTCGCTGCTGATGCCTTTGGTTCGGCAAGAAGCGGTGACGGCGGCGAACGATTCATACCGGATCAACAACGTGCAATTCAACGCGCCCGGCGCAGAGCCGGTGCCCGTGGTGGTGGCCGCGCTTGGGCCCCGAATGCTGAAGATCGCGGGCGAGCTGTCGGATGGCACCAATACATGGATGGTCGGTCCTCGAACTATGGAAAATCACATCGTCAAAGGCATAACCGCGGGCGCAAAAAGCGCTGGTCGGCCCGCCCCAAAGGTGGTGGCCGGCGTGCCGATTGGTTTGACAATGAAGCCAGATGCCTTGAGGGAGCAGTCCGCGCGCGATCTCGTGATTTACGGCCAACTGCCGAGCTACCGCGCGATGCTCGACCGCGAGGGTGCGGCAGGTCCTGCGGATATCGCAGTGCTCGGCGACGAGAACGCGCTGCGCAGCGGGATTCAGCGTTATCAAGACGCAGGTGTCACGGAGCTTAACGCAGCGATTGTGAGTGAGGATGAGGAGGGGTACGAGCGGACGCTTGAATTCTTGGCGGGGCTGAAGGGATGAGGAGAGGCTGCGCTCCAGCTGTCTGAGACTTCATTGTTGCGAGCCGCGGATCAAACAGCGAGCGCTCATTGCCCGGATAGCCGTTCCTGGATGAGCGGACGCGGCGGCTGCGGGAGGCGGGTCATCCGGCGAGCGAGCGCACGGTGAACTGCCTGCTGCACGAGCTGGGGTACAGCCTGCAGGCCAACCGCAAGACGCTGGAGGGGCGCCAGTACCCGGACCGGGACGCGCAGTTCCGGCGCATCGACCGGCGCGTGCGGGCGTTCCAGCGCCTCGGGGAGCCGGTGGTGTCGGTGGACACGAAGAAGAAGGAGCTGGTCGGCCGTTCCGCAACGGCGGCCGGGAGTGGCGGCCCAAGGGCAGGCCGGAGGAGGCGGGGGTGCACGACTTCATCGACCGCGACCTCGGCAAGGCGATCCCCTGCGGCGTCTACGACCTGGCGGCCAACGAGGGCTGGATGAGCGTCGGCGTCGACCACGACACGGCGGCGTTCGCCGTGGAGACGCTGCGGCGCTGGTGGCGGCGGATGGGGCGCCTTGCCCACCCGGGCGCGCGGCGCCTGCTGGTCACCGCCGACGGCGGCGGCTCGAACGGCAGCCGCTCCCGCCTGTGGAAGCTCGAACTCCAGAGCCTCGCCGACGAGCTCGGGCTGCGCATCTCCGTGTGCCACTTCCCGCCCGGCACCAGCAAATGGAACAAGATCGAGCACCGCATGTTCTGCCACGTCACCCAGAACTGGCGCGGGCGGCCGCTGGTGAGCCACGAGGTCGTCGTCAACCTGATCGGCGCCACCACCACAGGGGAAGGGCTGTCAATCCGTTCGCAACTCGACGAGGGCCGCTACCCGACCGGCATCCGGGTGTCCGACGAGCAGATGGGCGCACTCGACATCAGGCGCGACGTCTTCCACGGCGAATGGAACTACACGCTGTCGCCCAGACCTTCAAAATGAACAGGTTATTTTGGCGAGAGCCCTTAGTGAGTGCGCCTGTGCCGGTACAGTGACTTGATTAGTGTCCGGCTTGGCACTATATTCGGCACATGAAAAAACACTCCTACGAGGTGCGAACTGCGCACCTTCAAAACCAAGCCCTTCGTGCGCTTCGCAGGTCGCAAAAGCATCAGTGACCGTGCGCTTTGCGAAGCCGTGGAGCGAATCGAAAACGGATTAGTCGATGCCGACCTCGGCGGCGGTATCTTCAAGCAACGCATCGCACGAACAGGCCAAGGCAGATCCCGAGGGCTGCGGGCTGTATTAGTATTGCGGAGAGGGGAATATGCTTTCTTTGTTCACGGCTTCGCAAAAAATGACCGGGAGAACCTTCGTGCCACGGAGATCAAGGCGCTACGGGTACTCGCAAATGAACTGTTGCAGTTGGACAAAGTCGGTCTGGACGCTATGCTGGCGAACAAAACGATTAGTGAGGTGAACTATGATGACTAAGCAGTATGGGAGCGAGGTGCTAGCCTCAGTACACGAGACGGCGCAGGGCATGACCGAAGCAGCAGTGATGTCGAAGCGGACGATGAAATCGCTCGACGAGATGTGTCTGCTGCCGGTTGAGGAGATGGCGCCTGAGGACATACGTGCGCTCCGGCTGCGCGAGAACGCGAGTCAGGCGGTGTTCGCCCGTTACCTCAACGTGACGACTGGGTTGGTGAACCAGTGGGAGCGCGGCGAGAAGTGCCCTCGCGGGGCTTCGCTTAAGCTGTTGACGCTGGTGGCGAGAAATGGTCTTGCGGCAGTTGTATGAGAACTTGCTACAGGTCTGTCCAATACGGCCACGCCTGAACCGCCGCACGATGCAGAGATTCTGCTCTCTTTGCGATCTCGCTTTCGTCCCAGACCTCTGGTCCCTCGTTTACCAGCGATTTGTTGAGGAATAGTACGCTGTGGTTTGAGAGTTCGCTTCGCTTCTCGTCCCATGCTGCATTGGAGAGAGCCGAGTTCAGCTTTCCGTTCACAAGGGTGAGGTTACCAAT
>JAPOTJ010000033.1 GCA_026709225.1 Gammaproteobacteria bacterium | reverse complement strand
GTGATTCACCTTTTTCGGCTCTTGCTCAGGGGGCAACAGCGTCGGCGGGCATAGTGTGAACACGCCCTAAGCGCGTGCGCGCTCGCTGCGCCACTCGCGGCCGCCGAGCCCGACGACACTTGTCTGGGCGTATCCGCCGAACGCTACCCCATGCAGGTGTACAGGGGCGACACCCATCTGCATACACGCAATTCCCCTGACGCTTTTTCGCTCGGCAACATGAACCTTTCACAAGCGGACGCCTACCGCTTTGCACGCGGACAGGCGCTGCGCGCGCACAACGGTATGCAAGTGCCTCTGCGCCGTCCCTTGGACTTTCTCGTCGTCTCTGATCACGCCGAGTATCTCAGTGGCCATTTTCGCTACACGATCAATGACACCTTGGTGATGAACACGGATGTTGCTGCTCGCTGGCGCGAAGCGCAGACATCAGGCGATCAGCTCTCAATAGTGCTCGACTTCAGCGACAGTATCGATTCCGATCACAAAGTAGACATTCCGGTGTTCTCGAAATCGGTGCAGCAAGAGATTTGGCGCGACGTGGCCAAGACCTCGGACGAGTATTACGAGACCGGCAAATTCACGACGCTGACCGGCTATGAATGGACGGCAATGCGTGACAGCAACAACCTGCACCGCGTCGTTGTGTTCGCGGATGACCTCGCCAAGACTGGACAAGTGGCGCCCTTCTCCGGACAGGATAGTATCGACCCGCGCGACCTGTGGCGCTGGCTCGCAGCCTATGAGGCCAAGACCGGCTAGGCGATCACTATTCCGCACAACGCCAATCTTTCTAATGGTACACAGTTCCCGCACCTGACGATGGCCGACACCGAGTAGGCGCGCCTCAGCGCGCGCTGGGAACCCGTCTATGAAGTGACGCAAGTGAAAGGCGGTTCTGAGTCCCACCCGACACTCTCGCCGAACGATGAATTCGCCGATTTCGAGAACTGGGATATGGGCAATATCGGCATGAGCGCAGAAAAAGAAGATTCGATGCTTGCGAGCGAGTACGCACGAGGCGTCCTCAAGATCGGTCTCGGCCTTGACGCGCGGCTTGGCGTGAACCCTTACAAGTTCGGACTGATCGGTAGCACCGAAGGGCACAACACCTCCACCACCACCGAAGAAGATAATTTCTGGGGCAAGTTCGCGGACTCCGAGCCGCATCCGGCACGACTCACTACCCGCCTTGCGCAGCAGCTATGGTTCAATGGGCGGCGAGTTGACATCCGCACCGAAAGACGGAGCGCCGAGCATTCTTGTGCTTGCTGCCAAAGACCCGATCGGCGCCAACCTCGATCGCGTGCAAATCATCAAGGGCTGGCAACGGCGGGACGGCAGCCTCGCAGAGCGAATCTACGATGTGGCGTGGTCGGATGATCGCATGATTGACCCTGAGACCGGTACGCTCGCACCAGTCGGCTCAAGCGTTGATGTCGAGGCTGCGAGCTATACAAACAGCATCGGCGCAAGCGAGCTGGCCATCGTCTGGACCGGTCCCGACTTTGATGCCGAACAGCGCACCTTCTATTATGCACGCATGGTTGAAATACCGAGACCGCGATGGAGCACCTACGATGCTGTCCAATTCGGCGTCGAGTTGCCGGAAGAAGTGCCGAAGACGGTTCAGGACCGAGCATACTCTTCGCCGATCTGGTATACGCCGTAACCACACCAATCTATCTTGCTTGACACGCGCGGGTACGAGTAACATACGCAGCAACGCAAGCGCGATCAATTTGGAGCAGTCGATTGAAGCAGCATCTCGGGCGCCGCGCCGCCGAAGACGAAGACGAGCAGATCAACTTGGCACCCATGCTCGATGTGGTGTTCATCATGCTTATTTTCTTTATTGTCACCGCGACCTTTGTCAAGGAAATTGGCCTTGATGTCAATCAGCCCGAGGATGACAAACCAAAGACGATTGACCCTGACAAGAAAAGCATCGTCATCAAGATCACGAGCCGCGATCGCATTTTGATCGGCCTGCGCGACGTGGACTGGCAGTCGGTGCGCGCTAACATCGAGCGACTGCACGCCGAAAACCCTGAAGCGCCTGTCATCATTCAGCCGCACGAAGAATCGAAGGCCGAGACCTTGGTGCACGTCATGGACTCAGCGCGACTTGCCGGGGTATTTAATGTTTCGCTGGCGGGCTCGTAACGTTATACGAGCAGCAGCACCTGCCCAACGAGGGCCGCTGTCAGGCAGTTGACAAGGGTCGCCACACCGACCGCCAACGGCGCGAGCCGCAGCACTTCATCGCGTCGCTCCGGCACCAGCACACCGTAGCCACTAACCACGATGCCAAGACTTGCGAGGTTCGCAAAGCCGCAAAGTCCGTACACCATCATGATGCGCGTCCGCTCGCTAAGCGCTTCAGCTTCGAGCTGAGAGAGTGACAGGTAGGCAACAAACTCATTCAACACGAGCTTGATGCCAAAGAGTGACCCTGCCGTATGCGCCTCTTCCCATGGCACGCCCAAGAGCCATGCGAGCGGCGCGAACAGCCAGCCGAGGATGCCTTCAAGCGTCAAAGGCGCGGGTAGAAACGCCGTGCTGCCAGCGAGCGCCATATTGAGCAGCGACACCAGGGCAGTGACCACGATGAGCATGGCGCCGACAGCGACCACGAGCCGCACGCCTTCATGGGTGCCGCTGGCGATGGCATCCATGGTGTTTCGATAGCCCGGGTCGGAAGCGGACTCGGCTGATGTCAAATGCTCCGGCGGCATGAACATGCGGCTCAGCACAATCGCACCGACAACATTGACGAGCGAGGCGACGACGATATGCCCGAGCGGCGCCTGCACACTCGCTTCGAGCAGAGTGACGTAGAGCACGAGCACCGAGCCCGCAATGGTCGACAGCGCACAGGTCATGACGGTGAAGAGCTCGCCCTGACTGAGGCGGGCGAGATAGTTGCGAACGGTAAGCGGTGCTTCCAAGGTGCCGAGAAATAGGCTCGATCCGCAGGCGAGTCCGACAGCACCGCTTACGCCGAGGCTTTTCTCGAGTGCGAAGGCGATGCCGCGCACCACCCAGATGAGCACCCGCCAGTGCCAAAGCACGGCGACCAGCACGGCAAACACGAGAATCACCGGCAGTACCCTGAACGCGAATATGGGCGAGGCGTTTGCATCATCAAAGGGCTGATCCTTCACAAGATCGCCAAATATCAACGCAGCCCCGGCGCGCGCCGAAGCATCAACGGCATCGACCAGCACTTGCAGCGATAGCACGGCATGATGCAGCCAGTCTATTTTGAAAAATAGCAGGATGATTCCGAGCTGAATGCCCAAGCCAGCCATGATCGTGCGCCAGCCAATGTGGCTACGATTGCGACTGAGCGCGACGGCCACGCCGAACACGCACGCGATGCCAAGAATTCCCTGCATAAATCTCCTACACTGCGCACAGCCAGACAGCATGATACGCAAAGCGTGGACGCCCACTCGACATCGGGACGCATCATCCTCTTGAACGGCACGTCGAGCGCGGGCAAGACGACCCTCGCCCTCGCCTTGCAGCGCACTGCGCATGAATACTGGCATTACTGGGCGCTCGATCAGTTCCGCGACGGCATGCCAAACTGCTTCCGCGGCTTGAATTCGAGCGACGATGAACCCGGCTCGCGCGGTCTCAATGTCGTGCCGGTGGAGGCACCATGCGGGCGGCTCTCGGAAATTCGATTCGGCGATCTTGGCACGAGAATGCTGCGTGGCATGAGACGCGCAGCGGCGAGCTTTGCGCGCGAGGGCGTCAATGTCGTCATTGACGACCTCTGCCTAGAGCCAGCGTACCTCGATGACTACTTGGCAGCATTTGACGGCATCGATGTCATCTTCGTCGGCCTACGCTGCGCCCCAGAGACGCTGCTCGCCCGCGAGTCCGCACGTCTTGATCGATTCCCAGGGACGGCAATCCACCAAGATGCGCGCGTGCATCGCCGAGCGGTCTATGATCTAGAGATCGACACATCCAAGGTCGCGCCCGAAGCAGGCGTGGAGAAGTTACTTGAGCGGCTTCGAGAAGGGCCGGGTGCCGCTTTCGAGCACATGCGCAAGATGCGACGAGCAGGCCACGCTGAGACGAGGTGAGTCAGCTGAAGCGCACCGCGCCGAAAGGCGGTAGCGCGACCGGGTCATTGCCCTCTCGTTTGCCAAGCGGCTGCCACTGCTCCGACTGCAATTCAAACGCCTCGATCCACCGCGCCTGCGGATCGACAAGCCACATGTCTAGAACGCCTGCTCGCGCGTAAATCTCGCGCTTAGGGCGAAGATCGATGGTGCGGGTGGCGGGCGAGGGCACTTCGCACAGCCAGTCCGGCGCCATTTCGAAGTAGGCGGCATCTGGCAGTTTCGGTAGATTGCGACCGTGCTTGCATGGTGTCTATGCCTTGTGCATATCACATTCAAAGCAAGACCTTCCTTAAGGCAGTAGGTGCCCCTGCATCCCTTCAAGCCATTCGGCATCAAGCCGCCCTAAGGCAAACAGCACGCTCCACGCCGCCATGTGCGCATCGCGCGTGGCATGGGCAAGATTCGTACGCGCTTCCAGAAGTTCATTTTGCGCATCAAGCTGATCAACGAGGCTTTTGCGCGCCGCAGCCACTTCCTCTTTCATCAGCAGGAACGCCCGCTCGCTCGCTTGTACCTGCTCAATGGCGGCGCGCAGGCGCTCGTTGCTATAGCGATAGGTGCGTGCAGCGGAAATGGCGCCTTCACGCGCCTTGCGCTCGGAGTCCTGGACGCCAAACTGCGCACTCTCCCACAGCGCCCGCGCTTTGCGGGCACGGGCAAATTGGGCACCCCCCTGATAAATGGGCGCATCGAACTTGAAACCGAAGCTCGATTCCTCAAGCTCGCTCACATACGACGATCCGGTGTTCTCAAGCTTGCGTACCTGCCCAGTCAAACTGAGGTCCGGCCAAATCGACCGCTGCTCGGACTTGAAGGCTTGATAGGCGCTACGCTCGGACGCTTTCGCCGCTATCACCGATGGGTGCTCGCCCCATTCGTCCGCGGCGATATCGGTGAGTCGATCCACATTGTCGGGCACGATTCCAGTCAGGGTGCCGGGATTGGCAATCGATGTCGCGCGTTCAAACGCGGCAAGGCTGTTGGCAAGCGCGCCTTGCGCCTCGGCGCGCTTGCCTTCGGCCGCATAGAGGCGAGCGCGCACGCGCGCCTCGTCCGTGAGGATGGTGGCGCCCGCCTCAAGGCGCTTCTCGGTGGCTTCAACCTGCTGCTGCATCACCTGCGCACTCTCTTCGGCGGCACCCATCACCTGACGATCTCGTTGCACATCAAAAAAAGCATCCAAGGCTTCCATCAGCACCTGCCCTTCGACGAGCGACAGCGTCGATTCACCAGCGCGGTACCTCGCGCGCGCCGACTCGACTTCGGCCTTGGTCTTGCCCCAATCCCACAGTGGCTGCCTGATGACGATCGACTGCACGGTCGATGGATCGTCGTCGTTGCGCGTCACGCCTGTCTGGTAGATGTAGGATGAATTCGACTGACTCTGATCGTAATTGGCCGTCACTTTCGGCAGCCAGCCTGCCTTGGCTTCTGAGATACCAGCGCGCAGTGAGTGCAGCTTTGAGGCTTCGGAGCCGAGCAGCGGATTGCTCGCGAGCGCCATCTCAAGGACTTCAATGAGATGCAGCGCCTCGCCTTCATCTGTAGCGACAGTCGCTGCATGCGCCATTTGCAGCATCGGCAGAGTCTGCGCCACGCACAAGCAGAGGCAGCAGGTAAGAATCCTATTCATCAAGGGTGTCCTGACGGCAAGCTATGTATATGGTCATTCTACGCAGGACTTCAACTCGTCCGGCTGTGAAACAATTGCCACCATGCGACGCCGACACGATTTCCTCGTCACGAACCTTGCGTTCAGCTTGCTCTTCGGCTGGCACGGACTGATGGCAGACGATGTGCGCCCCGGCATTGTCGAGATCGACGAAGTGTCCGCGATGGGCTACATCGTGCGCTTGACACCACCGCCGGGCGTCGGCTGGCGGATACACCAGACCAATACGATGCCATTCCCTGTTCGCTTCCCCGACACGTGCGCGGAGACTGGTGTGGCGGCGTACAGCCGCCAATACGAATGTCCGCACGATCTTTCTGGACGCAGCATCGGCTTCGACTTTCGCGGCCTCACGCGACCAGCGCATATGCTCGTTCGCTTACGACTCTTGTCAGGTGAAGAATACACGACGGTGCTGGCTCCGAGTATTCGCGAGTGGCGGGTGCCGCGTCAGGAAACGCTTACGCGAGTCCTGTGGGACTACTTCAACTACGGCGTCATCCACATCTTCAAAGGCATCGATCACCTGCTCTTTGTGCTGTGCCTCATTTGGATCGCCCGCGACTGGCGGCGCATCCTATGGACGATCACGGCGTTCACCATCGCCCACTCGATGACGCTCGCCACCGCCGCACTCGGTCTGGTGAGGCTTGCGGTGCCGCCGGTCGAGGCCATCATCGCACTCAGCGTCGCATTCTTGGCGAGCGAGGTCATTCGCGACAGGCACGACAGCCTCACGTGGCGCTATCCATCAAGCGTCGCTGCTGCCTTCGGTCTTGTGCACGGCCTCGGCTTCGCGAGCGTCCTGAGCGACATTGGGTTGCCGCAAACGAAAGCGCTCGCCGCGCTTCTCAGTTTCAACCTCGGCGTGGAGATTGGTCAGGTGCTGTTCGCATTACCGATCGCGCTTGCTTTGTGGCGAATGCGAATAGCGAGCTGGGGCATCGATGCTCTGCGCCTGACGGTCGGCTACGGCGTTGGCACCATCGCTGCGTTCTGGGCGGTCATGCGCATCAACGAGTTCATCAGTTGATCGACTCGGCGCGCCCGGCAGGACTTGAACCTGCGGCCTTTGGCTTCGGAGGCCAACGCTCTCTCCACCTGAGCTACGGGCGCGTGGCGAACAGATGGCCCATAGTACACGATGAACTCGTCATTCTGTCTCCCTGATACGATCCGTATGCCCGCTATGCCGAATACCGCACACAGCCATGCGCGCCTGCGCATCGACCTCGGCGCGCTGCAAGACAACTATGCATTGCTAGCTCGCGCGGCATCGCCGTCTGGCTGTGCGGCGGTCGTCAAGGCCGATGGCTACGGCCTTGGCATGGTGCCTGTGTCGATCGCATTGCAGGCGGCCGGCTGCACGCAGTTCTTTGTCAGCGAAGTCCACGAGGGCGTTGCGCTACAGAGCGCACTCGCCGATGCAGAGATTTTTGTTCTCGCAGGTATCACAGACGAAAACGCGCAGGACTGCCTTGACGCCGGTCTCATTCCGGTGCTGTCAAGCGATGTCCAGGTTGCCATCTGGCGGCGTGTCGCGGGCAGCCATGCGCCTGCGGCCATCAAAGTCGACACAGGCATGACTCGGCTCGGCTTTCGCTGGGATACCTTCAAGTCCGGCGACATCGCTGGTATTCACGTGCGGCTCGTCATGACGCATCTTGCGTGCGCCGACACGCCCGAGCATCCAATGAATGCCGCACAGCTTGCCCGCTTCCGAGCAGTACGCGATGCCTTGCCGGGTATCCCGACGAGCATAGGCAACACGGGAGGCACGCTGAGCGGCGAGGCAACACGCGGCGACCTGTGCCGCTGCGGGATCGGCCTCTACGGTGGCAATCCCTACGCGAACGCGCACAATCCGTTCCGTCCAGTCGCCACACTCGAAGGACAGGTACTGCAAATCTCGACACTCGCAAGCGATGAAAGCATCGGCTACGGCGCGACCTTCAAGGCGGTGCGCGGTTCGTGCGTCGCCACCGTGGGCATCGGCTACTCAAACGGACTGCCGCGAGCGCTCTCAAACATCGGTGAAGCCTATCGAGACGACGAAACCTATCCGATTGTCGGGCGCATCTCCATGAATCTCACGACCATCGCCGTCACCGCGCACGCAACGCTCGCAGTCGGCGATTGGGTCGAACTCATTGGCGCTGCCAAGCCACTCGATGACATTGCCGCCCTCGCGGGCACCATCGGCTACGAAATCCTCACAGGGTTAAGCGCCGCCCGGCGCTATTCTCCGTAAACGCTTTCCCGATATGCGATACTTTCCGCGTCTATTGGAGGGTGACGCAATGAACCATCCGCAACGCACAACCCACGCCCGATCCAGTGTGCGCTTGGGGCTAATCGGACTCGTCCTGCTCGCCATCTCGGCGCACGCCCAATCTCCCCTCATGCCCGCTAGGACCATGGGCGCGAACGTCCTCGTGCTGCCAGCCAACGCCATCCTGTCCGAACAGGTGGAGAGCGTTCCCGGCACGCGCATGAGCATTGTCGTTGAGGGCGATTTCCGCGTCTACCGGGCGCGCCATAAAGGCAAGGATCATCAAGTGCATGTCGCGCTTGACGGCCCCGCGCGGCGCCTTGCCTTCGACCTCAAGGAAGGACGCTTTCGCGACGTCCTGCCGAGCCTTCGCATTGAAATGGACGACTACGCCGACTTCGATACGGTGGTGGCGCAAGCGGGCGGCACCGGCGGCAAAATCTACGAAGCCCTTGGGTTTGCGCTGATCTCGCTTCCGGACGATGTCAACCCTGCCGAAGCCGCTGCCGAACTCAGCGCCTCGCGCAGCGTCACAAGCGCCACCATTCAGTTGCAAGGACCGCTGTATGTGCCAATGTAGGGGGCGATGTGAGGACCGGCCGTATTCGCTCAAAACGCTTGCGACACTCGCAACGCTCACGCTCATCGGCTGCAGCGGCGGTGGCGGCGGCTCGAACGAACAGACCGCGCCGCCGCCACCGCCGCCACCTACTGAAGTGAGCTTGACACTCGCCACCGAGGGCACCGAGTCCGAAATCACGGAGATAGACGAGTGGGATGAACGCGCCTCCGTCGAACTGACCGTGGCGCTCGCAGAAACGCGCGACACAGGCGTGCTGGTCAATTTGAACTCGACTGGCAGCGCGACGCTCGGCGGTGACTTCGAGCTCTCCGAGCGCCAAGTACGCATCCCAGGCGGTAGCCGAACGGCGAGCCTGCATATTTCGCCGATTCGCGATTTTGAAGCCGAAGGGGACGAGACGATTCATATTGCACTCGGCACGATCGAAGGCAATGCCGAAGCTGGCGACTCGGCCTCGGTCAGCCTTGCCCTCACCGATCAAGGCGCCTTATTCGAAAACACCAAGGACAACATCTACGGCAAGCTGTACGTGTCCTTTCACGGGCCGGCCATCGAGCGTGACGCCGTGACATTCTCTGCGTCCGTCCACAATATCGGCTCGGCCGAGACCTCGTCCACCAAGCTCGGCTTCTGGGCGAGCACACGCAATGACTTCAGAGGCCGACGACTCTTCTATGAGGTGATCGACCTGCCACCGATCATGCCCGGCGGTAACTTTCTTTCAAACTTTCGCGTCGCGCTCGACGCCTTTCCCGGCGCGGGCACCTACTACGCGATCATACTGACGGATTCTCCCGCAGAGGAAGCGCCCGGCGTGCGCCGGGCGGAACGCCGCGGCGGGCTCGTCATCCAAGGTGATGGCAGCGTTCGCGTCCGCTGCCCAGATCTTGAACGCAATCAGTCGCCCGGCATCGAGGATCCACTCCGCCCCGCGCAATGGAATCTCGCGAACACCGGCCAGGATGCCTACGCTCGCACGGGCGGCATTGAAGGCGCAGATTTGCGGATGACGGAGACGCTCGACAACGGGCCGACCGGCAAGGGGATTCGTGTCGCTGTAGTCGACACCGGCATGGAAATTTGTCATCCGGACCTTGCGGCGAACGTGGAAGCAGGCACCTCGTTCAACTTCAATCAAGGCAGTTGGCGCGGCAGCCTCGAAACCGACCCTTTCTTCCTCGCAACCTTCGGCGATCACGGTACCAGTGTCGCAGGCATTATCGGTGCCGTCGCGAACAATGGCATTGGGCTGCGCGGCGTAGCGCCCGATGTGCGCCTGCGAGCCTACAATTTCCTTTCAACCAGACGAGCAGACTCGGCCTCCGACTCGCTTGGCGGCAGCAGCAATCGGCCCAACTCAAGTGATGTCGATATTTTCAACATGAGCTTCGGTTTGTTTGGCGGCGAGTACCTGACGCTTCCAGAAGACCGTAAACTTTTCCAGCACGGCGTTCGCAACCTGCGATCGGGCAAGGGTGCCCTCTACATCCAAGCCGGCGGCAACGGATTCAACCGCTGCAACTCCATGTTGCGAAGGGACGAGGTGAGGGTCGGCGAAACCGAGGGCAGCGACGGTGTCACCGTCACGCCTGTCTTTGAAGACTACGATATCAATGCGGAGATTGGCTGCGTATCGGCGAACACCGACCCGTGGCGCAATTTGCCATACATCATCCAAGTCGGTGCATTCCGTGCCGATGACACAAAGTCGAGCTATTCATCGGCCGGTTCCGCCCTCTGGGTGAGTGCGCCAGCCGGTCAGTGGGGCATCGCGCATCCCGGCCAGATCACCACCGACCAAATGGGCAGGAACCAAGGCTACGATGCCAACAGCATCATCCCTGCGAATGAGAATCCGCACGGCGACTATATCAATTCGTTTACCGGCACGTCCGCTGCCGCGCCCAGCGCTTCCGGCGCCGTCGCGCTGCTACTCGAAGCCAATCCCGACTTTACCTGGCGCGATGTCAAGTACATTCTGGCGCGTTCTGCACGGATACTTGATGCCGACATCGACGAAGTCAAGATCGGATTCGGCGGCGAAGCGGCAGTGCTTCGCCACCGGTGGATCACCAATGCCGCCGGCTATCACTTCCACAATTGGTACGGCTTTGGCGCTATCGATGTCGATGCCGCGCTTGCCCTCGCCGCAACGCACGCGCCGGACAGCCTTGGGACGTTCAGAGACGGCATGGATGTCTTTGCAGTGAGGGAAGCGGTCAATATCCCGGATCATCAAGGCGGCGGCGTTCGTCAGCGCGTCAACGTCAACGGTCTCGACGATGCCCTCAAGGTCGAGAGCGTGGTTGTGCAGTTTTCGATCACCCACCCCTTCACTAACGATCTCGGTATCTACTTGGTCTCGCCTTCGGGCACGACAAGCCTTGTGAATCCGCCGTTCAATGATGTGCTCGCGGACAACGAAGACCTCGACTGGGAGCTCTTGAGCAATGCCTTTTACGGCGAGTCGCCGCTCGGCGATTGGACACTTCGAGTGATTGACGCGGCCGCGGGCGATGTCGGCACGCTCGAATCCTGGTCGCTGACCTTCTATCTGGGCGAAATCCCTGCAAAATCATAGATGCCGTACATTGGAAGATTCACAGCGCAAACCGCTGCCTTTTTCAAAGGAATCCGAGCAAAGCCTCCTCGGTGGGCTGATGCAGGACAACAGGGCGTGGCTCGATGTCTCCGAACAGATTTTCGCGGGCGACTTCCATCTGCCCGCGCATCAACTCATTTTCGAGGCGATCAAAAGCCTTGCCGACGCCAGTCAGCCGTTCGACCCAGTGCTCGTCAAGGAAGCACTTGAGCAATCGGAGCGGCTCGATAAGGCTGGCGGCATTGACTATCTGGAAGAGCTCTACTGGGCGGTCACCGGCAGCGCCAACCTGCTTGCCTACGCCAAGGTCGTCGCAGAGCATTCGGTACGGCGCCGGCTCATGGCCGCAGCGCGACACATCGCGGACTTCGCCGCCGACACCAGCAAGGGCAGCGCCGAACTCCTTGACCGTGCACAGCATGAGATCTACGAAATTCAGCAGGGGCAAGAACGAGGTGCAGGCCCGCGCATCATTTTCAGCATGGTCAACGACCTTTATCAGCGCATCGGCAAGGAAGAAGGCCTCGGCCAAGGTCTCACCACCGGCATTCCCGACCTTGATCGGATCACCGATGGTTTCAAGCCCGAGAACCTCATCATTCTCGCTGGCCGCCCAGGGTCTGGCAAGACCACCATGTCGCTCAATTTTGTCGAAAAGATCATCATGCAGGCGCGCGAGGACAAGGGCGCCGTGCTGTTCTTCTCGATGGAAATGTCCGCCGACGAGCTGTTGACCAAGCTGCTCTCATCGCTCTCGCGCATCGACTCGAAGCGCTTGCGAAAAGACCGCATGCGCGGTACAGAGTGGGACGACCTGACAAGCGCCGTCAATCTGCTGCGCAGCCAAGCGCTCTACATTGACGATACAGGCGCGCTCAGCTCGCAGGAGATTCGCAACCGCGCCCGCCGCGTCGCGAGCACCACCAAGCTCGACCTGATCGTTGTCGATTACTTGCAGCTCATGCGTTCTGAACGCCGGCATGAGCAGCGCGTCAATGAGGTCGCTGAGTTCTCCGGTGCGCTGAAAGCGCTCGCCAAAGAACTGAAGGTGCCGGTGATCGCCCTGTCGCAGCTCAATCGCGCACTTGAGAGCCGCACCGACAGGAAGCCGCGGATGGCGGATTTGCGCGATTCCGGCGCCATCGAGCAGGACGCCGACCTGATCTTGTTCGTGCATCACGACAAGGTCGATCAAGACGATGGCGGCGATGAGTTCGGAGAAACGCAGCTCATCATCGGCAAGCACAGGACGGGCGCCACCGGCGCCATCACGCTTGAATTTCAGCGGGCGATCGGCCGCTTTGTGCCGTTGGAGCGCGGCGACTACGAAGAAGCTGCCAGCGCCGTTGAGGCGCAATACTAAGCGTCCGCACCTCGCCATGCCAGCCGCAAAGAAAGCCTATGTCTGCGAGGTCTGCGGCGCAGAGCACCCCAAATGGCAAGGGCAGTGCGCGGTATGCGGCGAGTGGAACAGCCTGAAGGAAGTACGCCTCGGCAGCGTGAAGGGCGCGCGCGGCTCAGCGCGCATTGGCTATGCGGGCAGCAAGGCCGAAGTGCGCAAGCTCTCCGAAGTCGATATCTCCGAGGCACCGAGGTTCGCGTCGGGCATTGCCGAGTTTGATCGGGTGCTCGGCGGCGGCGTCGTGCCCGGCTCGGTGAGCCTGATCGGTGGCGACCCGGGTGCTGGCAAAAGCACCCTGCTCTTGCAGGTCGCGGTGTCGCTCTGCCGAGAAGGCCGCAGCGTGCTTTACGTCACTGGCGAAGAATCGCTCGAACAGCTCGCGGCGCGCGCCAAACGCCTCGAACTCAACGCCGACCAGCTGCGCGTCGCTTCGGAAGTCGTCGCCGAGCGCGTGGCATCGCTCATCGAAACGCTTGCCGCTAAGCTCGTCATCATCGATTCCGTGCAGGTGATGCGCCTTGAATCGGTCGAGGGCACGCCGGGCAGCGTCTCGCAGGTGCGTGAAGCCGCAGCCTTGTTCACGGCGCTCGCCAAGCGTTCGAGCACGGCCTTCATGCTCGTCGGACACGTCACCAAGGAAGGCAATCTGGCGGGCCCAAAAGTGCTTGAGCACATCATCGACTGCTCGATGATGCTCGAATCGCCAGCGGGCGGACGCTTTCGGCTGTTGCGCGGTGTGAAGAACCGGTTTGGCGCCGTCAACGAGCTCGGCGTGTTCGCCATGACCGAACACGGCATGCGCGGCGTTGCCAACCCGTCGGCGATCTTTCTGCAGCGAAGCGATACCGTCTCCCCCGGCAGTCTCATCACCGTGCTGTGGGAGGGCACGCGCCCCATCCTCGTGGAAATACAGGCGCTCGTCGATGACATTCAAGGCAGTTATCCGCGCAGAATCGCGCTCGGTCTCGACCCGCAGCGCCTCTCCATGCAGCTTGCGGTGCTGCATCGGCACGGCGGCGTCTCGCTCGTCGCGCAAGACGTCTTCGTCAATCTTGTCGGCGGCGTGCGCATCAATGAAACCGGCGCGGACCTCGCGCTCATTCTCGCGGTGCTTTCGAGTTTTCGCGACAAGCCGCTGCCGAGCGGATTGATCGCCTTCGGCGAGGTCGGGCTCACTGGCGAAGTGCGAGCCGTCGCCAACGGCCAAGAGCGATTGCAGGAAGCCGCCAAGCAAGGTTTTCGCGCGGCGCTTTTACCGCAGGCGAACATGCCACGAGGCTCGAAGTCGATTGGCGGCATGGCGCTGCACAGCGTCGCTTCGCTCAAAGACGCAATTGATCGCCTCGCCGAAGTGTAACGAATGCGAGAGGGTATAATGTAGCGAGCTTGCGACTCGCGTGCCACACGACTCTTCCAATTTCAGCAAGAGGTTCTTCACACTCCATGCCGACCATGCCCGCCCTCCAGGATGCCGACCCAGCCATCAGCGCCATCATTGACGATGAGCGAGCTCGACAAGAAGACCATCTCGAGCTGATCGCCTCTGAAAACTATGCAAGCCGCGCAGTGCTCGAAGCGCAAGGCAGCGTCCTAACCAACAAGTACGCGGAAGGCTATCCCGGGCGCAGGTACTACGGTGGCTGCGAACATGTGGATCGCGTCGAGGATATCGCTATCGACCGCGCCAAGGCGCTGTTTGGCGCCGACTACGCCAATGTGCAGCCGCATTCCGGGTCGCAAGCCAACGCTGCGGTCTATCTCGCGCTTCTCACGCCGGGCGATGCCGTGCTCGGCATGAACTTGCAGGAAGGCGGACACCTCACGCATGGCGCGTCGGTGAATTTCTCGGGGCGCATGTATCGGTTTGCAAGCTACGGCGTGGACCCGAACAGCGGACTGATCGCCTACGATGCGCTTGCGAAGCTCGCGAACGAGATTCGACCGCGCATGATTGTCGCTGGCTTTTCAGCCTACTCGCGCACCGCGGACTGGGCCAAGTTTGCCGAAATCGCCAAGGATGTCGATGCCCTGCTGATGGTGGACATGGCGCATGTGTCGGGATTGATCGCTGCCGGCGTCTATCCGAACCCTGTGCCGCACGCCGATGTCGTGACGACGACCACGCATAAGACCCTTGCCGGACCGAGAGGCGGCCTCGTGCTCGCTCGCCACAACCCCAACATCACCAAAAAAATCGACTCGGCGCTGTTTCCAGGCTCGCAAGGCGGACCGCTCATGCACGCCATCGCCGCCAAAGCCGTCTGCTTCCTCGAAGCGATGAGCGACGCCTTCAAAGCGCGCCAGCAGCAAACCATCGACAATGCCCGGGCGATGGCGTCTGTCTTCCACGAGCGTGGTTACAAGATCGTCAGCGGCGGCACCGACAGCCACCTATTCCTCGTTGACCTCAGTGACAAGGACATCACCGGCAAGGCCGCCGATGCCGCGCTTGAGCGTGCGCGCATCACTGTGAACAAAAACACAGTGCCCGGCGAGCAGCGCAGCCCGTTCGTCACGAGCGGCCTACGCATCGGCACGCCAGCCATGACCCGCCGCGGCATGGGGACAAGCGAAGCGCGCCTCATCGCCAGCTGGATGTGCGACGTACTTGAAGATTTGGGCAACGACAACATGTGCGCGAGCGTTGCCGCCAAGGTGACGGGACTGTGCCGCACGTTCCCCGTGTATGACGGCGCCCATGCAGCGACAGACCTCCAAGCGTGTGCCGCCTGACACCTTGAAAACAGCTCTGGCAATGGATGTGACGGAGCTGTGACATGCATTGCCCTTTCTGCGAATCTGAAGACACGCGCGTCATTGATTCGCGGCTCGTCGCGAAGGGCGCCGAAGTGCGCAGGCGACGCGAATGCGCCAAGTGCGGCAACCGCTTCACCTCCTATGAGACGGCATCGCTCACCCTGCCACGGGTGCGCAAACGCGACGGCTGCAGCGAACCTTTCGACGAAACCAAATTCATGGCTGGCATAGCGCGCGCCCTTGAGAAACGACCTGTCTCAGAAGAGCAGCGCCGCGAGCTCCTGCAAAACGTCATGGATCAGATTCGCAAGAGCGGAGAACGTGAGATTGAATCGCGCGAGCTCGGCGAAATGATCATGCAAATGCTCAAAGCGCTGGACAGCGTGGCGTACGTGCGATTCGCCTCTGTGTATCGTAATTTCCAAGATGTCAGCGACTTTCAAGAAGAGATCCGGCAGCTGGATGTCGGGCAATCTTGACCGCGCAGAGCATCCTACCCGACCCCCTCCGCATTGGCGCTCTCGGAAGTCGATAAAGCCTATCTCGCGGCGGCTATTGATCTCGCACGCCAAGGCCTCTACACGACAACCCCAAATCCACGGGTCGGCTGCGTGCTCGTCAAGGACGGTCGCGTCATCGGCCGCGGCGCCCATATGCGCGCTGGCGCCCCGCACGCCGAAATCTTCGCCATCGAAGAGGCAGGACAAGAGACGCAAGGGGCATGCGCCTATGTCAGCCTGGAGCCCTGCTGCGCGCACGGGCGCACAGGCCCCTGTGCAGAAGCGTTGATTGAGGCTGGCATCACCCGCGTCGTCAGCGCGCTCGTGGACCCAGACCCAAGAATGAAAGGGCGCGGACTGAAGCGCCTGCGCGACGCCGGCATCTCTGTGGTCAATGCGCGAATTCCCGCGGCAATGGCGCTCAATCAAGGCTACCTGCATCGGATACAGCATCAACGGCCTTTCGTGCGCATCAAGATGGCCGTGTCGATGGACGGCAGAAGCGCCATGGCGAGCGGCGAGAGCCAATGGATCAGCGGCGAATCGTCGCGCAAGGATGTGCAGTATTGGCGAGCGCGTAGCTGCGCGGTGATCACTGGCGCCGGCTCGGTTCGATGCGACAATCCGCGCCTCACTGTGCGCGATACGCGCTACGTGTTCGACGGCACTGTGCGTCAACCGCTTCGAGTAGTGGTCTCTTCTACAGGGGAAATGTCGCCGGACGCCTTGGTATTCGAAGACCCGGCGACATGCGTGATCGCAGCAGGCGAGCTTGATGAAGAAACGGCGACGACATGGCGCGAACGCGGCGTGGAAGTCTTGAACCTAGGTGAAGGGCATGACACCGTATGCTTGACAAGGCTACTCAATGCGCTCGCCACGCGCGGTTGCAATGAAGTGCTCGTAGAAGCGGGCAGCACGCTCACCGGACGCTTCATCGAATCCGGCCTATGGAGCGAGGCGATTGTCTACATTGCGCCTATGTTTCTTGGCTCAAGCGCACGTGCGCTTGCCGATATTTCAATCGAACGCATGTCAGACGCGATTCGCGGTCATGTCACGGATGTTCGTCAATCTGGTCAGGACATACGTGTCACTCTGAAGCGCGCGTGACGCGCTCCGACACCAGCGTTGGCCACGCGGCGCGCAGATATTGCTGCAGTGACCACAGGGTCAAGACCACCGACACGACCAGCAGGCCGTAGCCGATCAACGCCAGCGTCTGATCGAGCCGAGGCTCGGCGAACAAAAGAATGATGATAGCGAGCATCTGCATGCCGGTTTTCACTTTGCCGAGCACCGAGACGCGGACAATACCGCGCCGATTCATCTCTGCCATCCATTCGCGCAGCGCGCTCACCAAGACTTCTCGCCCAATGATGATGATGCCGGGCAGCGTCATCAAAAGTGTGTCGTACCCACCGACCAAGAGCACCAAGGCGATGCTGGTCAGCACCTTGTCGGCGACCGGATCAAGAAACGCACCGAGCGAGCTTTCCTGACCGAGCTTGCGCGCAAGATACCCGTCAAGCAGGTCAGTGAAGGACGCGAGCGTAAAGATGCCCGCCGCGAGATACCCGGACCACCCGAACGGTAGCAGATACGCGAGCACGAGCAGCGGCACCGCCGCGAGCCGCGTGAGGGACAATGCATTGGGCAAGTTCATATCAGTTCGGGCCAGTTCATGCAGAAGGTTTTACGCGGATTCCAGCTGCTCTCGGATGTGCGCCGCGAGCGACTGGCTGATGCCCTGCACCTTGGCGACCTCCTCGACGCTCGCGCCCTTGAGCGACGCGAGACTGCCGAAATGCTGCAACAGGCTGCGCTTGCGCGCGCTGCCAACGCCCGCAATCATATCGAGCACAGATTCGCGGCGCACCTTTTGTCGGCGCTGCCGGTGCCCGTGGAGCGCGAACCGATGCGCCTCGTCGCGAATGTGCTGCAGCAGGTGCATCGCCGGATTATGCGGATCGAGAGGCAGCGCAGCTCCGCTACCGAGCGTGAAGGACTCAAGCCCGGCTTTGCGGCCGGGACCTTTAGAGATGCCGATGATCACAATACCGCCTTCGTCGCACGTCAAGCCATATTCGGCGAGCACCTGCACCGCGACATCGACCTGACGCGGGCCGCCGTCGATCACAAGAATACCCGGCATCTGCCCTTCGCCGCGCGCAAGCTTCGCGAAACGTCGCGTCAGCGCTTGCCGCAAAGCACCATAGTCATCGCCCTCTTTCACGCCTTCTATGTTGAAGCGCCGGTAGTCAGACTTCTTCGGTCCGTTGCCATCGAACACCACGCAGCTTGCAACCGTGGCTTCGCCTGACGCATGGCTGATATCGAAGCATTCGAGCCGGTCCGGCAGCGCGTCGAGCCCGAGCGCGTCCTGGAGCGCTAGGATGCGTTCAACAAGGGTTTGCTTGCGCGACAGGCGCTGCTTGAGCTGGGCGGCGGCGTTCTCGGCGGCCTGTTCGAGCCAGCGACGCCGGCGTCCGCGCACACGGCTGGTGAATCGCACCTTCTTGTTCGCTTGGTCGCTCAGCACATCAGCGAGGAGAGCACCGCTTTCGAGTTCATGCTCGGTAATAATGAGCTGCGGGATGTCCATGCCAGCGCCGCCGAGATAGTACTGCGCGGCGAAGGTCTCAAGCATCTGCTCGTTGGTCTGATCAAGCGCATCGCGCGGAAACCAAGTCTTCTGCCCGATCAGCAATCCGCCGCGAACGAAGACGCCGTGTACGCACGCGATGCCATGCTCGGTGCGCGCGGCGAGCACATCAAGGTCGCCGTCGCTCGTGTACACACCTTGCTGCTCCTGAATCTGCTGCAGCGCGGCAATCTGGTCGCGCCTGCGCGCGGCCGTCTCATAGTCGAGACGCTGCGACGCCTGATGCATGGCATCGGTGAATTCGTCGAGCACGGCGCGATTCCGACCTTCAAGGAACATCACCGCCTGAGCCGTGTCTTCGGCATAGGATTTGGCGTCGATCTTGCCGACGCACGGTGCGCTGCAGCGCTTGATCTGATGCTCAAGACACGGCCGCGTGCGATGCTCGAAAAAACTGTCCTCGCAGGTGCGCAGCGTAAACAGGCGCTGCAGAATGGTCAGGCTCTGGCGAGCGGCGCGCGCGCTTGGGAACGGCCCGAAGAACTGACCCGGCACCTTTCTCGAGCCCCGGTAGAAGCTCAGGCGCGGGAATTCGGGGTGGTTGGAGACATGGATAAAGGGGTAGGTCTTGTTATCGCGAAAAATGACGTTATAGGGAGGCTCCAGACGCTTGATGAGCGATTGCTCCAATAGCAGTGCCTCGGTTTCACTCATGGTGACGGTGATTTCGACATCGCAAACGCGCCGCACCATGGCGCGCGTGCGGCTCGGCAATCGAGTGTTCGAAAAATAGCTCGCCACTCGCTTTTTGAGGTTGCGCGCCTTGCCGACATAGAGCACCTTGCCATCGCCGTCGAGCATCCTGTAGACACCCGGCTTGGTGCTGACGTTGCGCAGAAACGAGTCAGCTTCAAAGTGGCGATTGTCGTTGCTTATGTTCTTGTTGCGGGCTTGGCTTTGACTCACAGCGCGTCTCTGGTCGGGACGACAGGATTTGAACCTGCGACCACCACACCCCCAGTGTGGTGCGCTACCAGACTGCGCTACGTCCCGATTGAGCGTTCTATTCTACCCGCAGTGAGCGCGCGAGCGAAAGGCAAGGCTTGATGAGGTCTTCTTCGGGAGCTTTACAGACTTAGGGAAGGTCTGATTAAGTCTGCAAAGCTCAGAGGCCATCAGGCGTGTGCTGGCAAGGAGTGACGAAGAAGCGTGGCAGGCCCCACGTGATGAGGAATGACGCAGCCAGCGCACGCCTGAGGGCCTCCCGAAGGGCGCTTCACGTGGTTGTGGAGGGGATTTCGTTGATTTTTTCGGTCACGATAGTGTAAGCGAGTCGATTTCGATGTGCCAATAAGTGAAGCGCTGAGCGAAGTAGACTTGATCAGACCTTCCTTAATCAGACCTTCGCAAGCCCTTCGACAGCATTCGCGACACTTCCTTGAGCGATTCGCACACTTCCCGCAGGACCCGTCCGCCACTCTCGCCTGCGCTGGTCTCTATGGCGCCTATAGCGCCGCGTGTCGGTTCTCGACGCGATTTGCCCGCGGTATCGGATGCGACAGTCGCGCTGGTCGCATTTGCCGCATGAGTCGCGTTCAGAGCTTGCACCGCGCCCTGAATGGTCATGCCCTGCTCATAGATGAGCGCCCGAATGCGCCGTGCTTTGACCACATCCTCGCGTCGATAGTAGCGGCGATTGTTGCGCCGTGACACTTGCGACAGGTCCGGCACCTTGCGTTCCCAGTATCTCAGCACATGCGCCGGCACTTCGCACAGCTTGCTGACCTCGCCGATCGTGAAATACAGCTTGTCAGGAACCGGCTCAAGCTTGCTTTCTGCCTTCGGCGAGTCTGCATAGATTTCTTCAGGATCAGACATCGCTTATGATCGCCAGTCAGTCGTCTTGACGACACATATGGACGCGGTCATGCGGAATCACTGTGCCCTCGGCGAACTCGGTTCCTGAGCTTCTTGCCCGCTTTGAACGTCACCACTTGACGTGCGGTAATCGTCGTGGGCACCCCTGTCTTCGGATTGCGTCCGAGGCGCGCACGCTTGTTCCATAGCACGAAGTTGCCAAATCCTGAGATTTTGACCTCCTCGCCGTTTTCAAGCGTTTTGCTGATCTCTTCGAAGAAGCTCTCAGTCAAATTCTTCGCCTCAAGCTTGCTGAATCCGAGATCCGTGTGCAAGCGATTCACCATTTCTGCTTTCGTCAGCGTCGCGTCTTCGTTCACTGTCTCATCCCCGGGTACATCAATTGTATCTGAGCGCACCTATCGGTGTGACGTGCCGCGCAGGCGAGCGCGGCACGAGTCCTTGAGTGCCGCCAGTATTCGTTCCATGTGCAATGACACTTCCTCGTCTCGCAAGGTTCGCTCAGGCGATTGAAATGTTAATCGAATTGCAACACTTTTGTCATGCGCATCAACGCCTTCGCCTTGGTAGACATCAAATACGTCGACCTCGCACACAAGCGCCTCGCCCGCTTGGCGAGCGATGTCAAGCAGCTTGCAGACTGGCAGATCTCGATTGACGAGTAGCGCAATGTCGCGCCGTACCTGCGGGAACTTTGACGGCGCTTCGAATGTCGCAACGCACCTGCGCGCAAGGACATCGACATTGACTTCAAAGAAGCACACTGGCAGACCAATGTCGGCTTGACGCAACAGATGGGGGTGTAGCTCGGCCACGATCCCCATATGCTCGCCATTGAGGCAGAGCGAAGCGCTCCGCCCAGGATGACACCGGGGATCAAGGCTCGGTTGCCAGTCAATCGAGTGCCCGTCCCATCCATTGAGCGCAAGCACACGCTCCACATCGCCTTTGATGTCGAAGAAATCCACAGTGCGCCGTGCCTGCCCCCAGGACTCCGGCCATTGATCACCACAATGCAAAGCGGCAAGTCGCAGCGGCTGCGCGTTGACATCGGCATGCTTCTCCAAAAACACACGGCCGAGTTCAAAGACGCGCACGCGCGCATGATGCCGCGCCAAATTGCCGGCGAGGACGCGCAGCAGCCCCGGCAGCAAGCTCCGCCGCATCACAGCCTGATCGCTTGACATGGGGTTTTGCAGGGTCAAGTGCGCGTCCGACTCGTTTCCCATGCCGATGCTGTCCGCAGGCAGAAAGCTATAGCTCATCACCTCGCGGTAACCGAGCGCAGCCACGAACTCGCTCAGGCGCCGGACGCTCGTGACATGCCGTGACGGGCGGCGCAGCCCATCGCAAGGCATTTCCGGAATTGCCTCGAACCCGTGCAAGCGAGCGACTTCTTCGACAAGATCAGCTTCACCTTCAATATCAAAGCGGTGCGATGGAACTTCAATTTGCCAGCTAGCATCGTTCAATGTCGATGGCATAGATGGTGCGGACACCCCGAAGCCAAGACGACGCAACCCCTCTTCCACGAAAGACGGCGCAATCTTTTGGCCGATCAATCTTGTCACCTGCGATGCTCGCAGTCGATGCGAGACCTTGCGTGGCAGGTGCTCGGCGGACGTGGCTTCCGTCACCGGGCCGAGGCGCGCCTTGCACACTGCGGCGATGAGCGCACGCGCGCGGCTCATTCCGAACGCCATCAATCCGGGATCAACGCCGCGTTCAAAGCGTATTGATGAATCCGATTGAATCCCCAATCGACGCGCCGTGCGAGCGATCACACGCGGATTGAACCAAGCGCACTCGAATACCACGTCGCGCGTCTCGGCAGTCACGCCGGATGCCGCGTCACCCATGATGCCCGCAAGCGACAGCGGCCGGCGCGAGTCGCACACCGCGAGCGCATCGTGATCAAGCGCCACTTGCTTGCCGTCAATGAGCGTGAGCTGTTCTTCGGTGCGACCGTAACGCACGATGAGGCCACCTTCAACCTTAGCGCGATCAAACGCATGCAAGGGACGGCCAAGCTCAAGCATGACGTAGTTGGTGATGTCCACCGCCGGGTGAATGCAGCGTAGCCCCGATCTTCGTAAGCGCTCGCGCAGCCACATGGGTGATCGTGCTCGGTGATCGATATCCGCGCAGACCGCCGATAGAAAGCGCGCGCATGCCTGCGATGCCTCAAGCTGTACTGCAATGCGCGTCGTGATCGTTTCGCTTGGTAGTTCCACCTCGGGCAGCTTGAGGTTTGCGCCAAGCGATGCGGCGAGGTCGCGGGCCACACCGAGCACGCCGAAGCAATCTCCTCGGTCCGGTGTCACGTCAAGGCTGATACAGGCATCATTATCAATACCAAGCACCTCGGATATGCGTGCGCCCGGCGCGCTCAAGGCATCGAGCTCGATGATCTCTCCGGCATCATCACCCAAACCGATCTCGGCCTCACTCGCCAGCATGCCCTGCGAAACCACGCCGTGCACCTTGCGCGCTTCGATGCGGCGGCCAGCAACTTCGGCACCGACTTGCGCGAGTGCTGTTTTCATGCCAGCCTTCAGGTTCGGCGCGGTGCAGACGACATCGAGTAGCGGACTGCCAGCGCCTACCGACACGGCACACACATTGGCCGGCGCACGCTCGCTAAGTGGCGTAACCGACTGCACTTCCGCCACGACAATACGCTCATGCAAGCTGCCCGCCGGCTCGATCGCATCTACTTCAAGACCGAGCATGGTCAGGCGTTCGCCAAGCTGCTCGCTACTAAGCGCTGGCTCAGGCTCGATAAAGCTGCGCAACCATGATTCACTGAATTTCATGGTGATCGTCTTCCTGTGCGGCTAGAGCCGGTCGAACTGCGCGAGAAAGTCGAGCTCGCCCGCGTAGAACTGCCTCAAGTCGGCCACGCCAAAGTAGAGCATGGCGAGTCGATCCACGCCGAAACCGAAGGCATAGCCCGACCATGCGTCAGGATCCACACCGCCCATGCGCAGCACGCGCGGATTGACGACACCGCAGCCCATGACCTCAAGCCAGCCCGTGTATTTGCAGGATCGACAGCCTTCACCCCCGCAGTGTACGCACTGCACATCAACCTCGGCGGAAGGCTCGGTGAATGGAAAGTAAGAGGGTCGGAAACGCACCGCGAGGCGCTTTTCGAAGAATCGATTGAGAAAGTCACCAATCACGCCCTTCAAGTGCGCAAGGCCAAGATCACGGTCAATGGCAAGGCCTTCGACCTGATGAAACATGGGGCTGTGCGTCATGTCCGAATCGCGGCGGTAGACGCGCCCTGGACTGATGACGCGAAGCGGGGGGTTGCGGGCTTCCATGGTGCGAATCTGCGCTGGCGATGTATGAGTGCGCAACACCAGCTCGGCCTTGCCGCCATCGTCGAGATAGAAGGTGTCGTGCATGGCGCGAGCAGGATGGTCGGGAGGGATATTGAGCGCGGTGAAGTTGTAGTAGTCGGTCTCGATCTCAGGGCCTTCCACGACATCGAATCCTGCGCCGACAAAGATGTCCTCAATTCGATGCATGACTTGCGTCAACGGGTGCAGACTGCCGTTAGATTGGCGTCGACCTGGTAGGGACACATCAAGCGCTTCGCGGCGCAGCGCGTCATCGATAGCACGCTGCTTCAGCACTGCCATGCGTGACTCGATCACCTGCGATATCTTGTTCGCACAGTCGTTGATTTCGCGACCGAGGGCGGCGCGGGACGCAACGGGCAGGGACTTGAGGGCGCGCCGGCGCACGGTCAGCAAGCCCTTTCGTCCAAGGTACTTTGCGCGAACCAGTTGCAAATTCGATGGCGTGTCAGCCTTGTCGACATCTTCAAGTGCGCAGGCTTCGATTTCGGAGACTGGCAGGGTCATCGGGCGCACCGCACTCGGACAGTGCCTTCGCACATCCGACGGTCCCTCGGGTGCGGTGAGTGAAGCGAAGCTATCTCAGTTCGCGAGCAAGGGGCGCTGAGCATAGCCGTGCCAGCCGCGAATCCTACGGCGTAATCTTCTAAGAGGCCAAGGCAGCTTTTGCCTTGGCCGCCAGCTCGGCGAACGCCTCCTGCTCGTGCACTGCGAGCTCAGCAAGGATCTTGCGATCAAGTCCTACATCCGCACTGGTCAATCCGTGTATGAACTGACTGTAGGACAGACCGTGCTGACGCGCGGCGGCATTAATACGCGCAATCCACAAGGCTCTGAATTGGCGCTTCTTTTGGCGGCGGTCGCGATAGGCGTACTGGCCAGCTTTGATCACTGCCTGCTTGGCGACACGAAAACTGCGGCTGCGAGCGCCGCGATAGCCCTTGGCTTGATCAAGGATGCGCTTATGTCGCTTGTGTCGCGTGACACCGCGTTTCACTCGTGGCATGACGATACGTCTCTCTTGTCGTGTTTCTTGTCTATGTTCAACTCAGCGCGCCTTGCCGGGCAAGAGTTGGCGGACGAGGACTTCATCGCCCGAAGCAAGTGGTTTCAAGCCTCGGCACTGACGCTTTTGCCGTGTGCTGCGCTTTGAAAGATTATGATTACGATGGCCTCCGCGGTGCTTGAAGCCGTTTGAAGTGCGGCGAAAGCGCTTGGCGGCGCCGCTATGTGTCTTTTGGCGTGGCATGATGGTCGTTATGATGCCGCATTCGGCGCGGCTGCATCAGATAAACAACGCATCTTAGCAACATTTTCCATTCTCCGTTCACGTGAGAGTTGTCCAACGCTACATGAGGGTGAACAGGAGGTGAAGCCGCGACCATTGGAGGATGATTGTGGACATGGACATGGACATGCGTCGTCGGCGTCTCGAAGTTCGCCGGTAGCGAGCGCCATTTTCGCTTACGCAACTTCCTACGGCGCAGGCTCCCAGGGAAGGTCTTATCTGATGCCCATCACGACGAGGCCGATGTCGGCACATCCTTGAACGCGACATCTCAGGCACAGACCCGCGCTGGCTCGCGACCGTCCGACGAGGCCGATGTCGGCACATCCTTGAACGCGACGCCCTTGTCCACGCGAATATCCTGCGGCATGCCGAGGACGCGCTCGGCGATGATATTGGCCATGATCTCGTCGGTGCCGCCCGCGATGCGAAGGCCGGGAATCGCCATGTACACCTCTTGGAAGAGCGCCTCCTGCTCGGTCAGTTCCGGGTCGCGAATAGCGCCGGTCATGTCCATCAGATCCATGGCGAAATTAGCCATCTCCTGCGCCTTCGGCGCACCGACGAGCTTGCCGATGGAACTCTCCGGACCGGGCGTTGCGCCTCTTGAGAGCGCGCTCATGGTGCGAAAACTCGTGTACTTGAGGCCGGATTCCTGGCAATACCAGTCAGCGAGCTTGGCACGCACCGCGCTATCTTCAATCGCTGGGCGGTCGTTGATATAGGTGCTCTGCGCGAGGTCGAAGACGCGCTTGAAATTCGCGCCGCTGCCGCCGGCGCCGATTGACATGCGCTCATTCATCAGCGTGGTGATGGACACCTGCCAGCCTTGACCGACTTCGCCGAGGCGCTGCGAGTCCGGGATGCGCACATTGTTGAAATAGACTTCGTTGAAGTTGGAATCGCCCGAGATCTGCTTGATGGGCTTGATTTCGATGCCCGGGGATTTCATCGACAGGAAGAAATAGGTCAGGCCCTTGTGCTTCGGCACGTCCGGATCCGAGCGCGTCACGAGAATGCCGTAGTCGCTGTAGTGGGCGCCTGATGTCCAGATTTTCTGGCCGTTGATCACCCAGTCGTCGCCGTCGCGCACGGCGGTCGTGCGAAGGGCCGCCAAGTCAGAACCGCCCGCTGGCTCGCTAAAAAGCTGACACCAGATTTCCTCGCCGCTTGCGAGTGGCGGCAGGTAGCGCTTTTTCTGCGCTTCCGATGCGTAGGCCATCATCGTCGGGCCCGCCATGCCTTGGCCGATCGCGAAGACGCCGGACAGTTCGCCAACCTTGCCTTCTTCTTGGCCGAATATGACCTGCTCCATCGCCGAGCCACCGCGGCAGCCGTACTGTTCTGGCCAGCGAATGCACGCCCAGCCAGCATCGTACTTGCGTTTTTGCCAGAGCTTGGATTGCGCGATGTAATCGAGGCCCGCAAGCTCCTGGTCGGTCGGCGTATTAGCCCGTATCCACTTGCGCGCTTCTTCTCTCAAGCGTGCTTCTTCTGGGGAATCGTTGAAATCCATTGCGTGTCTCTCTTTTTTCTTTGCTGGTCGAGGCGTTAGGCGGCCAAATTGCTCTGCTCAACGGCGGTGATGAGCTTTTCCTGCCACGCGGCTTCGCTGCCGATATTGACCGACAAGAGCTTCGCGCGTCGATAGAGGAATTGGCAATCGAATTCCCATGTAAAGCCCATACCGCCGTGCGTTTGAATATTCTCCTTGGACGCATAGTAGAAGGCTTGCGTCGCGCTGACGCGCGCGGTCGCCGCCGCGACGGCAAGCTCGGCTGCGTTCGTGTCGAGCGCCCACGCGCCGTAATAGCAATTCGAGCGCGCCAGCGTGTTCTTGACATAGGCATTCGCAAGCTTGTGCTTGATCGCTTGGAAGCTTGCGATTGGGCGACCGAACGCATAGCGCTGCATGGCGTAGTCGCGCGCCATATTGAGCGCCCTGTCAGCGCCACCCACCTGCTCCCAAGCAAAGAGCACAGCGGCCTGGTCGAAGAGCTTTTGCGTCAGCGCCCAGCCTTCGCCGTCCGCGCCCAAGGGTTCTGCGGGCGCGCCGTCGAGCACAAGCTGCACATGCGACCTTGACGGGTCGAGCGTCGTGACCGGCGACTTGGAGACATTGGACGCCGACAAATCAGCGATCCACAGGCTCGCACCGTCGCCCTTGTCACTCGCCGCCACGACAATCGCGAAGTCCGCGACATCGCCATCGGCCACGGGCAGCTTGGTGCCTGTCAAGGTGCCGCTCGCAGCGCGCGTTTCAATGAGCTGTGGTGTTTGCCGCCCGTGTCGTTCGGCGAGCGCGAAGGTGCCGATGGCGTCGCCCGCGGCAAGCTTCGGCAGCCAGGCTTCCTTTTGCGCCTGCGAGCCCGCCATCAGCAAGGCTTCGGTGGCAAGGTAGACCGAGGATGAGTAGGGAATTGGTGCGACGGCGCGACCGAGTTCTTCGGCGAGCACGCATAATGCGAGGCGGTCCATCGCGAGACCGCCATATTCTTCGGGGATGGCGACTGCGGTCCAGCCCTGTTCGACGACCGCATCCCAGAGTGATTTGGAGTAGGACGCTTCGCCCTCAAGGACGGCGCGCACCTCCGTAAAGTCAGATTTGTCGGCAAGCAGGCGGGCTGCCTGATCGCGCAATAGATTATGTTCTTCGTCGAACTCGAAGTTCATGGCTTCGTCGTCTTCTCGTGGCGTAAACGACGAATACTATCACGCTGATGAATGCAGCTTCGCTTCGCACGAGCGCAGCATGCCCCCTCATGCAGGGGGGTAGATTTTGTCAGCGGAGCGGCAAGGCTCGCAGTTTCACACTGCGAGCCTTGTCACAGTCCTGCTAGCAGCTACCGAATCTCAAGTAGCCGCGACAGTTGCGCAAAGTTTTCAGCTCAGTCGGCGACCCGCTCGCGTTTTGGAGTCGGTACTCGGCGATCTCTCGTACAGTTGAGCCGGCACGCTCAGTGCGCTTGTACTGGCAATACGCCTTGACTGAGCAATCTAACGAAACATGGTCTCTTAAAAACCAAAGCAGCGTCATCCAGCCTGTCACTGCGGTTTCAGTTTGATCAACCGTTGCCTCGCCGGTTCCGTCCGCATTGCCACCGCATGTACTCTTGGCGGCACTCTGCCGCCACTCTGCCACACATCGGCCTTCAGCTTCTTCAGGCGAATAAAAGGTATCCGAAAAAGCCGTGCTCGCTGGCAAAGCGAAGAGAGCGACGAGAACAAAGGGTGCTAATCTAGGCATGGTTAGGTCTCCTACCCAAGGAATTGCGAGTATACACCGATATTCACAATAGCACCCTCAATAAAGAGAGCTTAACGAGTTGAGCACGGACGAAGAAACAGATTTCTCGGACTTCGGGTATGTTCGACTCGCAGCCGTCTCGCCGCGCCTCGCGCTCGGCGATGCGCACGCCAATGCGCGTATTCATGCGCGCCTTGCCCGCACGCTTGCCGATGCGGGCGCATCGCTTGTGCTCTTTCCTGAGTTGTCATTGACCGGCTATTCCTGCGAAGACTTGTTCATGCAGCGCGAGTTGCAAGAGTCTGTCGAGGCGGCCATCGCACGGCTTGCTTCGGACACAGCTGAGCTTTCCTGCGCGCTCGTGGCCGGCGCCCCGTGGCTGCTCGCTGACGGGCGCCTTGTGAATTGCGCTTTTGTGATTGCGCGCGGGGAGGTGCGAGGCGGCGTTCCCAAACAGGCTATCCCAAGCTCAGCCGAGTTTTACGAACAACGCTGGTTCGCATCCGGGGAGGATGTAGACGCGCGCATCACGCATCCCGTGCTTGGGCGTTTTTCGATCGCTCCGCGCCAGATATTCTCACTCGGACCGACCGCCTTTGCGATCGAGGTCTGCGAAGACCTGTGGATTGCCGATGCGCCCGGCAACCGACACGCGCTTGCCGGCGCCGAAATCATCCTCAACCTGTCGGCAAGTCCTGAGCTCGTCGCCAAATGCAGCTACCGCCGAGATCTTGTGCGCATGGCAAGCGCGAGCCGCATCTGCGGCCTGCTCTATGCTTCGAGCGGACCGACCGAATCGAGCAAAGACCTCGTCTTCGGCGGACACTTGATTGCCGCGGAGAACGGCCTGATGCTCGGCGAGTCAGAGCGTTTCATGCTCGAAGGCACGCATCTCATGGTGGACTTCGACTGGCAGGCGCTGCGCCATGATCGCGCGCGGAATGCGACATTTGCTGGTGCTCGCCGTCCGCATGGCTATGCGCACATCGATACCGACATCCATGCGCAGCCGCTTGCCGACATTCACCGCAGCTATGCGCGCACGCCGTTCGTGCCGGACGGCGACGACCTCGGGGAGCGCGCCGAAGAAATACTGTCCATTCAAGCAACCGGCCTCGCACGCCGCATCATGGCCGCGAACTCGAAGCGCCTCGTGCTCGGCGTCTCCGGTGGTCTCGACTCGACACTCGCGCTGCTCGTATGCCTGCGCGCGCTTGACATGAACGAGCGACCGCACACGGATCTCGTCCTGATCAGCATGCCCGGCCCGGGCACCAGCGCGCGCACACAAGATTCGGTTGCGCTGATCGCCGGGGCGCTCGCGCTTGATCTCATCGAAATACCCATCCACGCCGCTGTCTCGGCGCACCTAGAAAACCTCGGACACGAGCAGGACGAGGACCTGGTATTCGAGAACGCGCAAGCGCGCGAGCGCACGCAAATCCTGTTCGACTACGCAGGCAAGGTTGACGGACTCGTGGTCGGTACCGGCGACCTCTCTGAACTCGCGCTTGGCTGGTGTACCTTCAACGCCGATCACATGGCGAGCTATGCGGTCAATGCCTCGGTGCCGAAAACGTTGGTCAAGCACCTCATTCAATATTATGCGGAGCGGCACGCAGATGCTGCGCTCAAGGATGTCCTGCAGCGCGTCATCAGCACGCCCATCAGCCCTGAACTGACCTCGCCAAAAGAGGACGGCAGTGTCGGGCAGTTGACCGAAGAGATCATCGGCCCCTATGAACTGCACGACTTCTTCCTGTTCCATCTGATGCGCAGCGGCTTCTCCGAACAAAAAACACGCATCCTCGCCGAGCGCAGCTTTGCGGGCGCGTATGCGCCGGAGGAAATCGCGCGCTGGCTGGCGCTCTTCCGCCAGCGCTTCTTTTCACAGCAGTACAAGCGCACCACCCTGCCGCCGGGGCCAAAAGTCGGCAGCGTCAGCCTATCGCCGCGCGGCGATTGGCGCATGCCCGATGAAGTGCGCCCCCGTGCCACGGAGACTTCCACATGAGCGAATCCGAACACACCCTGCCGCTCGCGGGCATCACGATCGTCGAGTTTGCCAGCATGATCACAGCTTCGCTTGCGAGCATGATGGCGGCGGAGCAAGGCGCGCGGGTCATCAAGGTCGAGCCGCCCATGATTGGCGACATGATGCGCCACATGGGGTCTTCAAAAGGTGGCGCTTCCGGTCTCTTTGCAAATTGCAACCGCGGCAAGGAGTCAGTGGTGCTCGACCTCAAGAGCACGGGCGGCATCGAAGCGGCGAAGCGCATTGTCGCTGGCTGCGATGTGCTGATCACCAACTACCGTCCCGGCGTGATGGACAAGCTCGGACTCGGCAGCGACGACTTGCGGCGCGCGTACCCGCGCCTCGTCTATCTCGCCGTTACCGGCTTCGGCGTGAAAGGCCCGCTCAAGGATGTGCCCGCCTACGACCCGATCATCCAAGCGCAAGCAGGATTCACCTTCATCCAAGGCCGGGAAACGCCCGAACTCATCCAGAACCTCGTCTGCGACAAGGTCACGGCGCTCACCGCCTGCCAAGCCTTGACCGCCGCGCTTCTTCACCGGGAGCGAACCGGACAAGGCCAGCACATCGATCTCTCCATGCTCGATGCGGGACTGTTCTTCATGTTTCCCGACGGGTTTATGAACCACACGCTGCTCGATGACGATGTGAATTTCGCACCCGAGCTTCGTGATGCGCTTAGCGTGGTGAGCGCCAAGAACGGCTTTCTGACCATATCGGCGGCCACGCCACGTCAGCGATTCGGCTTGCATCGCGCCATCGGCCAGCCCAATTTGAGCGAGGACGAGCGGTTCGCAAGCATCGAATCGCTGCTCACGCACTTCGAAGCCTATACAGAGATTCTTCAGCGCGCGTTCGCATCGTTCGACATTGGCGAGTTGATCGAGCGATTGCACACCGAGGGCGTGCCTGCAGGCAAGTGCCTGACCCGCGAGGCAGCGCTCGATCAAGCGCAGGTCGCTGTCAATGAGAGCATCGAAGTGACTCAGCACGCGCACATGGGAGGCATGAGGCAGGTGCGCAGCCCGGCGAGATTTGCAGGCCGTCCGCTTGCGCTCGCATCGGACTGTCCGCAGCTCGGCGAGCATACGGAGGCGATTTTGCGCGAGTTCGCGCCGTAGCTACGACTTGCGTCCGACAAACGCTCTCATGTCTTCGGCGCTCATGTCTTCGGCGAAGGTGTAGAGCGCTGGCACGAGGAACAGCGTCACGAATGTCGTGATGACAAGACCCCAGCCAATGACCAATGACATCGGGCTGACAATCGCATCATAGCCGCCGATGCCGTAGGCGGTCGGCATGACGCCGCCAAAGGTCGTCAAGGTGGTGATTAGAATCGGACGCAGCCGCGCCACCATGGCATCGATGGCCAGCTCGCGCTTGTCAGCCTCCGGCGGTGCCTCGCTTAAACGGCGGTTGACCGAATCGAGCATCACGATCGATGCATTCACGACGACGCCTGCGAGCCCGACGATGCTCATAAAGGCCGTCACCGACAAATTGATGCCGTGCGCCCAGAAGACGAACATCACCGCGGCCACCGAAAAGGGAATCACAATCATGACGCTCAAGGCATGAAGAAGCGAGCCCAGCAGCAGCCAGATGACGAGGCCGATGCCGACGACCGCAAGCAGCGCCGCCTGACCAAGTTCGCTGCCGGATTCGCGCGTTTGCTCGGCTTCACCGCCAACCCGGACTTCGAGCCCAGGCACACCATCGAACGCCGGAAACAGGCTTTGCTCCAAATAGGTCGCAAAGCTGACCGCGGAAAAATCTGAATCCGGCGTGAAGCTGCCGCGCAAGGTGGTCGTGCGCACGCCGTCGCGATGAAAAATGCGATCCGAGGCAAGTTGCTCGACGGGATTGACGAGATCGCGCAACGGCACAAGATCGCCGCTTCGCGACCTGACGAACGTCGCCATCAATGCGTCCAAGTCGCTGCGCGAAGCCGGATCGAACATTACGCGGATGCCAGTGGTGTCCTCGATGTCGCGATGCTCGCTCGCTTCGATGCCGTGAAAGGCGGCCAGCAGCGTATCGGCGACGATGCGCGCATCAAGTCCGGCGAGCGCAAGCTTCTCATAATCGAGATTGAGCTCCACCTGCGGCGTGCCAGGGCGCTCGTCGATTTCGAGCTCGACCAGATCAGGGTAGTCTCGCAAGTGAGCAAGCAGACGCGCCGCGGACGCACGCCGCACTTCGTCGTCGTTGGACATGAAGTGCACCGTGATGGGTTGATCGGTCGGCGGCCCGAGGTATTGCGATTGAAAGATCACGCTCGTATCTTCGGGCACTTCAAGCTCGCGCTGCAAAATGCCGATCCATTCAGCGTTGGTGTGCTGCCGACCAAGCGTGTCGAACACCAGTGTCAGCAAGGCTTCGTTACCAGCGTCACCGCGCGTCTTGTTGTTGTCTTCGGTGGACTGATGGCCGATGCGCGCCGATACGGACTCGAGGTCGGACTTGGCGATGTCCGCCACCTGCGCTTCGAGATCGAGCACCAAGGCTTCGGTGCGCTCAATCGGCGTGCCGATTGGCGTCGAGACCTTCGCCCACAAGACGGTCGCGTCCTGCTGCGAGAACAGCTCGATTTCCAAGAGCGGACGAATAAACGTGAACACCGCCACGAGTAGGAGCAAGTATGCCGGCACCACGAAGACGCGACGGCGGATGGTAAATCGCAGGCTCTTCGCATACAGCGATTCGAGCCTGGCCATCACAGCGCGCCGATCAAACCCGCGAGCGCGCGCATTCGATGCACGTGACCTCCTTGCTTGCCGCGCGGTGCGATGCGCCATGTGTGCCGGTAGCACAAAGAACGATTCGAACAGCGAGAATATCAGCACCGCCACCACCACCGCCGGAATCTGCCAAATGATGGTGCCGATCAGGCCGCCCATCGACAAGAGCGGCGTGAAGGCAAGCATGGTGGTCAACGCGGCGGCGGTGATCGGCTTGACCATTTCACTGGTGCCGGCGATTGCTGCATCGCCCGACGAGAAACCAAGACGCCGCTTGGTGTCGATGTTCTCGGCCACCACCACGGCATCGTCCACCACCATGCCGATGACGATCACAAAGCCCGTGAGCGAAAAGATATTGAAGGTCATGCCGAAGGCCGGCATGAGCGCAATCGCGGCGAAGAACACCAGAGGAATCGCCGCGCACACCCAGACAACCGCGCCGCCGCGCATGAAGAAGAGCAGCACCAAGGCCACCAGCAAGCCGCCGTAGGCACCGTTGACAAGCATGAGATTGAGCCGATTCTCGGTATAGAAGGCGCGATCGTCCACGAGATCGACGCTCACTTCGCTTGGCAGGTCGAGCGAATCGATCGCAGCTTTGACGCTGTCCACCGCGTCAATGGCGTCAGCGTGGTCGCGCTTGATGGCGTAGATGGTAACGCCGGGCGCCCCGTCGGTATGAGCGATCAGTCCGGTATCCTCGCGCCCGCTTTCAATACGAGCGATCTGCGAGACGCGAACAACCGCCTCGCCAGGCAGCGAGCGCACAATCGTCTCGCCAACCTCTTCGGGCGCATGGAAACGGCTCCACAACACCACCCGGTTGCGATTGCTCGAAGACTCAAGCACGCCGCCGGTGTTGGACACATTGCGACGCCGCACCGCATCCACGACTTCGAGGATGGTCACGCCCTGCTCGGTCGCCTTTTGCGGATCGACGAGCACGCGCACTTCCGGATCATTCAAGCCGACCACCTCAGCCTGGGCAACGCCCGGCACGCTCTTGACGGCGCGTTCAACCATGCGCGTGGCAGCCGCGAGCGGCGCCTCCGGTCCTGACAGGGCGATCTGCACCATCGGCCATTTGGCGGGGTTCAGCCGCTCGATCTTCGGCTCATTGTCCATCTCGGGCGGGAAGTCGGTGATGCCTTCAATGGCATCGCGCAGACGCCGCTCAGCTTGATCGAGCTCCTCTTCACTCGAATCGACAAAGAACTCAACGCTCGCGTAGGCGCTGCCATTGGAGATAGTGCTCTCGATGGAGTCCACGCCATCGACTTCTTCTATGGCTTCCTGAATCGGAATGACTACCTTGGACTCGACGTCCCGCGCCGACGCGCCGGGTAGTTCAGCGCTGACAAACATGATGTGCGAGCGCGCCGCCGGCAGGTACTCACGGGGAATGCCTGTTGCCGACATGTAACCGAACAGGATGAGGCCGACCGCGAGCAGATTGACGAGTAATCTGCGCTCGGCGAAGAATGCGATGACAGGTTTCACCGAATGATATCGACCAGCGCACCGTCGGAAAGTGCGAACTGACCTTCGGTGATGACCTCGTCGCCTTCAGACAGGCCGCGCAATATCTGCACCCGCCCATCAGCCGTCAAGCCGGTCGCGACTGGCACGAGCCGCGCCCGCTGCTCGGCGTCAACGCGAAACACGTGCGTGATGCCTCGACGGCGGAGAACAGCGCCACTCGGCACCAGCAGGTGCTCGAAGTCCGGTCGCACCTCAAGGTCAACCGATACCGCCATGCCCTGACGCAGGTGCGCGGCACTCTCCCCTTCAACCCATATCTCGACAGGGAACAACCCAGTGTCACTTGACGAGCGGCCAATGCTTTGAATCACGCCATCAAGAACACCGGCTTGGACGGATTCCACCCCAATACGCGCGAGCTGCCCTGTCTCAAGGCTCGCCGCCTGGCCGGCTGTCACCCCGATGCCGATCCGCGCCTTGGAAAAATCGACGAGCTTGGCGACCTGCTGGCCGCGAACAAGATAGTCGCCGACCTGCGCGCGCACGACTTCGACGCGTCCGTCAAATGGCACCAGCACGGCTGCGTCCGCAAGGTCCTTCTCGGCATCCCGCAAGGTGGCGTCGGCCATGTCGAGCGCCGCGTCCGCCTTCTCCAGGAGCAGCGCCAAGTCGTCAAACTCATTGTCGCTGATGGCGCCTGTGTCGAAGAGACGCTGACCGCGCTGCATATCGCGCGTCGCATCGGACAGCTCGACCTCCCGTGATGCGCGAGCGGCGGCGGCCCGGTCGCGCGCGATGGCGAGCCTCGCGGCATCAAGCCGCACCAGCACATCCCCGGACTTCACGGTATCGCCCGGCTCGATGCGTCGAGCCACCACCCTGCCGCCAACTTCCGCCGCCACCATGGCTTCGCGAAATGGCTCGACGATGCCGGTGAAGCTCTGATCAAAGTCGAGCCTTGCATAGGCCACCTCGCTGGTGCGCACGCGCATGCGCATTTCGGGCAGGCGATCATGCACCGCACTGGCCTGTTCGATGGCCTGCGGCTGCCCGCAGCTGGTCAGCCAGAGAAGGCCAATGACCGGCAGCAACTTGATCAATCGTGTATTCATTCTGCGATTATAAGTTGTAAGCAGCGCCTCAAGTACACTGCGCACTGCTCCCCACATAACTGACAACGATGAATCAGCAATTAGCCCGGGTCTGCTGCCTGCTCTTGTGCATGATGTTCAACAACGCCTCAAGCGCCATCCTTGAGCCGCCCTTTTGCGGCGAAGAAGGCGTGTGGGTTCAAGTGCTGCGCGCAGGCGCGCTTCGCTATGCGGACACCTCAACTTCAAGCAGCTATCTCGTGTGGAAGGACGGCAAGGCCAAGCTGCTCGTCGATGCTGGCCATGGCGCCGCGCTTCGTTTCGACGAGTCGGACGCCGACATCAAAGACCTCGATGCCATCGCCATCACCCATCTTGATCGCGAAAACACCTCAGACCTGTGGGCATTCCTGCGGGCAAGCGATCGGGAAAAGCGATTGACGCTCATGGGGCCTTTTGGCGAAGATCCCGACTTCCTCACGTCCTTGGCCGGCGTCTCCTTCGCAAGGCAGCGCCCTGCGATGAGAACGGTCAACGCCGTCGGCCGCAAGCGCTGGGCCGAGTTCGGCAATGCCGAGTTCCACGCTGCGGCAGTCCCAGTCGATCACGGCGATGAGCGCGGCCTCGCATGGCGCATCAGCTTCGGCGAGCAATCCATCACCTTCACCGGCGACTTCAGCAACCAGAAGGATTTGATGACAGGCTTCGCCAGAGGATCTGATGCGTTGGTGGCGAATCTCGGCGTGCCAGAAGAAGCGCGGGGGGCTTCGCACGACGCTTTCGCACGACCATCGGAGATCGGACGCATCGCGGCAAGCGCTGATGTCCGAATGCTCATCCTCGGCGCACGCGGCGCCCGAACCCGAGGCCGCGAATCACAAACCTTGAACGCAATCGAGGCGCACTATCAAGGCCCGGTCATGATTGCCGATGACCTTGAATGCTGGGGGCTATAAGCAAATGTCCAAGAGTTTGACGGAGCGCTACAAAAGCGCCTGCAACGCCGCACGCCGAATGGTCGATTGCGCCTTTTCGCGAAGCGTCCGAGCGTCCAGCGCATCGGCTACTGAATTCGCCACCGCGTAAGCCACTGGCGGACACACGGAATTACCGATCTGCCCGAGCACTTGGTAGACAGCGCCCGCAAAGCGCCAATCGTTGGGGAACCCCTGCAAAAGCGCACAGTCCTGCACTGACAGCCTGAAATGTCCGTTCTCAGGCGGGAACTGCAGCGCGGCCTGCCGAGACTTCTGAACGCCGTTTGGCCAAATTTTCAAATCGCCCCAGACCTTCTGACTCGCTCGGCTGTTCAGCACGCTTGTCGTCTTGCGCGGCCCGGTGAATCCAGACCGCAACGTCGGAGCGCAATTGTCAAAGCCAATGTCCGGCAAACCGAGTGCCGCTCTAGCGCCTAGCATGGTGGATTTTTCCGAGATCAGGTCTTTCTGGGCGCTATGCTCCCCAAACGGAGCAACATACTTCCGAGCGGTGGCGCGCGACCGGAATCCAACGAAGAAGACCCGTTGCCGATCTTGAGGGACACCGAAGCTCGTCGCACCTAGTGTCCTGTCCCATAAATAAGTGTGGGTTCAGCGCGCAGGAGAAGGGCTGTGGCAAGGCGC
>JAPOTJ010000007.1 GCA_026709225.1 Gammaproteobacteria bacterium | reverse complement strand
TAGGGTACCATCCTGCGATTGTCATCGGCATTCAAATCACCTTCCGTGGCGACCTCACCACAACCGGCAAGCGAACGGTCACATTCCCCGAGAATGACGGCCATGGCCGCGATTATCTTGGTGGCCGTCATGGGCGCCTCGGTGCTGATTCTGCTGCCGCTGTGGATTGGCACGATGACCGAGACGCTTGGCTTTAGCATTCAGCAGGTCGGGTTTCTCGCGTCGGCGGACATGGTCGGCGTCTTCATCACCAGCACCAGCGCCGTTGTCTGGGTGCGCCGCCTATCTTGGCGCACCATGGTATTGGTCGGCTTGGGCGTGTTCCTCGTCGCCAACTTCGCCAGCGCCTTCGCACGCGATTTCGCTCTTCTCTACAGCCTGCGGGTGCTCGCTGGTCTCGGCTGCGGAGCGGCCTACGCCGTATCGCTCGCCGCGCTCGGCGACGCGCGCAATCCCGATTGGTCATTCGGCTTGACGGTGAGTGCGCAAGTCGCCTTTGGCTTCATCGGCTTTGAGGTGCTGCCCGGCCTGATCGACGTGCACGGATTCAACGCCTTCTTCTGGTACCTCAATGCCTGGCTTCTTCTCGCGTTCCTGCTGAGTGCTTGGCTATTCCCGCGCCGCGGCGCAGCGGCGCGGGATGCCGTCTCGCTGCGGCTTGCTGACATCGGCGCACCGGCGGCGGCGGCGTTTCTCGGCACTGTGTTTCTCTACATCGCCATCTCCGCTGTCTGGGGCTATATGGAGCGCATGGGCGTCGCGGCGGGGCTGGCATCGGTGAAGGTCGCGGAGATCATCGGCTGGGGCTACCTCATCAGCATTCTCGGCTCTGTCGTTGCGCCCGCTGTGAGTCGGTATACGGGCCGCACCTTCGCCATGCTACTCGCCCTTGTCGTCATGCTCTTGACCTTTTTTGGCCTCGCCGCAATGACGCCCGACAATGCGCTCGTCCTGTACATCGCGACCACGATCGTGTTCCAGTTCTTCTGGAGTTTCGTGCTGCCGCCGCTGATGGCGACTTTCAATGCGGTCGATGCGTCCGGGCGCTTTATCGTGCTGAGTTCGCCCGCGTTCAAGATCGGCGAGATCATCGGCCCGCCCTTGGCGGCCTACTGGATCGCCGATGGCAACAGCTATCAGCCAGTACTCTGGCTGGGCGCCGTGTGCGCAATCATCGGCATCGGCCTTATGGTGCTGGTGTCTTGGCGGAAAAGACATGACGCTTGAAGATCTCTGCTACGCATCGGCGCTCGACCTGCTGACAGCGTTTCGCAACCGAGAGCTGTCGCCGGTCGAGGTATTGGAGGCGCAAATCGCCCGGCGCGAAGCGGTCAACGATGAGGTCAACGCACTCGCTTTCACCTTTGATGAGCAGGCGCTCGCCGCCGCAAAAGCGGCCGAGCACGCCTATGCGCACGGAGAAGCGCGCGCGCTTGAGGGCTTGAGCTGCGCGATCAAGGACGAGACTTACATCGAAGGCCAAGTGACCACCAACGGATCGCTGCTGCTTCGCGACGCTGTTGCGACATCGACAGACCCGGCGGCAGCGCGACTCATAGCAGCCGGAGCGATCATCCATCAACGCACCTGCACGCCTGAGTTTTCGGTCGCCGCCTACACCTGGTCTCGCCTCTGGGGGGTGACGCGCAACCCCTGGGCGACGGCGTTCACGCCGGGTGGTTCGACCGGCGGTGGCGCGGCGGCGCTGGCGGCTGGCATGACGACACTCTCCAACGGCACCGACCTTGGCGGTTCGATCCGCATTCCCGCGAGCCAATGCGGTATCGTGGGGTTCAAGCCAAGCCACGGACGAGTGCCGGAGATTTTTCCCTACAATCTGGATCCCTGCTGCCACCATGGGGTGATGGCGCGTCATGTCGCGGATTTGGCGTTGATGTACGAGGTTGTTGCTGGTCCGCACGCGAACGACATCGCCTCGCAATTGCCGGGCGACGCGCACTCGGCACCCATTGAGTCCCTTGACGGTGTCAAGTTCGGCTATTCGCTGGATATGGGTTTCTACGAACTTGACCCGTGCGTGCGCGACAATGCCTTGGAGACGCTGCGGCGTCTTGAGGACGCGGGTGCGGAGGTTGTCGAGATGACGATGCAGCTTGGCGACTGGGTCATCGAAATGGCGCGCATTCAGCAAGGACTGGTCGCGGGTGCCGAACTACGCAAAAACTTGCGCGAACACCACGACACACCGGCGCACACCGAAGCGCTCTGCGACTACACGCGCTGGCATCTGGCGCACACCAGTGACGTCGGGCCCGAACAGCTAAGCTGGGCGAACGAATGCGCGCATAGAATCTGGCAACAGCTCAGCGCGATACTGGCCCATGTTGATGCCTTCATCTGCCCCACCGTAGCGAACCCTGAGATTGCTGCGGACTTCGACTATAGTCGCGATCAGTGCTTGGTGAACGGCAAAGAGGTGGATGCCAACAAGGGCTGGTTCCTGACCTATCCTTTCAATGCGGTGGGGCGTTGTCCAGTGATGGCGATGCCCACAGGATTCAGTCCGCGCGGTGTGCCGACTGGGATGCAACTCGTCGGCACGCCGTATAGCGATCGAGCGCTTATTGCCCTAGCTGCGGCCTGCGAGCGAGTGCTGCCAGCTTGGTTCGGCACTGATCGACGGCCCTGGCAATGATCGCCGATCACGCCAAGGCCGTCGAACCTGATGTCATCCGCTGGTGGCAGGACTTCCATCAGCACCCGGAACTCGGGAACCGCGAGTTTCGCACGGCCGGCATCGTCGCCGAACATCTTGAGTCTCTCGGCTTCGAGGTGCGCACCAAGATCGCGCACACCGGCGTCGTGGGCGTATTGCGCGGCGCCAAGCCCGGGCCGGTGCTTGCATTGCGGGCAGACATGGATGCGCTGCCCGTCACCGAGCAGACCGGCCTGCCGTTCGCATCCACCGCGACGACGGAGTGGGAAGGCAAGGAGGTCGGCGTCATGCACGCCTGTGGCCACGATGCCCATACGGCGATGCTGATGGGGGCCGCGCAAGTGTTTACGAACATGCGCGATGCCCTGCCGGGCACCTTGGTGCTCATTTTCCAGCCGGCGGAAGAAGGCGCGCCTTCCGGCGAGACCGGCGGCGCGGCCGAGATGCTGCGTCAGGGCGTGCTTGACAATCCGGCACCGGAGGCCATCCTCGCGCTGCACGTGGCGCCCGACCCGCTCGGTCACATCACCTACACGCCCGGCGCCGCCATGGCGAGCGCCGACCCCTTGACAATCACTGTGCGCGGCAAAGGCACCCACGCCGCAACGCCTTGGTTCGGAATCGATCCAATCGTTGCCGCCGCGCAGATCATCATGGGGTTGCAGGCGGTGATCAGTCGCCGTACAGACCTTGCCACAGCGCCAGCGGTAGTAACCATCGGCGCGATTCACGGCGGCAACCGCGGCAATGTGATTCCCGATGAAGTGGTGCTGCAAGGCACCATCCGCGCCCTCGACCCAGAAGTGCGCCGAGACCTTCATGCGCGGATTCGTGAATCGGTCACCGCTATCGCCAAGGCTGCCGGCGCCGAGGCCGACGTGCACATCGACACGGATGCGGGTTATCCCGTGACGGTCAACGACGCGGCCCTCACCCAAGAAATGGTGGCGGTGCTAGAACGCGTGTTCGGGGCCGAACAGGTCTACACCTATCCGCCAGTGATGGGCGGCGAGGACTTCAGCTTTTTTGCCGAGCGCATCCCCGGCTTCTACTTCTACCTTGGCATCGCGTCGCCGGACGCCGAAGAAGTGCATGTCAACCACTCGCCGCACTTTCAGATTGACGAGCGCGCCCTTCGTCACGGCGTTGTCGCACTTGCGGAACTGGCCTTCGCCTACCTCACGGAGCGTGCGCCCTGACAGACAAAACCGCCGAACGTCATATGCGCGAGATGGGGCGGCATATCCGTGCCAAGCGATTCGATGCCGCCCTTGTCACCGCGCGCGCCCTTGCTGAACTTCAGCCAAACAACCCCGCAGCCCATTACTGGCATGGCTACTGCCTGATGCGGCTACGCAAGCGTTGGAGCGCCGAAGCGCCACTGCGCCAAGCATTGTCGATCAATGACCGACACGCCGAAAGCCTGTCCCTGCTCGGGCGCTCTCTCGTCGGCCAAGGCCGGTTCCAAGAGGCCTTGCAAACAGCAAAGCAATCGGAGCAATTGGATTCACGCAATCCGGAGGTCTGGGATTCCATCGGCGTCGTCTATGGCGAGCTGAACGAGTACGCCGAGGCCGTCGGAGCGTTCCGCCGGGTGCGGGAACTGCGCCCGGACAGCGCCCGCAACCTGTTCAATCTGGCTGGCATGCTCAATTACTGCCACGAGACCGAGGAAGCCGAAGCCGTGCATTTGCAGGCGCTAGAAGTCGCACCGACGCAATTTCTCGGCTACTGGACGCTGTCGCAGTTCAAGACGCAAACGCGCGAGGACAACCATTTGCCGCTGCTGCGCGCCCAGTTGCAACGCTACGGCGAACATCCGGAGGGCGGCATCCATCTCAATCTGGCCTTGGCCAAGGAGCTCGAGGATATTGGCGAGTACGCGGAGAGCTTTGACCACCTGCAGGCGGGCATGCAGCGTAAGCGTCGCCAATTGAAGTACAGCTTGGCGCAAGACCAACGCCTGCTAGCCCGAATTCGCGAAGTATTCAGCCGAGACTTCTGCCAAACCGAGGCGGCCGGATCGGAGAGCGAAGAGCCGATTTTCATCCTTGGCATGCCGCGCACCGGCACCACCTTGCTAGAACAGATATTGGGTGCCCACAGCGAGGTGTTCGCCGCCGGCGAGTTGCGTAATTTCTTTGCTGCTTGGGTGAGCCAGGCGCGACCACGAATCGAACGGCTGACGCCAATTTCGGTGACGGCGTTCGGAACCGAACTCGATTTCGCCAAGCTCGGTGACGACTATGTGGCAAGCACCCGCCCGCGCACCGGACGCGAGAAGCGCTTCATCGACAAGATGCCGAACAATTTTCTCTATCTTGGCGCCATCGCCCGGGCGCTGCCGAAAGCGAAAATCCTGCATATGACGCGCGAGCCCATGGACACCTGCTACGCCAACTACAAGCAGCTCTTCGGCCGCAGCGCCTGTCCCTATTCATACACCCAAGAGGAAATGGCGGGCTACTACCTGCTCTACGATGAGTTGATGGCGCACTGGGAAGCGTGTTTTCCGAGCCGCTTATGCACCGTCTCCTATGAACGATTGGTGGCAGACACCGCCGCTGAAACCCGCCGCGTGCTTGCGTTTCTAGGACTCGACTGGCAGCCGCAGTGTCTTGAGTATCATCGCCTGAAGCAGGCTGTCGGCACTGCGAGCACCGCGCAGGTCAGACAGCCCGTGTACACCAGTTCGGTGCAGAAATGGCGCCGCTACGAGACGCAGCTACAGCCGATGCGCGCCATTCTTCGCGAAGCTGGCGTTGACTGCTGATTGGCCGCTCGTCCCGGCTGCGCAAACGATGACGGAAGTGCCAACGCCAATCAGCAACTGCCAAGGAAAAGACAAGGATTTCAACTGCGCTGGAAGTCCGAGCGCATCGACCACATAGCTTTGCTGCGCGAGAATAACGATGAATCCGGCAATAAGCGCGGCGATCACCGAGCGCGACGAACCACGCCCCGTGCAGACCGCCGTGAAGAACACGCCGATCAGGCCAGAGTATGCGAACGCCATCACCGCGAGCGCGAATTCGAGCAAGGCCATGTCGGTGTAGCGCTGCCAGTAAAAACACAGCACCGCCATGGCCGCGAGCAGAAACGCGAATAAACCCATGCCGCACCGACCAGCGAACACATAATGCGCGGGCGTCGCTTCGGCCCGCGCTTCCTTCCAAGGACGGTAGAAATCGCTGATCAAGACCGATGACATGGCGCTCAAGCCCGAGGTCATCGTGGAAATCGCGGCGGCGACGATGCCGGCTGTGGCCAATCCGCGCACACCGACCGGCATTTCCGACAGGATGTACGACATGAACACGGTGATGCGCTCACCGCTGAACTCCGGCAGCAACTCGCCATCCGACGCCATCAGTTCAGGGCGCTCGTAGAGCAGATGCAACAGCTGGCCGATCGTCACGAACACAAACACAATGGGAATCGACACTATTGCGGAGCCGATCATCGCCCGGCTGGCGGCTTTGGCGTCACGGCAGGTCAGCAATCGCTGGGTGGTGTCTTGATCGAGTCCAAAATTACCGAGATTGAGCAGAAACAAGCCGGTGAAAATCGCCCAGACGGTGAAGGGCTTGGCGAAATCGAGCGAAAAATCGAACAACGTCAGCTTGTTCACGACTTGCGGGGCTGCGCCGGCGGTTTCACCCAAGCTTTCAACTGGCGCAGCGCGCAGCGCCGCGATCATTTCGGTCAGTGTCAGCGGCAACTGCGACCAGAGACTACAGAGCGCGATCAGCGCCGCGCCGAAGTAGACGACGAACTGCCCTAAGTCGCTCCAGATCACCGACCGCACCCCGCCCATCAGGGTCAGACCGAGCGAGAGAACCGTGATCGCGCACACCGCCACTATCACGCTTTGCGGCTCGATATTGAAGAACAGCATCATCGCGACCGCGGTCGCTGCGATATACACCCGTGCGCCGCTCGCGAACACCCGGCCGACTAGATACATGCCGCCAGCGGCGCGTTTTGCCTGTTCGCCGTAGCGGGTCGCGAGCAGCTCGTACACCGTCGTTACTTTTAGTTCGTAGAAGCGCTTCAGCAGAAAGCGCGTTGCGACAAGGGATGCGAGAATGGCACCGACCGAAGCGCCGAGGTAGGTGTAGTCGCCACGGAAGCCGTAATCGGGGCCGCCGAGAAAAGTCGCCGCCGATTGGGTTGTGGCGATGACCGAGAACATCACCAGCCAAGCGGACATTTGATTGCCGCCGAGAAAGTAGTCGCGCATCGACTGGCTTGGCTGACGGGAAAGCGCAACGCCGCCGCCGATCACCGCCGCGACGTACAGGGCGACAATCGACCAGTCGATCAGCGTCAGCGGTGATGTCATGCTAGTGCTCCATCCTCAAAGGACCTCGCCGCCACTTGCTGGAAAGAATTGAAAGAAACAATTCGCCGAGCATCTAATTTGGCTGCGCAGACATCCACAAAATGGCTGACTTCGGAACTGCGATCCCATGACCCCTATTCTCTTGATGCGCAAAAAGAAGATCACGTCAACGATTCGCACAACCTCATCATGTCGACAATCGCGGTCTCTGTGATCGGTGTTTCTATTTCGCTGATTTGATACATCACGATGTCAGCATTGATTTTCTCAAAATCAAGTGTTGAGATTTTCTTCTGAACTTCGTCGCGCCAGTTCCCTGGTGTGATTTGTGCGCCGTCCCATTCCGCCTGCTCTAACGCTGAATCAAGCATTGCTATATTCGGTTCAACCGCAGTTCCGTTTTTCAAGAACCATGACAGATCAAAGAAATCCCGGCCTTTCTCCCAAGGTCTACAGAAGATTGCAGCAAGTTTGCCTGCCAATAGACTTGGTTTGTCGTAGCACCAAAGCAACAGCTTTCTTTTCTCTTCGACCTCGCGATGCGCTTCTACTCGTTCGCTTCGACTATGCGCAGGTGGGTTGGTATCTACTTCAAACTTGATCTTAAAATTTTGTTCTTTGAGCGGAGATAACCCAGTTTCGTAGAGCAATCCGGGAAATTGAATTTCGGCTTTCTCTGCGGCTGTTCCGCTACGCCTCATTTTGATGCGAGGCTGATAGCCATCTCGTTCCAAGTTCCTTTTGACGCTCGAAAGGCATTTTGAGAAATCAAACTGATCGTCATACACAGAGAAATCAAGGTCTTCTGAAAATCTGCCGATACCATGTGCAATTCGCAAACACGTACCGCCTAAAAATGAAATCTGAGGCGTATCAGATGAGCGAAATAGGCTGCTAAGAACGGCTTTCTGCAAGTGTTCTCGGAACATGCCGATCTTCAATCGATCTGATACGTTGTCTACAACACGATGAAGGACGCTTCTTGTCACGCTTCAATCCATGTATTCGGGTTGTCGCGTTCCCATGTCAACTCTTCGTCGATCAGCAGGCCGACTGCATGCGCAAATTCAATCATTCTTCGATTCATTCTCTTTGCGTAATTCGCGAGCGTTTCTTTATTCAAGAGCAAATAATCGAGTCGAAGTTCTTCAATCCAAGCAGGTTCGCAGCAATACGAAAAGCGATACGCGCAATCGAGCAGTGCTTTTTCTGGCTCTGCATAGAGCCGATATCGAGTGTTCTCACGACCAAACGGCACATATTGGCATCCGAACGAAAGACCTAATGGCGCACGGCGGAAGTCGATCATAGACACAAGCCCGTCTGTGTCAAAGTATTCACGTCGCGGTTTGACATTCACCCCATAGACACTCAATTGAAACGCAGTGTCTGGGATCACCCCGTAATGAGAGAGCGCGGTTTCGCCGCTGACCCACGATCCATATTCGATTTCATGATAGAGATCGAGAATGCACAGAGGTGCCTTTGTCTTGCACCAAGGAGCATTGATGCCATACAGTCCTTTTCTGATACGTGAGATTTTTCCCGCGTCGCACCATCTTTTCAGTTGAACGCGAAGCGCGTGCTTCTCTTCTTTAGGCACTATAAGGTCGCGGACAGAGAAACACGGGCGTTCTCCGACCGTTGCTAACAGTTCCTGAAACTTCATACTGATAGTCTACTGAAATGTATATTATCCATCAATAGATCGCCGCAATTGGAAAATGGCGTCATCGCCCGCGCCAGTTCATACGGCGTCATTGCGCTTCGAAACAAGAACCGACGGAATGATCATGCGCCACACTCTGTAAACAGTTCATGCAAGTCGCCCCGATCATCGGCGGTCAGATCACCCGTGCGAATGGCGTTGTGAATATGCTCAGGCGCAGGTTTATAGGCAGAACCCGCTGTCAATTTTCCCACGAGCCGTGCGAGTCGGTCGGGATCAAATCTCTCGCGTCTGTGACATCTCGGTGTACGAAATGTGTCGAGCGACAAAACGTGTCAGGGCCTGCGCCATTCCAATGCCTTTTGATCTATGGCGTGAGGACTGATACTCCAAAACCGGCAACTGCTGTGCGAATGGCCAATTCCCTTATAAGTCGTAGGAGAGACGGACGCCAACGGCACGCGGTTTACCTGTGTAGATGATGTTGCGAGCTTCAGGAGACGTGGCAGTCTCGTAGCGCTCGTCGGTGAGGTTTCGGCTGTACAAGGACGCCATCCAGCGATCACCCGATAGTGAAACCGAAGCATCTATGAGCGTGTAGCTCGGCAGCTTGGGCTGAAGGCTGCTGTCGGTCGGGATAGCTTCACGATATGCTGCGGCGATACGCCAGCCCCACTCCATGCCGTTGCCCATCGGGTAATTGCCACTCAGCGCCATGCTTGCCTGCCATTCCGGCTTGCCGTAAATCTCCCGATAATCCCGGGTGGGGTCATCACCGACAAAATAGGGGCTACGGGAATCGTTCAACTCAATTTCATTGTAGGATGCGGAGACATCGAGGCGATGATAGTCGGTCAGCAGCGCCGACAGTTCTATCTCAGCCCCGACGCTTTGCGCATCACCCGCGTTTATCCGTTGCGAGAAGTTCAGATTCACATTGCTGCCACTTGCGGATTTCACTCGCTCGCCGTCGCTGCCGACAAGTCGTCCGCTTATGATCTGCAAATCCTGCCAATCGAGCACATATACCGCGCCATTAAGCGTCATTCGGCCGTCGAGCAAGGTCGATTTCACACCGAGCTCCCAATTGCTCAAGCTATCCGGATAGTAGAAACGGCTCCTCTGCACTGCGTCCAACACTTTCTGCTGGTCATCTTCTGAAACTCGCTGAAGAATAGCTTGGGCACCGGTGCCACCGTTGATACCACCCCTGCGGAAGCCTTCGGAGTAGGTGAAGTAGGCCAAGATGTCGTCGGAGAACCTGTAGGACAGGTTGAACTTGAATATCTGGTCGTCGAATTCCTGATCCGAATTGGTTGCTATACAAAGGCTGGTAGCAGGGTCGTCGTACAGGCAAGGCTCTGACCGATCATCGTAGTCGTCGAGCCCGTAGTAAATCGGATACCAGATGTACATGTCGAGTTCATCTTCCATGTCGAAGTGACGGATGCCGAGAGTCAGATCAAGGCTCGGCGTCACATGGTAGGTGCCTTCAGCATAGAGGGCGAACTGAGAATAGTCGCCTTCCGACTCCAAGTTGAAATCGTGTGGCGGCACAGTGGTCGGATTCCCCGACCCGTAGGGGCTTTCGTTTAGCCCGGGCGTGTTTTCGAGCAGGTTCCACTCCCTGTCCTGCTGCGTATAAAAGACGCCGGCCACCCAATCGAACATGACACCGGTCGCTTGCAGGCGCAGCTCCACCGTGTCGGTTTCGCTGGTGATTTCGTTTTCATTCCAAGCGTGGAAGTCACCGAACACCTCATCGCCAAAGCCAGTGACGAAGCCGCTGTAAATATTCTCGATGAAGCGAGTGAGGTCGCCCTCAGTTTCGTAGTCGTCCTGATAGTTGGACAGGTGGAAGGTCAGGTCGGCAAAGCCCAAGTCGCCGCTCACATCGACGCTCGTCAAACCGATGTCCCGCTTGGCGAACTCATCGTTGAAGCCGGTGTAGGTGTAATGGTTAATGAGGGGCGCTTGCATACCCGGTTCGGCGACGGTGTAGCCTTGGCGGCCCTTGCCCTCCTGATTCTGTCCCACGTACGACACCTCGGCGTCCCACGCATCGTTGACAATCCAGCGTAGCGCAATGCGCCCCATGAACGCCTCCTCCGAGTTAGCGTCCTCGCCATCAATTTGCGGCAAGCCAGCCGTCACCTTATCCGGGAAGGTGACGGCATCGATAAAGCCGCTTTGATCAAGAATGTTGCCTGATGCCCGCAACGCAAGGCGATCGCTCAAGGGAGCGTTGACCACGATATCGGTGTCGTGGCTAAAGTCGCCAGCCCCTTCAATTTGTGAAATGCTGGTGGCGAACCGGGCGGTGAACGCATCCGGATCGGGGCGGTTCATAATGTAGCGCACGGTGCCACCCATGGCGCCGCCGCCATACAAGGTGCCTTGCGGCCCGCGCAGCACCTCAATGCGCTCAACATCCTTGATGCGCAGGTTGAGATGCTCCATTGGCGTTTCGCCGACGTAATACGAAGTTGCTTCGGTGGTGAAGAAGTCGCTAGCACCGGCGCCGGGAGAACCAATGCCACGGATGCTCAAGGGGTTGCGGTTGCGGGCGCCTGCCTCGATGGCGGTAACGCCAGCGATGCGTTTGGCCAATTCCTCCGGCCTCGTGATGCCAGCCTCAGCCAACTCGTCACCGGACAGAGAAGACACATTGAACGGAATGTCCTGCACCCCTTGAGCACGGCGACTGGCAGTGACAATGATCTCTTCAAGCACCCTTTGCTCGTCCTGCGCGTGCAGCACCGCTGGCGCTGGCAGCAGGATTGCGGTGGAACCCGCGAGCAAAATATTCTTTGTTTTCCGAAATCTCATGTGACCCCCTTGTGTTGTAGCAAGCAAGCGTCCATGCGTTAAGTTCGGACGCTCAACACTTATTGAGTGGTCACTTTACACGATCATAGGGTGCGTTACCACATCAAGGATACGGGCTGTGGCCCGCAGCACCACGGTACTTTTCGTTCAGGCTCCAGAGGATGGCTAGGGTTTCCAGATCGGGCTCGCCGGAATAGTCCGCTTGACGGAAACGCAGTTGCAGCGCGCGCACGGCGTAGCGCGTCAGCTGGTCGAATTCGCCGGTCGGCTCAACCAGATAGCCGAGTTGCAGCAAGGCGGCCTGCAGCTGCTCGATGTCCGGCGGCCGATCTTTGAATAGCGACTCGTAGCGGGCTTTGGTTGCCTCGTCGTACCAGGCGCCGATGCCCTCCTCGTAGAGTCGCCGCCAAGGGAATAGCGGCCCGGGATCGGATCGCCACTCGGTCACGATATCGGAATGAGCGACAAAATCGAGTGGATCGATTTCAGGATAGCGCCGCGCGATGCCATGCAGCAGGTCGATGGTCATTTGGATCTGCTTTTCTTCGAATGGCAGAAATTCGCACTGCAGCTCGTCCAAGTCTGTCTCCGGCGTGGTTTCGCAGTCGAATTCGTTGACGATCTCGATGCCGATGGAGCGTGCGTTGAATGCTGTTTTTCCCGCCCAATAGCCGGGACCTGCATGCCACGCCCGCCGCCGCTCGTCCACGAACTGATGCAGAAGCAATCGACTGCGGTTGTAGCTCGCATCGTTTTCAGCCGGAATCAGGTAGTGCGAGCTGACCGGCGTGTCGGTTTCGGTTGTCAGCAATCTGACCGATTCGGCGAAATTCTCCGAAGTCGCGTGCAAAACGACATAATCAATGCGGTCGTCCTGGTTGGCTGATTCGATGAATACCACGCTTGAGCAGGCTGCGAGCAACACAAGCAAGAAGGGCGAGATCAATAGGCGCGCAATATGATTACGATTCATAGCTGGTCTCGTGCCGTTTCGGGCGACAATTGTAGCCTTGCGCTCAGATTCATGCGGCGCTTCGCCGACGGGCCATGTGAGATTTCGCCTCGCTCAATCCCACGCATCCACTGAGGCCATTCCGAGATCTCTAAGATGACGCGCCCGGCACATGGCCGGGCGCGAAGGAAGTACTACTGGTGTAGGCGCGGCTGCTCGTCACCGTACGCGCGGGGGTTCGATCCCCCCTACCTCCACTTTGCACTTTATCACGCTTTCACAGGCTTACAAGGGATCCGTTATCTTCGCCGACGACCTAGTGTCCTGTCCCATAAATAAGTGTGGATTCAGCGCGCAGCAGAACGGCTGCAAATTCGATCTCCTGTGGCTCGTTGACTTCCCCCGCACCAGTGCCTTCATGGGGCTTACGCCCCTCTACCACTATGCGAGTTGGTCAGAACGAGATTCGCGCCCCTAGTGAGATCTCTCCGACTTCCACATTAAACTCGTCCTTGCCGAGGCCGGTGGGCGACGGGTCGGAGTAAACCGTGCCGTAGTCAATGCGCCGGTAAAGCAGGTCGAGCGCAATGTTGGGCGCGACTTGAACCGCAACGCCTACCCCGTAGCCGTAGGCGACTTGATCGTTGTCCGCACCGGGAACGAGCGCGTCTCCGAAATCCGTAGAGAAGGCTAGGCTGTCCACCTCGACGGTCGCATACCCGACGCCTGCTTGGAGAAATGGCGAAATCTTCCCCCCAAGGTTAAAGAAGTAAGCGACGTTGAGCATCAGGGACTGCGCGGTGACATCACCCTTCACGGTGGTCGGCAAAGTCAACGCATCGCCGCCGAACAGCGGGATGCCTGCCGGCACGTCCAAGAAGGATGAGCCGTCCACATCGGCCTTGCGGTGGGCATACTCGACCTCCCAAAGCAAGTCGTCAAGGAACATTTCGGTGCCGATGGAGATCCCAAAGGAGGCGCTGTCCTCCGTCGCGATGTCGGCAGTGACGATGCCGACTTCGTCCTCCGTCGTCACCTTGTCGGGCATTGCGTAGCCGACGAACGGGCGCACATGGAACCTACGCTCCTCATCAGCGTGCGATTCGACCGCAGCGCTGCCCAGCAAAAGCACGGCCAACCCCAACGCCAAGGGCCGATGCGCAATCGCCCCGGCGGTCAGAGAGCGCTTTGCCGGTGTATCGGCATTCATGCGAGCGGATCGAGGGTTAAGTTGCACGAGCGGGCTCCTCCAGATCGTTTGACGGCCCACGGATTTGTGGGTTCTGAGCTAGTCGGGCGTACCGAGGCAGCCATTGACCATGGCTGATTTTACATAGGCTAAAGTGCTCTAGCAACACTTCTAACTGGCGTTTCCCTGCTTGACGGGCGGAGCAATCCGCGCATTAGGGATGGTCTGAACCAGTCAATCCGAATCATTTTCTTCGGACACTGCTGAAATCACGCATGCACTGCCAGGAATGAAGCTACAGATACGAAGCTTCGGTCATGACTGTCCGGACAAACGCAGGAGCGGCGTACCGCGCTCGAATGCGTGCCCCTGATCAACCAATATGGCTTCGACGACTCCAGCTCGATCAGCATGGACGGGCACCTCCATCTTCATGCTTGCGGTCAGGAGCAACACATCGCCAGCAGTGACCTTGTCGCCAACGGCGCAGTGAACCGACAAGACATTGCCCGGCAATTCTGCGCAGATGTTGCCCTCCATCGCACCGCCAAGTCCGGCGGACAAGATACTGTGCTTGGCGACCGCAAAGTGGCGCCCGTCCATGTGCAGATAGATTGTGCTGTCGTCCTCGCAGCACAATCCGGTGATTGTGCCGTCGTCAAGGCGCAGGTGAAATCTGTCCGGCACGTCGCTCGGTAAGGGCTGCACCACATGTTCGCGACCATCAGCGCTGACCACAAGCTGCGGCTGGTAGCGCGTGATGCGGACTTCTGACCGTTGTCCGGCGAGCGTCAGTTCGGCCATGTGCCTCGCCCAATGTTTGTAACCGCCTCGTGCAGCCGCTTCGCGTCTCGCGTTCCGAGCAATGCAGCGATTAGCACTGTATCGCGAACTTCCTGAGACAGTTCCGGCACGGCAAGCTTGTCGGCGTTTTCGCTTAGAAAGCCGGTGTGCGGTGGCGCTTCGGCAAAAGCCCCCAGCGTGATCAGTCGCTGCAGGTAGTTGACGTTGGTGGTCACACCAAGCATGACAAGGTCTGCGAGCGCTTCGCTAGCCTTGGCAATGGACTCGTCGCGATCTCGGCCCTGCACGATGAGCTTGGCGAGCATTGAATCAAATGAAGCGGTGATCGCCTGACCTTCTTTGACACCCGAATCGAAGCGAATACCCTCGCCTACCGGCTCGACGTAGCGCAGCAGATCGCCCGTCGATGGGCGAAACCCTTGATCGGGGTCCTCGGCGCAAACACGCACTTCGAGCGCATGTCCAGAAAAGCGCACTTGATCTTGGGAAATCGGTAGTTGCCCTGTCCGGGCGACTTCGATTTGCAGCTCGACCAAGTCGAGACCCGTGACGCATTCGGTCACCGGATGCTCGACCTGCAGGCGCGTGTTCATTTCGAGAAAGTAGAACGCGCCGTCGGGCGCGAGCAGAAACTCGACGGTGCCTGCGCCAGCGTAGCCCGTCGCCTTCACGAGCTGTATCGCCGCATCGCACATGGCGTCCCGAATCGAATCGTTAAGACCAAACGCCGGCGATTCTTCGACAATCTTTTGATAATTGCGCTGGATTGAGCAGTCGCGTTCGCCGAGATGCAGCGCGCCACCCTGACCATCGCCAAACACTTGGATTTCGACATGCCTCGCCTGCTCGATATAGCGCTCCAAATAGACGCGCCCATCGCCGAAATAGTGCGCCGCTTCGCTTGTGGCCGCTTCGCGCAGCGCCTCGAGTTCGCCCGCGCTGCGAACAAGCCTCATGCCTTTGCCGCCGCCGCCCGCTGCCGCCTTGATCAGTAGCGGATACTCGATCGTATGATCTTCCAAGCGCACCGTCGATAGCGCGCTGATGCCGAGCTCATGCGCCAATTCGCGCGCCCGCATCTTGTCGCCCATGGTTTCAATGACCTCGGGGGCAGGGCCGATAAAGCACATGCCCGCATCGACCACGACGCGCGCGAACTCAGCGTTTTCCGAGAGGAACCCGTACCCAGGATGAATAGCATCGGCCTTGTGGCGGCGGGCGAGCACAACGATCTGGTCGATATCAAGATAGGCGGCGGCCGGCGCTTCGCCGTTTAACTCGGCGGCGTCATCGGCGGCTTCAACAAAGGGCGCGGGGCGATCTTCTGTGTGAAACACAGCAATCGCCTGATGTCCCAAGCGCTGGACCGTGCGGCAAATGCGAAGCGCGATTTCGCCGCGATTGGCTATGAGGACGCGCATCGCGTCTCGACGATAACGCCTACTCGCTCAAGACGGAAGCGAGCATGTAGTCAAGCGCGTCGCGCAGCTCATCGTCGGTGCAATTGACGCAGCTGCCTTTCGCTGGCATCAGATTGATCCCCGCGAGCGTCGTCTGCCACAGGGCATCCATGCCCTTGGCCAACCGACTGTTCCACGCCTCGTTGTCGCCAAGAATGGGTGCTTCCGAGACGCCGGTGGCATGACAGGCGAAGCAAAAGCTGTCGTAGACCTCTTGACCAGAGCGCCCGCCCGCTGCAACGGCGGCGGCCGCGACGCCGCACTCGTCGCCCTCAAGGCAGATCTCGCCAGCCCGCATGAGCCGCTCGCCGATCTGATCATGCGTGCCAGGGGGCGCCGCGTGAAGACCGAGGCTGACGAATATCAAGGAGAACAGTGCGAGACCAGTCGCAATAGTCGCAATAGAGACACGGGCTGCCAAGAATCCAGTCCTTTTGACAAGAAGAAAAGACGCATTATAGCCGTGTATGATGAGCGTCCCCGGCCATATCTGGCCAACGACAACTTGTTGGGAGTACACATCCATGAACGAGAAAAGGACATCTTCCGTGCTGGTGGCTGGCGCAGTTGCCGCGGCCTTTGCGCTGAGCGCAGCACCTGCATTCGCCGACGAGCAAGGCGCTGACGAAGACATGAGCGTCAAGTGCTACGGCATTGCCGCCGCAGGCGAGAACGACTGCGCGTCGGCGAACGGCAATTCCTGTGCCGGCACCTCGACGGTCGATAACGACCCCTTGGCGTGGAAGGTCGTGGATAGCGCCGAAGCATGCGAGGAAGCTGGCGGAAGTCTCGTCGCCGGTGACGGTGAAGAGGACGACGCAGAGTCCGCGTAAGGACTTGGCGCACAGTGCCGGGCCGCATGTCGGCCTGGGGCTGAAATCGCAGCACTACGACTCGGTTCTTGCCCGAACCGAATCGTCGTTCTGCGTGGACTTCTTTGAAGTTCACGCAGAGAACCTCATGGGACTCGGGGGTGCGCCGCTCGCCCGCATTGAAGCCGTAGCCGAACGTTATCCCTTGTCGATTCACGGCACGGGCCTGTCCCTCGGCTCGGCAGGCGGACTAAACGCTCGACATCTTCGCCGTTTTCGAGATGTCGTCGCCCACTTTTCGCCAGCGCTTGTGTCTGATCATCTCGCTTGGTGCCGGGACAATGCGGTCTATTACAACGATCTGCTGCCCTTGCCGCTGACCGAAGCGGTATTGCGACAGGTCGCGGACAATGTCTCGCATGCCCAGGATGTACTGGGGCGGCGGCTTCTCGTGGAGAATCCATCAACCTATCTGACGTTTCGCGAGTCGTCCTTTGACGAACCGGATTTTCTATTGACCTTGGTCGAGCGCACAGGCTGCGGCCTGCTGCTCGACATCAATAACGTATTTGTGTCCTGCGCAAACCTCGGCACGTGCCCGCAATCCTACCTGCGCCGGATTCCGGCCTCGGTGGTTGGCGAGGTGCACCTCGCAGGACATTCGATCGTGCCTTTGTCCGCCTCTTCCGACCAAACCATTCGTGTGGACGATCATGGCAGTGAGGTCTGCGAAGAAGTCTGGGCGCTGTATTCAAACTGGCTCGCGGCGCAGGGCGATCACCCTTGCCCCCCGACGCTTGTTGAATGGGACACGCGCGTGCCCGAATTCGAAGTGCTGCTTGCCGAGGCGAGGCGCGCTAGGCAATGCGTGACGCACAATTAGCCGCAATGCAGCGCGATTTTGGCGCGTCGCTTCTTGGCGACTCGCCTGACGCTGCGCTGAAGTGGGTGCACGGCGATGATGGCCTCGCACGGGACCGGCTTTTCATCTACAGGCGCAACGTCCAAACAAGCCTGCTGGAATGTTTGCAGCGACGCTTTTCGCGGGTCGCAACTGCCCTCGGCAGCGATCAATTTGACAGCCTCGCGCTCGGCTTTATCCGCGAGCATCCGCCGACCGACGAGGCGCTGGTCAATTATGGCGCGGGTTTCCCAGAGTTTCTGCAAGGACCGCAGGCGGGTCGTATCGAGCGCTGGCTAACAAGCCTCGCGAAACTCGAACTCTGTTGGCATCAGTCTTATCATGAGCGCGACGATGAGCGCATGACGAAGGATGCGCTTTCCGAGATTAACCCTTCGCACTTGGGCGTTATTCGCTTTCAGTGCCACCACACGCTGCGAGCTTTTTCCTCTGACCATGACCTGCTCACCTGCTGGGAGGACGCAACCTGCGCGCCTGCAGAAGACGCCTGCCTCATGCTCATCATCCGCGAAGCTTACACCCCCAACATCTACCGCTTGCAAGGCGCGTTTCGGACGATGTTCGAATGTCTGCAAGCAGGCGGCACAGCCGCCGACGCCTTTTCGACTGCGGAGAACGATACAGAATTCACGAGCGCACTCGCCAAGCTGGTGTCGATGGGAGTATTCTCGCGTGCAGTCATCTGAGAAGGTGCCACGTCATGGCATTCATCGCATTCGTCGAATCCCTTATCGCGCTGTTCAAACGCATCCCCCACGACCTCGTGACGCTCGTCTGCCGGTTCGGCGTGGGCATGGTGTTCTGGCTGTCAGGACGCACCAAGGTCGAAGGCTGGAACATTTTCGATTTGAAGGCGAGCCAGAAATTTCTCTTTACCGAAGTGCATCCGGTGCCCGGTGTGCCGTGGGAGGTCGCCGCACAGCTCGCCGCGATCGGCGAGCACTTGTTTCCGCTCCTGCTCTTCGTCGGTCTCGCAACGCGATTCGCCGCAGTTGCGCTCCTCGCCATGACCGTCGTCATCCAAATCGCACTGCCGACTGGCTTCGCTGCGCACCTGCTGTGGGCGGGCGTTCTGTTGTACTTGATGGCGCAAGGGCCGGGGCGAGTTTCGGCGGATTGGTTGCTTGTAAGGCGCGCCCCATGGCAACAGTAGTGATGGCCTACCCTGAGCTTCGGCATCCGTTCGAAAGAACGGACATTCACCCAAATGGCGCTGCCACAGTGCTCTATCAAGGCAGAGCGGTAACCTTGCGCGAGGCTCGCACGGACGGCCATTTGCTGATCCGGCCAAATGACTTGGCGAAGGTCAACGGGTTTGAATTGAAGCCCGAAGGTGCATGCCATGCGGACACCTGCATCCCCATTCGAGATGACATGTTCGAACAGGATGACGGCGGCAGGTGGTTCAATCTGACCGCCTTCGCCGAGCATATGCAGCAGGCGTATGTCGCGGATGAGGACAGCTCGGTCTGGAGCTTCGCCGAAATGCCGAGCAAACGCGATTCCATGCTTATTGACGCGCTCGCGCCCGACTTTGAGGTCAAGGACCGGCAAGGGCGCGTGGTGAGCAAGAACAGCCTCAAGGGCAAGAAGGCGATGATCGTCACCTGGGCCTCATGGTGAGGCTGCTTCATGGACGTGCCCGTGTGGCAACGTATCAACGAAGAAATCCATAGCGAGATCGAGAATCCCAACTTTGTCCTTGTCTGCGTGGCCGAGGATACTGGAGGCGAAGCCGTTGCCGGACCGATTTTCGATGCCGCCAATCCGACCTATGTCCAGGTCATTGACGAAGACCACATTATCAGCAGCACCTTTGACTTTGTGAACGTGCCGTCAGCCGTCTGGATTGATGAAGAAAGCCGCATCGTTCGCATTGACGAAGGCACCTACTCGCAAATTCATGAGTTCGACTGGGGAGAAGAGAAGATCGTCTTCGGCAACGATGTCTACGCGGCGGCGCTCAAGGACTGGGTGAAGAAGGGCGCTGCGAGCACACATGTGCAGTCAAGCGCGACTGTCGCGGCACATGTTCGCAATCACAGTTTCGAGCAGCTCAAGGCCGATGCCGCCTTCAGGCTAGGGAACTTTTTCCGTTTGCACGGCTACAGCGACAAGGCGGAGAAGTATTGGCAGATGGCACGAGCGCTCAATCCCGACAGCGTCAATTTCATTCGCCAGCATCTGACGCTCACCGAAGAAGGTTCAGCGGGAGAGACGTTTTGGGCACTTGCTGCGTCCTATGAGCGCGACGGCAAGGACTTATACCGGCCACTCGATATTGTCGTTTAGGGCGATGATCGCGTGAACATCGGCCGGTCGCGCATCGACAGCGACTCGTTCAACACATAGTTGTCACGATCAAACTGAAGCAGGCCGCGGTATGAATTCACACGTCCATCGATCAGGAACCGCGCCATGTGGCCGCGCGCGCGCTTCGCGTTGAAGCTCACCACCCGATAGGCGCCGCGTCGCCACTCGCGGAACTTCGGATGCACTACCCGTGCGTTCAGCTTTGAGAAATCCACAGCATTCGCATACTCATCTGACGCCAGATTGACGACGATCTGCCCCTTCTTGGAGCCAACCTCGTCCTGCAGCGCATCCGTGATGCGGCTGCCCCAGAACTGGTAGAGATTACCAGCGTCAAGGCTCGGCAGGGACAGGCCCATTTCCAAGCGATAGGGCTCGATGAGATCTAGCGGCCGAAGCAGTCCGTAGAGGCCAGAGAGAATACGCAAGCTGCGCTGCGCATAGGCAAGGCTGCGTCCGTCGAGGCTTTGCGCATCAAAAGCGCGGTAGACATCGCCCATGAAGGCAAGGATGGCCTGCCTGCCGTTGCGCCGCGTCGTGCGACCTGTCCAGGTTTCAAACCGTTCCGCGTTGAGCTCGGCGATATCGCTGCTGACGCCCATAAGCCTCTTCAGCGCATCCGCATCCTTGCCGCGCATATGGCGGACAAGTTCTTCGGAGGCATCAAGAAAGCGTGGCTGCGAGGTGCGTACCGTTCGGTTCGGGCTCTGAAAGTCGAGCGACTTGGCGGGGGAGAGAAGAATCAACATGGGTGTGTGTGATCGTCGATTTTTGTGCAGTCTAATCGCTACGCAAATTTCTCGCGCAGCGCGCGCTTGAGAATCTTGCCGCTGCCGGTTTTCGGTATGTCTTCAACAAAGGCGATCGACCTCGGCACCTTGTAGCCAGCAAGCCGCTCACGCGCATAGGACACTAGGGCTTCGGTGTCGAGCGCCGCATCCGGGCGCTTGACGACGCACGCATGCACCGATTCGCCCCATTCCTCGTTTGGAACGCCAAAGACCGCTGCCTCAAGTACATCGTCGTGATGTTCGAGGGCATCTTCGATCTCCGCCGGGTAGATGTTCATGCCGCCGGAGATAATCATGTCCTTCTTGCGATCGCAAATGAAATAGAAGCCTTCCTCGTCAAAGTAGGCGATATCGCCCACCGTTTGCCAGCCGTCGCGATGATCGTCCAAGAACTTCTCCTGCGCCTTGTGGTAGGTCTCGAAGACGCTCGGCGAGCGCACAAACAGCTCGCCGGGCACGTTTGGCGTATCGACAATGCTGCCGTCTTCGGCATAAAGCCGAATCTCGACGCCCGGCGACGGCTTGCCGCAGGAGCCCGGCTTGGCTCTTTGATGCTCGGGCCGCAGGATCGTGTTGACGCCAAGCTCGGTCGAGCCATAGACTTCAAAGAGCGACTCTTCAGGGAATTTCTCCAGATAGGCGAGCTTGAGCGCGTAGGACCATGGCGCGGCGTTGGCGATCATGATGCGCATGCTCGATACGTCGTGCTTCTTGAACGTATCGTCCGGCAGCTGGCAGATTCTGCGGATCGGCGTGGGCGCCGCAAACGTCGAGCTGACTCGATATTTTGCGACGAGCCGCAGCCAGTCCTCCGGGTCAAAGTCGCGCTGCAGGATTGAGGTGTTGCCAAGCACGGTTGCAATTGCGAGGAAGCCGCCGGGGCCTGAATGATAGAGCGGCCCGGTGGTGATGTAGACATCATCCGGCTGATAGCCAATGTGCGCGAGCATGGCCATCTGCTGTTCTTGGCTGCCAGCATTGTGGCGCACGGCACCCTTCGGTTTGCCAGTCGTGCCTGATGTATAGATCATCGAGCTGCCCGAAAAGACCTCCGCCTCCACAGGCGTGTCGGACGCCTGTGCCATGAGGGGTTCGATGCGCTGCATGTCCTTGCCTGGCTCGCCCGCAAATACCAGCACATGCGCGACGCGCGGTATCTGTTCGTGCATGCCTTCAAACAGCGGCACAAATTCAGCATCAAGCAGGACGATGCTCGCATCGCAGTCATCGACTACAAACGCCGCTTCCACGGGTGTCAGCCGGTAGTTGAGCGGCACCGACACTGCGCCCACCTTGCGCGCCGCATGTCCGCACATGACCACTTCGTTCGAGTTCTTGCCGCACCAGAGAATGCGCGTGCCCGGCTCGGCGCCCAAGTCTTGAAACACGTGCGCCATGCGGTTGGATGCGGCTTCGAGTTGCCTATACGACAACCTGCGAATCGCCTCACCCGACCTGTCCTCAATGAGCGCGGGCTTGTCGGCGTATTGCTCCGCGAGCATGGTCAAAAGGTCCATATCATTCTTCTCGGATTAGGATTTGAGTGCGTCCATTTCGAGGACACGATCAGCGCGCTCGGCAAGCGCGACGCTGTGCGTGGCGATGATGAGACTCGACCCGGCCTTATCAACGGCATCCCACAAGAGATCGGCCACCGCCTGCGAGTTCGTCTGGTCAAGGTTGCCCGTTGGCTCATCGGCGAGCACAAGAGGCGGACGATGGATGAGCGCGCGCAGCACCGCTACGCGCTGCTGCTCGCCACCGGAAATCTCATCGGGATAGGCATCGAGCTTGTCGCCGAGCCCGAGTGCGGCAAGCGACCGCTGAACCGCCTCGTCATCCATCGGCAGATCATTGAGTTCGAGCGGCAACAAGCAGTTCTCCGTGAGGCTCAGCGTCGGGATCAGATTGAAGAATTGAAACACAATACCCATCTTTGAGCGGCGAACGGCGCTGCGCGTGGTTTCATCGGCGCTCGCCATGTCGATGGCATCGCCGTCTTCGGCAAAGAGCAGACGGCCCGAATCCGGGGTCTTGATCCCAGCGATGAGATTGAGAAGCGTCGTTTTGCCTGAGCCGCTTGTCCCAAAGAGCGCAAGGCTTTCGGCGTGTCCGAGTTCGAACGACAGGTCGGCGAACACATGCTGATGCCGCTCGCTGTCCGCATAGCTGACCGTCACACCCTCGGCGCGAAGCATATCGTCGCTTCAGCGCGGCGCGACAAGCGAGTCGTGGAGTTCATCGCCGTGCGCCTCAAGCGCCGCGAGCACCGATTCGTCGGCCTGCACCGCATCGCCGGCACGCACCTCGGAGATGCGCTGGCGGAAACTCTCCAGATTCAAATATGTATCGGTTTCAGCGGGGGTGCCGAGTAGTTTTTGCTTCAAGTAGCCGCGCCACTCGCGGCGCTCTTGCTCGTTCATATGCTCATTCAAGCCGTTGCGTGCCTTGAGCCTGCCGAGCAGCTCGCGCAGGCGCCGGTCGTGAAAGTTGACTTTGCCTAGCTTCTCGGAATTTCGCAGCGCCTGCGCGACGCGCAAGGCTTCGCTCTGGTCTCGGTCATTGATAAAGCGCTGGTAGAGCTGCGCTTCGACGTCTTTGGACACCGGCGGCGGCTTGCGCGTGGTGCCGTTCAGTTCGGCGGCGGTCAGGAACTTGCCATCCGGCGACACGAGGCCGTTGTAATTGCGCTCCGCGCCCTTGGGAAATCGTTGACGCTTCTGCCGACCTTTGCCGCCCTTGCCGCCGGGGGCGCGCTTGTCCTTCGCATCGCCCTCACCTTCGGTGCGAAACAGGGCGCTGATGCGCTTTTCAATCAACGGCTTGTGCTTGATCAAGAATTGGCGGCGGGACTCGACCTCGGCCATATCGATGCCGAGCCGGTCCACGTCTTCTGGACGCAGCACGCTCATGGGCGCCATGAACGGACATTTGTTGATCTGCACAGGACGCAGCGGCAAGCGGTCGTCGCCATCTGGGTTCCACCAGACTTCCGCGAGTCGCTCATCGGACCATTCAACGAGGCACGAAAGGTCGGCGCCCAGGTCCGCCACCATGCGCGTGTTCTTCTTCGGCGTCCGCCCGATTTGCATCACCAGCCCAAGGCATTTTCGTTCCCTCGGCAGGCTGCCCGCCACCAGCACACGGATCTCATCCGGTGCGCGCAGCAGCTTCTCGACCTCGTTGCGCCGCCGCAGGCTGAACGCGAAGTCGTAGAGCTTTTCGTTGACTTCTCGGATGCGGCGCGCCAGCGCGATGGTGACTTCAACATCCTTGCCCGCATCGTGCGCACCGCTGGTATCAATGCCGTTGGCGGCGGCCAAGGCCTCCAAATTGTAGACGGGCGTGCCGTCTTTCTCAGGCCATTCCATGCCTTCCGGTCTGAGCGCGGAAGCGGCGCGGCACAGATCGAGCAAATCCCATCGCGAGTTGCCGTTCTGGTACTCGCGCAGATACACCGGCAAAAGGTTTCGATAAAAACCGTAGCGCACAAATTCATCGTCAAAGCGAACCGAATTGAAGCCAGCGACGCAGGTGCCAGGCTCCATGAAGAGTTCATAAATGCGATTCATCGCTTCGAGTTCGGTCACGCCAGCTTCGTCCACCGATTGCGGCGTGAAGCCCGTCAGACAGCACGCCGCCGGGTCAGGCAGCACGTCGGGCGCAAGGCGCACTTGAAAACTGACCGGCTCGCCAATTGTCTCAAGTTCGTGCGTCGTTCTCTGCGCCGCGAACTGAAGTATCCTGTGCCAACGCGGGTCGAAGCCTGTGGTTTCCAAATCGTACCAACAGATGTGGCCGTCCTGAGAATCCGTCATGTGAAATCTTCCTGAGTGCTTGATGACCGAAGCGGAATTGCTATGAACGTCAAAGCTATTGCTCTCATCGCGGCGCCGCTTGCGGCACTCGCGGTGTATTTCGCGGCTACCGCCCAAGGCGCACCCCATGCAATGGGGATCGTGCTCGCCATCACGACGCTCGTGGTGTGCTGGTGGATTCTTGAGCCCATTCCTTTAGCGGCAACGTCATTTATTCCAATCATTGCTTTGCCACTCTCCGGCGTTCTTGACCAGGCTGCGGTGTCGCAAGCGTATGGAAATCCGGTCATCCTGCTCTTGCTCGGCGGCTTTATTCTTTCAACCGCGCTCGCCAAGTCAGGCACGCACCGACGAATAGCGCTGTCTATGGTACGACTTTTCGGCGTTGGAAGCAGCCGCCGCCTAGTGTTCGGCTTCATGGCCGCTTCGGCGCTCCTCAGCATGTGGATATCCAACACCGCGACGACGCTGATGATGCTGCCGATTGCGCTCGCCGTGCTCGAACGCACGCGCGATGAGAAGCTCGCCATTCCGCTGCTGCTCGGCATTGCCTACGCGTCGAGCATCGGCGGCATCGGCACGCCCATTGGCACACCGCCGAACTTGATCTTCCGCGGCGTCTATGAAGAACTGTTCAACGCCGAAGTCGGATTTCTGAAATGGATGTCGATCGCCCTGCCTGTTGTTTTGGTGCTGGTGCCTGTCGCTGCGCTGTGGCTGTGCCGCAACCTTGGCAAAGGTGAAGGCGCCGAAATCGAAGCTTCCGGAGCATGGCGGCCAGAAGAAAAGCGCTTGGCCTTTGTGTTTGGTGTGACAGTGCTGCTGTGGGTGACGCGCACCGAGCCGTTCGGCGGCTGGTCGGCGTTGCTTGGCCTCCCCTACACCAACGATGCCATGGTCGCGCTCTTCGCCTGTGTGCTGCTCTTCATCGTACCCAACGGTCAAGGCGGCCGCCTGCTCGATTGGGAAACCGCCGAGAAGATTCCCTGGGGCACGCTCATCCTGTTCGCATCGGGCATTGCGCTCGCCAAAGGGTTCGAGGTATCAGGGGTATCGGCGGCCATGGGCAACGCGCTCTCCGTGCTTGGCGACGTGGCCCCGTATCTGATCGTGCTCGCCATTTGCCTTGGCGTGACGTTCCTCACCGAAGCGACGAGCAACACCGCCACCACAACCTTGCTGATGCCAATCATGGGTGCGACCGCCGTGGCGGTGTCTGCCGATCCGCTGTTGTTCATGATTCCTGCCGCGATGAGCGCAAGCTGCGCGTTCATGCTGCCAGTCGCGACCGCGCCCAACGTCATCATGTTCAGCACTGGCCGCGTACCCATCGCGCGCATGGTGCGCGAGGGCGTGGTGCTCAATTTTGTCGGTGCGGCGGTGATTAGTGTGGTGTGTTATCTGCTGATTGCATAGAGGCAGAGACCTATGTTCGCGCAATTCGACAAATTCATACAGGCTGTGAATGGTTATAATTCACACCATGAATGGATTTCATACACGCGCAATTGACCAAAGCCTTCGGTCGCGTCTGGACGTCATGCCAGCCGTGGTCGTCACTGGTGCACGGCAGACAGGCAAAAGCACGCTCGCGCACGCACTCAATACGCGGCGCTATCACACGATGGACGATCTCGATGCGTTGGACATGGCCGAAAAGGATCCGGATAGGCTGCTCGCCGGAGATTCGCCAATCACAATTGACGAGGTTCAGCGCGTTCCGAAGCTGCTGCACGCAATCAAACGCCATATAGATCAGAATAGACGACCGGGCCAATTCCTCTTGACGGGCTCAGCAAATCTCCTGCTGATGCGACAGGTGGCGGAATCCCTCGCTGGCCGCGCGAGCTATCTGACTCTTTGGCCGATGACTCGCCGTGAGCAACTTGGCATCGCCAGTTGTGGCCTTTGGGATTTGCTCATCGAAAGCGAAGACGCTGCTTGGCTCGACCTGCTTCAGCGCGAGGCCGCCATACGGAATCTCAAGGAATGGCGAGCGTTTGCGAAGACCGGCGGCTTTCCGGTGCCAGCGCTCCACATGCACGACCAAACAGAACGCGACATCTGGTTCGAGGGCTACGTTCGTACCTACCTTGAACGCGACCTGCTATCGCTTTCGACAGTCGCATCGCTCCCTGACTTCCGCCGCCTCATGCGCGCCGTCTGCCTCGGCGTCGGTGGATTGGTCAACCAAACGAACCTCGGGCGCGGCCTTGGGCTTCCGCAGGCGACCGTGAACCGCTACCTGAACCTTCTGGAGACCTCCTACATGCTGGTTCGCATCCCTGCATACAGCGACAATCGAGGCAAGCGCCTTATGAAGACACCGAAGATGTATTGGAGCGATACCGGGCTTGCATTGCATTTGTCGGGCACCGAGCCGGACGGCGCGACGCTGGAGAATCTCGTGTTGATGGACCTCTTGGCGTGGCGCGATTCGAGTAAAGCACGATGCGAGATATATCACTGGCGCTCACATTCCGGTCTGGAAGTGGATTTTGTGATCGAATCCGGCAATGGTCGGCTGCTGCCGATTGAAATCAAGTCCACCGAGCGGCCGCGGCTACGCGACAGCGTGAACCTGCGCGCATTCCGCGATCAATACGGCGAGCAAGCGCGTTTCGGGCTGCTGCTGCACGATGGGGATAGCGTCTTCTGGCTTACACCTGATGTCCTCGCGGCGCCTTGGTGGCGCGTTCTGTAAGTTTGTGGACAGCCGCGCTATACATCCTAAGCGCCGCACGAGAAAACGCTATTTGGTCTCCCGTAACGGAATCAAGTCTTTCAGGCTCACCACGCTGATGTGCTCACTCAGCGGGTAGGAGTGATCGCCGGGATACACCACTGAGATGTGCGATAGACCGAGGTCGCGAATCGCCGAACGCATGGACGGCGTGATTTTCGGCGCAGATGAAAACTTAAACTCAAAAGCGCTGAAGGCCTGTCCCTTGACAAGCAGCAGGTCGAGCTCCGCTTCGGAATGCTTCGCCCAGAAATAGCATTCATCCCACAAGGCGTGCTGCGTCTCTATCACCTGCTCCATGGCAAAACCCTCCCACGAGGCGCCAACGCTCGGGTGTTTGAACAGCTCATCAGCGCTGCTGACCCCATAAAAATAATGCAGTATGCCGGCGTCCCGAAAGTAAACCTTTGGCGATTTCACCTGTCGCTTGCCGATATTCGCAAACCAAGGCTGAAGCAAACGAATCATAAAGGTGCCCGCAAGCAAGTCGAGATAGCGTCGAATGGTCGGTTGCGATACGTCGAGTGACCTTGCCAAGTCGGATGCATTGAACACTTTGCCGTGGTAGTGCGCGAGCATTGCCCAGAGCCTTCGCATTCGCGTCGCGCTGAATTCAACGCCAAGGGCGGGCAGGTCTTTTTCTAGCAGATTCGTGATGTAAGCGCTCCGCCAATTGAAGCTATCGCGCGCATCATCGAGCAGATACGCGCGCGGGAATCCGCCTCTAAGCCACAAGCGCTCGGTATCGCCTGTCTCGGCAATCGTAAAGGGCGTCAAGTTGAGATAGGCAATTCTGCCCGCGAGCGACTCCGACGATTGGCGAATCAGGTCGCGAGAAGCGCTGCCGAGGATCAGATACCGCTGTACCAACGGGCGCCGGTCAAGCAACACTCTGAGCAAGGGGAATAGATCTGGAATTCGCTGAACTTCATCAATGACGATCAGCCCTCGCAATCGTTCAAGCGTGAGTCTAGGGTCGGAAAGGCGGTTGATATCATCCGGGTCTTCAAGGTCAAAAAAATGAACCTGGCCAGCGTCAAATCGTGCGATATAGTCGCGGGCGAGCGTCGTTTTGCCACACTGTCGCGGGCCGAGAATCGCGACGGACGAATGACTGCGAAAATACTCGTCAATGCGGGCAAGGTGCTCTGTTCGGGAAACTGACATGAGGGCATCTACCATGAAATTTCAAAATCAAACTTTCATTTTTCATGGTGTGGCGCGTTGTGTCAATAGCGACTCTACATAGGCCAAGCCAAAGCGTGCCAGCCGGTTGGCGCACGCACGCTCACCGCCCCGCAATCTCCCGCATGAGATCAACAACGCCAATGGCTTCAATGCCGTCGCCCACCGGATAGCGTTCGCTGCCCGGGTAGACCACACAGCTGCGCTCAGGCCGGAGGTCTTCGCGAGCGTGATGAAAGCCCTTTTCGAGCTGTGCAACCGGGCCTCGCTTGATTTCGATCGCCCACAAGCTGCCGCCTGGCATCTCCAACACGAGGTCTATTTCGGCTCCAGCCGCAGTGCGATAGAAGTACGGGACCACAAAATGCCCCGCACGCGCCAGCAGGTTCTCGATCACCCATCCTTCCCAGCTATGCCCTGCCACCGGATGCGAAAGGACATCGTCTACGCACCGAAGTCCAAGCAGCGCATGCACCAACCCACTGTCCCTCAGATAGACTTTGGGTGATTTGACAAGCCGTTTGCCAATATTGATGTGGTACGGCGGAAGGCGACGAACGAGCAACAGGTCCACCATCAGGTCGAGATAGCGCACGACCGTCTTACCGTCGATGGCCAGAGAGCGCGCCAACTGCGCCGCGTTCAACATGCCGCCTTGGGAATGCGCCAGCATTGTTAGCAAACGCCGCAACGTTTCAGCCGGGATGCGGGGGCCAAGTTGCGGTATGTCTCGCTCAAGATAGGTTCGAATAAGCTCGCTTCTCCAGACCACACTTTTGGGGTCCGACCTTGCCAAGAAACTCTCTGGATAGCCCCCGCGATTCCACAATTGCTCTTGAGGGTATTCCGCGCCCACTTCAAGCAGGTCAAATGGACGAAGCTCCAAGTGTGAGATGCGTCCGGCAAGTGACTCGCTCGATTGTTTGAGCAGGTCGATGGAAGCCGACCCCAATACCAGAAATCGCCCATTCCTTCGAGTTTCGGGAAGGTCGGCGTCAATCAAAACCCGAAGCAATTGAAACACTTCTGGAAGATGCTGGATTTCGTCAAGAATCACCAGATCATGCTGCTGACGCTTCAGATATTCGAAGGGGTCGGTCGCGAGCCGGGCACGGTCTCTCGGATTTTCAAGATCGAGATAATGAATCGAGCGCTTCTCTTCCTTGCCTTGCGGCACAATGTGCCTTGCAAGCGTTGTCTTTCCAACTTGGCGTGGTCCGAGCAGCGCAACGGCTGGGAATTCGGCCAGCCGCTGCGAAATTGTCTTGTAGAGATGACGCTCAATCATCCTTGCAATTATGGCATTAGGTTCCAAAATTGCAAGGATGGCGCATCGGCGGAATTGACAAGCCACTGATTCGCGTCAGTAACCGATATCTGCTTGAGCATGCACTTGAGCGGCTCGTGCCTCAGGTCTCTCGCATCGTCTTGAGTGTCGGCGCCAACGACCCTGCGTACCGCGAGTTTGGATGCGAATTGGTCGCCGACGAGGAAGCAGGCGAAGGCCCGCTTGCCGGACTGTTTTCAGCGTTTCGTGATGTGAAGACGAAGTGGGCGCTGACACTGCCGGGAGATACACCTCGACCAGCGCCCAACTTGGTTCAGTGCCTCGCGGTGCACCGTTGGTTCGCGGAGGTCGCTCTGCCTTCATCGGACTTGTCAGACTTGGCGCCGAGCTTCTTCAATATCAATACACCCGAGGATCTTGCAGCGCTTCGGCGCGCGCACGATCAGGATTGACCTAGACATTATGTATTGACCTTGCCTTCCGCCAGAGCGTTCAGATCGGGCACCTCCATGCGAAAACTCGGCTTGCCGGTGAGTTTCACCCGCACTTCGCCGTTCTCGCCTCGCAGCAGCAAATCAACGACCTCTTCAGCGAGGACGCTTGGCGGCATCCTGACCGCTTTCGGGGGGCTAAGCTCTTCGGGCAGGATCGGGGTGTCCACCACGCCCGGGCAGATGACGTTGACGCGCAGGCCGGTCTTCGCGTTCGCGGCCGCCACGCCGCGACCCAAACCGATCATGCCGTATTTGCTCATGCTGTAGAGCGGGTCAATGCCGAGCGCCCCCAAGCCCGCGATTGATGCCGTAATGGTGATCGCGCCGGCGCCTTTCGCTTTCATTCGAGGCACCAATGCTTTGAGACCGAAGAACACGCCGTCCATGTTGATGCCAGTGATGCGCCGATATTGCTCGATGCTGACGTCTTCAATAGCGAGAAAACGCTCGCCGGGCGCCGCCGTCATGATGCCCGCGTTCAGGTGCGCATAGTCGGGGACGCCAACTGTCGATGCACATTCGTGGACAGCGGCCTCCACCGAATCAACCCGCTGAACATCGCAATGAATGAAATAGCCGCCGATCTCTTGGGCGATTCGCTCGCCTTCTGAGGCGTTGATGTCGCACATGGCAACGCGCATTCCCGCCGCCCGCAACTGCCGCGACACGGCCTCGCCGATGCCCGACGCAGCGCCGGTGACGAACGCAATCTTGTCGGTCATGTGGCCATCCTTAATGCAAATGCGCGATTGAGCGCAGGATAGGCAAGAGGTGCTCGATGAATGCTTCGGGGTGTTCGGACATCGGAAAGTGCCCGACACCCTTCATCAAGCCCCAAGTTGACCCGGGAATCGCCTCGTGCGCGGCTCGCCCCATCTCCGGCGTGGCGCTGTAGTCGTATTCGCCGGACAAGATGTGTACGCCAACCTGATTGGTGTCGATCTCCGACGCTGTCTCGCGCATGTCGAAATCCTCCACATAGTAGTGCAGGTCGCCGAGAAAGGTCGCTGGCCAGCCGCTCGCATACACATAGCTCGTCTCCTTGCGGTAGACCTTTGGCGCGGTCGGCGACATCAATCCCTCCATCAGCCGCGCCTTGTAGTCGTTGCTGACCTGCGGCGACCAGAGATGTTGAAAGAATCCCGTGTCGCCCGGGATCTCAAGTGCGCCTTCGAGCGAAATGACGGCGTGAAACTCCTCGGGGTGACGCCGCGCAAGATCGAGCGCGAGCAAGCCGCCAACCGAGCAGCCCATGAACACCGGTTCGTCAAGGCCAAGCGCGCGCTTGATCGCAAGCACAGTCAAACGCAGGAATTCACCGCGCAATCGATATTCTTCACGCCACCATTTGTCCGAAACCGGCGGCAGCGATTTGCCGTGGAACGGCAGATCATAGGCGATCAGGCGAAAGTGTTTGGTGATTTCGGGCTCTTCAAAAAGATGCCGCCACTGACTACCGTGCGCGCCGGCGGTGTGCTGCAGAAGGAGAGGAATGCCCTCGCCCGCCTCTTCAAAGTACACGCGATGGTCTTGCCCGCAGATCGAGAGATGCACATAGCGTCCAATGGGCGCATCGAACGCGCCCTCTTCGCGTTGCTCGGCCACGCGCGCCGCGCCGTCATCAGCGGCGGGCCTGAGAAGTTCGATCGCGCGCATGACCGCCGCGTGGTACTGCGCGAAGGTGATGACATCACCTTCGCGACTGAGGCCGCCGCCAGTGGCAAGATTGGCCATGACATCGGTGTCGAAAGGCGGCGGGACTTCGGCAAGCAGTTTCTCCCACACAGCTTGTGGGCCTTGATACTCGATCACATCAAGGCCGTCTTCGAGCGCGCCCGGCTGACCATCCTTGACGCCGAGCGTGAGCGCCTCGTCACCAATGGCAAGGCGCAGGCCGCCTGTCCAATGCCGCGCCGCTTGCAGAAACTCCGTGTCTTCGGCACAGCGCTGGCGCCAGTCGGTTGAGGTCGGCAGTTGCATTGTTCGGGCGTCTCCTGCAAGCGAAGGACTACTCTACACGAGCACGAATCCCTCCAACGGAGTGTCAGGAGACCACTTGGCGATTAGTCACCAATGCCGTTTTCCAAGAAAACACGAATGTCCCTGCGGTCCGACACGAACCCCGCCATGCCTTCGAGCGCCTTCGCCACTGACTCGTACTGCAACAAAAGCATCTGATCGCTGTCTGTTTTGAGCAGTAGTTCAATTTGCTTAATGCGTTGATCGGCGATCGTCGTTTGAATCACATCAATCACTGAGTCTTCCAGCGCTTTCTTCACCGGCTCTATCAGTCGCTCTGCAATGTCTTTCTTTTGCTCCTGCTCTAAGCCAAGGTAAGTCTCAAATGATTCCCTTGGCGTTTCCCGATCTTTCTCGTCCCAATCAAATTCAATTCCGTAGTCAGCGACGACTTTCCTAATGTGAGCAAATGGAATGCCGAGTGTTTCGATACCGAAACTCTTTATCAAATCGACCGAGGTACCGGACCAATTGCCTGCTAGCACAGCGATGCTCTTTCGTATGGATGGATACGTCTTGCGGAGGTTGTAATGGGCGACACAGAGCCAACTTCCTTTGTCCCGATTGTGCTTCTTGTATCGAATGTACTTGGGGTCTAGCAGGATCACCGGATTCCCTTTGTCATCTCGGACAACCGCATCAATCTGGAACACATTGTCGGTTCCGTTTTTCATTCGTTCCGGCCCTATGGTGTGTCCATAGACTTTCATCGCAAGCCGCAGACTCCCAACGAGCGCGTCTTCTATAAGCTTTCCTACTTCCTGTCCTAACGCTGCCGCGGGATTTGAAACTTTCTTCGTCGTTGCCATTTTGAGGTCTACTTTCTCAATGTCACGATGGACTCCCGAAGTGGCACTTGGTGCCGCTGAGGGTTTCCTGCCCACTTATCTCCGCGAGTTCGAATGATCTCAATGGCATAGTCTTTGAATCCAACATCAAGTGCTATTCTGGCAACCAGTTCGTCCGTTGCGACATGCACACCATAAGGCGCGGAATCTCCGAGCACAAGAATGAACACACCGCTTGGTGCCAAGCTTTCGTAGACCTGCACAATCACTTGAAGCATATCCTCGAAATATCCGGCGACCATGAGGTCATATGACTTGTTGCCTGATTTTTCTCTTCTGAGTTTGCTTAAGCGACCGACTATTGTCGTTAGCTCACTCTGCACCGACGGGCTCACTTTGCCAACTTCCGGCAACCGCGACGTTCTTTCCATCTCGGAGCGCCTGACTTGGGTGGTGGCGGCCACGATCAGCTTATCTCTTACGTGTTTGGTGATTTCTCCCCAGCTATTGAACATGCCCCAGAAATACGTTTCCAATCTGGTTCGATCAGCGTAGTCATAATTGTTCAAATAAGGCGGAGAGGTCAAAACGATCTTGAGCATTCCTTTCCCTGAGTAGTCGCTGAATCTCCGCGCGTCTCCTAGCTCAAGCGTGTGCGAAGATGGGGATGGCTTCATTGACATCGCCTGCACAATGTCACTCTCAATCAGAGCGCATCTCTTTGTGAAGTCCGAGAAGGCGTTCCTGTCAACCTTGCGTTCCGCGAATTTACTCGGCGCGATGTAGGGCCAGCCCGCACCAGCGGACGTTGAGTCCCTGAGCGTAGCGGTTAGCGCGACCTTCAACAAGTCCTTATTGACACTTTCGCATTGGTCGATGGCCGTCCTCAACGCGCCAAGGCGAGAAAGATTTTCTTGACTGAAGCATTTGTAAACGAGATCAGGCCATTCATTCACGCAGCGCTGCCTCGTTTGAATGTCCTCCGCTTCCCGCAGCACGCTGTTCGCGTCTTCACTCAAGCCATCTGCACCGCGCTCGAAATGAAGCTTTGTCTGTGCGATCCAATAGACAAACGGATGTGCCTCGACTCCCACAGAGCTAACGCCACAGAGCTTGGCGGCAAGCGAGGTCGTGCCCGTGCCGACAAATGGATCTCCCACGATGTCTTCAGGGCCGATTTCATGTTCCTCAATCTTCGCCTCAACTAGCTTGTACGAGTACCCCGCCGGATATGTGAACCAGCGGTGTACTGGCGCCCTCAAGCTATCCTTGAAAGTCCCATACGCTTGGCTCTTGTCCATCGACTGGAGGCTGCTCATCGAGACCAGAGTTCATAAGCAAGAACAGGTGTCATGTGGAAAACTATTCTGAATAACGAGCGTATGGTGATGCCGTGCAAAAGAAATTTCAAGCGCTGCGGGCGCTGTGCGGACTTGCGCGTCTTCGTTTGCCTGACTCGGCGAACATCTACGTCTGAGGCTTCTTCGCGATACCGAGCGCCTCCGCAGCACGTTTCTCGAACGCGGGCACAAGCGTCGGCAGGCGCATATCGACGCCTTGCGACAGCCCTTCGACGATAGTGGCGATGGCCTTCAGGCGCGCGTAGCGCTTGTTGTTGCCTGCAATGACCACCCATGGATGCGCTTCCGTCGAGGTCTTCTTGAACATGTCGTTGGTGGCGGTCTCGTAGTCATGCCATTTGCTGCGGTTCCTCAAGTCCTCTTCCGAGAGCTTCCAGCGCTTGAAGGGGTCAGAGAAACGCGCACGGAAGCGCGCAAGCTGCTCGTCGGGCGTGATATGCAGAAATATCTTGATCAGGCGCACGCCGTCGTCACTGAGCATGCGCTCAAATTCGTTGATCTCGCCGTAGGCACGCCGCCACTCCGTCTTGCTCGCGAAGCCTTCGACGCGCTCGACGAGCACGCGCCCGTACCACGAGCGATCAAAGATCACCATCTGTCCCGCGCGAGGCAAGCGCCGCCAAAAGCGCGCCAAGTAGTGATCTTCCTTCTCATCGTCGCTTGGCGCGGAGATCGGCCAGACTTTCAGCATGCGCGGGTCGAGCGGCCAGCTCATGCGACGAATGGTGCCGCCCTTGCCAGCAGCGTCCTGTCCTTCAAAAACCACAACCGAACGCATTCGCTGCCGCCCATACGCGAGCGACAGTTCCTTGAGCTGGTATTGAAGCTCGGCCAGTCTATGGTTATAGGTCGATTTATCGAACTCCACCTTCATCTCGACCTTGTCAAGATGTGGTGGATCTCGCTGCATCTTTTCGGTCTCGTCAAGTTTCACAACAGCGATTGCAGCGGCGTGTCCACATCGGCAAGCTGCCTCGCATCCACCGTTTTGCCCAATTCGATGAGTTTGCGCGCTGCCATAAAATCGCGGGCGCTATTCACGCTTTCGACGGCGATGATCTGTCCGGCTTGCAAATAGAAGACTGCGAAGGCGTTGGCTTCCGGTTCGCCGCGCACGATTTCTTCATCTGCGCCGCTCGAAAACCCTGCCATCTGCAGTTTGAGCTCGTACTGATCTGACCAGAACCACGGCAATGCGGCGTATTCGGCGTGCATTCCGCACAGGTTGTCCGCCGCCACACGCGCCTGCTCCATGGCATTCGGCACGGATTCAAGGCGCAGGCGTCTGCCGAGCAAGGCGTTCGGGTGGTTGGTGCAGTCGCCAGCGGCGTAGATGTCGGGATCGCTTGTTTGACAGCGCTCGTCCACGATGATGCCGTTGTCGCATTCGAGACCCGCTTCTTGCACGAGTTCGACGTTGGGGACAATGCCTGCGCCGATGATGGTGATTTCCGCTTCAAAGGATTGTCCGTCTGCGCACTCGACGGCAACGGCATCTCCGAGGTCTTTGAACGCTGATGCACGAGCACCAGTGACGATATTGACACTGCGCCCCCTGTGCAGCGCTTCATAGTAGGCAGACATGCGCTCTGAGGTGACTCGCGCGAGTACGCGCGGTTCCATTTCGAGCACGGTGACCTCAACGCCAAGCTTGGCCGCCACCGAAGCGACTTCAAGGCCGATGTAGCCGCCGCCGACAATAACGAGCCGAGCACCTGCGGAGACCTTCGCGCGAATGGCATCGACGTCGCTGATACCACGAAGATAGTGCACGGCTCGGTGATCGGCACCAGGCAGCGACAGTGTGCGTGCGCGGCCTCCGGTCGCAAGGAGCAGCTTTTCATACGAGATCGCTTCACCCGACGCCAGCGTGACTTGTTTCTCGGCTCGATCAATGCGTGCTACGCGAGTCCCTAGCCGAAGGTCGATCGACTTGTCCGCATAAAAGGCTTCGGGACGAAGAAACACGCGCTCAACCGGCATTTCGCCGGCGAGGTATTGCTTGGAAAGGGGCGGGCGCTGATATGGCGGGAAGGGTTCTTCGCCGATGAGCAGGACTTCGCCCTCGTATCCGTTTTGCCGCAGGCGCGCTGCGGCTTGCCCACCGGCGTGTCCGCCGCCGACGATGACGATTCTGCTCAAAGGAATGCTCCGGTTCGGTATGCGTGCCTATTCTAAGCCGCAACGCCGGACCGGTTGGCTTCGATAAAGTCCGAGAAGGATGGGATGCAAAACGTCACTGACCGGTTGCCGATGCGCTGCCAAACGTAGTCACTCTCGACCATTTTGTGGTAGATGTCGCTAAATGAGTGCGGCGTTCGGCGTTGTGCCTTCAGCTCGGTTTCGATCATCTGTTCAAGGCGGCGTTTGCTCGGCAGACCGTCCATTGCCCGCAATTGCTGATTGATGCGCTCAAAGAGGTGCAAATCCTCGCCTGTCCACGCGCTGTAGCGCTCCTGATAGGCACGCTCGCGCTCTCGCCGGACAGATGGCTGAATCGAATCGACCGCTTGCACGTCAATGTGCCGAAGGCTGTGCTCGCGGCAAAACTCCCACAAGCCCTCGCCCCACAGCTGCACGTAATATGCATAGCCATGCGTATCCTCAAAGAGCGCTTGCAGCACCGCACCGGAGATGCCGATGCCCTCGCGCCCGAAAGGAACCACAAGTGCTTCGCTGGTGCTCTCTTGGCTGAGCAGGCCGATGTCTTGGTGCAAGAAGCGCTCTGAAAACGACACGCCTGCCCTCGTGCCCATCGATGTGAGTTGTGGTTTGCCCGCGAGAATGAACGTGACACAGGCGCCCACAGCTCGCAGTGCGAGCGATTCGTGGACGAGCTTTTCGTATACGTTCAGCGGCAGCTTATGCGCCTCGTCGAGCAGCAAGATAAACGGGTGCTTCTTGGTATGCGCCGCAATCTCTCCCCGTTTGTCACTGAATTCAATGCCCTGCCGTTTCCAAACTCCTCTCAAAACCTGCACGTTGATTTCCGTCTCTTCGGGCAGCAGCCGCGAGAGCGCACGGGCACCAAGGCTCTTCAATATCTGCGCCTCAACATCGTCTTCGTTCTTCAGGTCAGACGGCGTAAGAAGCACATGTCTTGCGATGTCAGGGATTCGATCCTTGATGGTGTGCAGCAACGCCGTCTTGCCGCAACCCCGAGGGCCGTAGATCGCGCCGTCTTGATGGCGCGGCTTGCCTGCGAGCGCTGCGTTCACCAAGCCCATCATCGCGTCGAGCTCATCTTTACGGCCAGCGAGGTGCGGCGGTTTTCCGCTGCCTGGCCTGAAGGGGTTGTCGGGGTGCATATTGGGCGCCGCTCCCGAAGTTCAGTTGCGTATCAGGACAAGTGCTCGTTGACCGGAACCGGCATGGGGAACTGCGCAACGGAGCCGCCACCCTTATCGTCCTTGATCTTGGGGACGCCTTCTTTTTCGACTTCGTCAACGCGCAGAACACAGGGAATGGGCAGGTAGGTGCGCTTGACGCCTTCGAACTCATTGCGCAGCTTGTCCTCTTGCGGATCGATCACCACGCTGCTGCGGCCGCCGAACACATAGTCTTCGATCTCGATAAAGCCGTAGAGGTCGCTCTGATAGAGGCCGCGCGCGTAGACCTCGTAGATCTGCCCGCCATTGGAAAAGAGCACGCGATAGATGTGCGTG
>JAPOTJ010000020.1 GCA_026709225.1 Gammaproteobacteria bacterium | reverse complement strand
TTGGCAATATGCCCGATATTCCCTGCGGACTGCGCCTTGCCCTCGGCGATTGTGCCCACTCTGAATCACACTTATTTATGGGACAGGACACTAGCTGACACCGCTGCGTCAGCGCTCACAGTTGCCGTTCTACTTCCGCCCGGAGTTCGCGGTTGAACGTGGTGAACAGTGCGATGGCCGTCTCCACATATGTGCGCACCTGATGGTGCGGCAAGTCGGTGCGGTAGCTGTCGGTTTGGATAAAGCGGCTTGTTTGATCTGACAGTTTCTCCACTCGGTATTGATGGTTGTCAACAATGCCCGGCATAAATTCGTCGGACCAGCCGAATCTCTCCCCCGGACTCACTTGCAAGCTGTGATCCGAATACCAAATCTTACCGTTCGCTCTGAATGCGACTGTCACTTGGCTTTGGTCTGCAAACGCTCCGTCAATGCCTTGGAGTGTTGAACTCCAATCGGGCATTCGGACGAAATCAGTCAATATCCTCCAGACCACTTCGGCCGGTGCTGGCAGATACATGTCGGTATAGATTTCATAGTCTTGCGCGAGCCGAATTTCTGCTCGCTCTTCGACGCGGTAGCGCTCGGCGCCTTGCGCCTGTTGGTCTGATTGCCTGATTTCAAGGGTTTCGTTCATAGTTGCCCGTAGCGCGCCCTCAGCTCGGTTTTCTTGGTTTTGCCGCTGGGCAGCCTCGGAAATTCATTCACGAAAATGATTGATTTCGGACGTTTGTAGCGTGCGATTCTCGATTGGCAGAAGGAGATCAATGCCTCTTCAGTTGGATTCTCGCCCTCTTTGGGAATGACGATGGCGCGGACGCTTTCACCCCAGCGCTCGTCGGGGACGCCGATCACCGCGGCATCGGACAGGCTGCCATGAGCCATGAGCGCTTCCTCCACCTCTCGGCAATAGATGTTTTCTCCCCCCGAAATGATCATGTCCTTCTTGCGATCCACGAGGTACAGAAAGCTCTGCTCGTCGAGGTAGCCCATATCGCCTGTGGCGTACCAGCCATTCGGCATGGCCTGTATTGTCGCTTCGGAGTTGTTCCAGTAGCCGGACATCAGTGTGGGTGTACGAACACAGACTTCACCAACCTCGCCTAATGCGCAGTCTTCGCCACCGTCATCAATGATTCGCATATCGACGTCGGGATACGGCTGGCCAACTGAACTCAAGTGCTTCTCAAACAGTGCTGAATCGACATCGCGATGATGATTCTTGTAGAGGAAGGTCACGCTGGACATTTCTGTAGCGCCGTAGGTGTTGACAAAGCCCACGCTCGGCATCTTCTCGCGCATCTCTTTGAGCAGAGGCATCGTCATTGGCGCCGCGCCATACTGTATCGTTCTCATCGAGCTGACATCGAAGCGGTGAAACTCCGGTACATTGAGCACATCGTGAATCACGGTGGGCGCCATAAATGTCACTTCCGTTCTCTCTTGCTCAATAGCGTGAAGAATGGCGAGGGGGTCCGCCGCTCTGAGCAAAACCACCGTGCCCTCGTAGAGAAACTGCGCGTAAGAAATAAACAACGCACCTATGTGATACATCGGCATCATGACGAGCGTCTTGCCGCCGTGATTGAACTCCAGAGGCGCAATGATGCTCTGCAACGCCCGGTAGTCGGCTCTCTGTGAGCGCATCACGCCTTTTGCTTTGCCTGTGGTTCCGCTGGTGAATAGCAGGTGCGCGATGTCATCGGCCTCGGCCTGATACGGCACGGCGGGGAGGCCGCCTAAGTTCAATGCGTGAGTGAATGATGAGGCCCACGCAGGCGTGTTGTCACCTATACAAATATATTCTTGTATTGATTCCTGCTCGGCCCTGATGCCCTCAACTTCGCGGGTGAACTCTTCCTCGAACACCAGGATGTCCGGCAGGCTGTCCCCGAGTACACCGTTCAACTCAGGCACGGAAAGGCGCCAATTGAGAGGTGTGCTGATGTAGCCGAATATGTGGCAGGCGGCATACACATACACGGCTTCCAAACAATTTTTGGCGAGGACTGCGACACGGCTCTGATGTCTGGCCCCTCCGGCATGAAAACTTTTGCCGAGGGACTGGGCATACTCGACCACTTGTCGGTACGAGATTTCGCTGCCTTCAAAATGAAGCGCTATTTTGTCTGGGCTTCGGTGTGCGCTTCCGAGCCACATATCGCGTAGTATCGGTCTTCGATGTTCCATAGTGCGTTCTCCTAGCAGCCTGCGCCGGAGGAAATCTGACATGCGAAGATTCGATCACGTCGCCCGTTTCAACGGGACACCGTAGACCGCAACGGCAACGCTTCCCAGACGATCTACGCGAGAGGGGTGCCGAGGCGGCTAGCTCACCGCGATAATTAGGCCGAGAATCGAGACCGAGAGCGCCAGCATGCCAGCTATCGCGAGCAGCATACGTGTATCGCGCTTGGCTGTTTCGGTATCACGTTCAGCCATTTTCAACGCCAAGTCTTTAATGTCGGTTGTGTATTCTGCCTGCATGATCTTCATCCGTTCCTCAAGCACTGCTACTTGCGTTTCGGCGGACAGGCTAGCACTCTAGCACACGCCCACACCCCACGGACATGCTATTGCAGTCTGTTGAAAAAGTCGTCTTGGTGCCATTTTGACCATAAATGATTATCTAGGCCATTGATTATTAATGATATTTATTTTTTAAGAATATCGGTTTTGAGTGTCAGTGGATAGTTTTTCAACAGGCGCCTAGGTGCGCAAATCCGGCAGCGCATAGCCCTGCGCCTGCAAATCCGCGCGCACGACCTTCTTGTCCATCTTGCCGGTTGAGGTCAAGGGCACGGCGTCGACGAAGATCACGTCATCTGGCAACTGCCACTTGGCGAACTTTTCGGCGCAGTGGGCGATGACCGCATCGGCCTCAACCGAGCCTGCCGCGCTTGGCACGACAAGCGCCACCGGGCGCTCGTCCCACTTGGGGTGCGCGACGGCCACCACACAGGCTTGCGCGACGCCTTCAAGCGCGACAATGTGGTTCTCAAGATCGACCGAGGAAATCCACTCGCCGCCACTTTTGACCAAGTCCTTCGATCGGTCGTTGATAATCAGGTACTGCGACTCGTCGATCATGCCGACATCGCCGGTGACGAGCCAGCCGTCGTGGAACTTCTCGGGCTGCGGGTTGTTGTAATACTCGGCGCAGATCCACGGCCCGCGAACGAGAATCTCGCCGACGGTCTTGCCGTCGTGTGGCAGCGGCTCGAAGGACTCGTTAAAGATCTCAACCTCGATGCCCGCCATGACCTGCCCGGCCTTGGCCATGTTGGCGAAGCGCTGCGTGTCGGAAAGATCCTTGTCAGTGTACTTCATGGCATAGCGCGAGAGCGTCGCGAGGGGCGAAGTTTCCGTCATGCCCCAGCCTTGGATCATTTCGACGCCGAGCGTTTTCCAGAACCATTCGATCAGCGACGGCGGCGGCGCTGAGCCGCCGCAGGTGACGCGCTGCAGGTGCGAGAAATCATAGGTATCGGGATTGGCCTCGTAGATGGCCCGGACGCCTTGCCAAATCGTCGGCACGCCGGCGGAAATGGTGATTTGCTCATCGGCCATGAGTCGGCAGAGCGCATCCGGCGTCATGTAGCGGCTCGGCAGCACTTGGCGGGCGCCCAGCATGGTCGCGGCAAAGGGAATGCCCCATCCGAACGCATGAAACATCGGCACGATGCCCATGATGCAATCGGTGCCCGACAGCGACATGGCGTCGGTCATGCACTGCGCGAAGGTGTGCAGGTATTGCGAGCGGTGCTCGTATTCGACGCCCTTGGGGTGGCCGGTGGTGCCGCTCGTGTAGCACAAGCCAAGCGGCGAGTTCTCATCAATGATCGGCCAGTCGTACTTGCCGGGGTGCGGGGTAATGAAATCCTCATAGTCCTCGGCCTCCGGCAGGCTCGTCTGCCAGCTCTCAAAGCCTTCGTCGACGGCGACGATGACTTTGCGGACGCATCCAAGCTTGCTCGCGATCGGTTCAAGCACAGGCAGCAGGTCGGCGCTCGCGATAATCACGCTGTCTTCGGCGTGATTGATGATGTATTCGAGGTCCGCTGTGCCAAGGCGGATATTGATGGTGTGCAAGACCGCGCCCATGCTGCAAATCGCGTGATAGCACTCAAGATGACGGTGGTCGTTCCACAGGAACGTGCCGACGCGATCGCCTTGCTTGACGCCTGCCGCGGCGAGGGCGTGCGCAAGCTGGTGCGCGCGAGCATGAACCTGTTGGTAACTCAGCACCTTGGTGCCTGATGCGGTTGCCGTGACAATCTCGACATGCGGCGCGACTCGCGCACCGTTTTCCATCAAGGTGGACATTAATAGCGGGGTCCGTTGCATCCCCATGTGGCGCTCCTTGTATTCAGTATTTTTCAGGTAATGGATGAAGTTCCGGCTGACAAGCTCGCGCCGATTTGCTCGCGCGAATAGCCGAGCGACGCAAGGATTTCGCGTCCATGTTCGCCAATCCCAGGCGCGGGACCCGCGATGCCTTCCGGCGTCCGGTCAAAGTGCGCCGCGGGCTTCGGCTGACGCACGCGGCCAACCACTGGATGATCGAATTCGCGCATGAGGTCGTTGACCTTGATTTGCGCGTGCGTGTAGACCTCTTCACGCCGCAATATAGGTGCGCAGGGCACGCCTTCGGCGTCGAGTCTTTGCAGCCATTCCTCGCTGCGTCGATCGCGCAGCACGGCTTGCAAGAGTTCAATACGCGCCGCCGCATTCTTGACGCGCCCGGAGGTCGTCTTGAAGCGTTCGTCCGCAAGCCATTCGTCTTTGCCTGTCGCACGACACAGACCGTGCCACTCGATATCGGACACGGCGCCAACGGTGATATAGCCGTCCTGCGTCTCAAACACAAGGTCTTGCGCGAACTGCGCGCGCGAACCGTGAACTTCGTGACCGACGAGCGTGTGCCCCACGAGCCCTTCGGGCCACAGGTAAGCGACCATGGCGTCGAGCATGGCGAGGCGCACATGCTGACCAATGCCGGTTCTTTCCCGTGCAAAGAGCGCCGCGGTCACGGCTTGCGCGGCGGTCAGCGCCGTGGTCTTGTCGGGGATGATGGTGCGCACCATTTTTGGCCTGCCCGTCGCGCCGTCGCTTTGAATATCAGCGAGGCCGGAAAGCGCTTGAATCACCGGGTCGTAGACGCGCTTCGCCGCATATGGCCCCGCCGCGCCGAAGCCGCTGATCGACACATAGATGATGTCGTCACGAAGTGAGCGAACTGCCTCTTCGCCAAAGCCCATGCGCTCGATCGTTCCGGGCCTGAAATTTTGCACGAAGACATCAGCCGTTCGAATGAGGTCGGCGAGCGCCTCTGTGCCTGCATCGTCTTTCAGATCGAGCGCGATCGAGCGTTTGCCTCGGTTCAATGAGATGAATCCAGTTGACATGCCGTGGCTGCGATCAGACATGCGTCGTACCAAATCGCCCTCCTTGGGCTCGACCTTGATCACATCCGCGCCTTGATCGGCGAGCAGCATGGTGCAGGCCGGCCCCGACACCATGCTCGTCAAGTCGATGATGCGAACGTCTGCAAGCGGTCCCGGCATGGCTGTTACTCGGGCGAGCCTTCTGCCACGCGCTTCGCCCACGCATAGTCGGCCTTGCCGTTGACGGCGCGTTGCACTTGATCGACGAAGATGACCTGTCTTGGCAGCTTGAAGCTCGACAGATGTGCTCGCGAGTCAGCGATGAGTTCATCGGCGCTTACGTTCGATGCTTCGGTGAGGCTGACCACGCCTACGATGCGCTCGCCGAAGCGATCGTCCGCCACGCCGACCACGAGGCAATCGAGCACACCGGGGTGGCGCTTCAAGGCTTCTTCGACTTCTTCGGGGAACACCTTCTCGCCGCCGGTGTTGATGCAATTGCTGCCCCTGCCAAGGAGTGTGAGCGAGCCGTCGGCCTCGACCTTGGCGAAGTCGCCAGGAAAGCTGTAGCGCACGCCGTCAATGTCACGAAACGTCTTCGCCGACTTGACTTCGTCCTTGTAGTAGCCGAGCGGCACGCCGCCGGAGATTCCGACCATGCCGATCACATCTGAGCCGGGCTCGACCGGCTTATCGTGTTCATCAAACACCTTGACGCCCTCGGTGAGCATGAACTTCGCAGTTTCGACGGGTGCGCCGCGCGAGGCAACCGACATGCCCATACCGCCTTCGGACGAGCCAAATGCATCCATCAGGTACATCTCGCCAAACTCGAGCAGGGCATCCTTGACTTCGCGGCTCCACATGACGCCGCTCGAGACCATGCGTTTGACGCTGCTGATGTTGTACGGCTGGCCGCGCTCGGAAGCGTCTTGAAGTGCCTTGAGCATGGGTTTGGCGAAGGCGTCGCCGACGATGACAATGTCCGTGGCGGCGTGCGCTTCGGCGAGTTGCCACAAGGTATCGGCATCGAAGCGCGGATGCGACATGGTCAGCGTGGCGCCGCCGAGATAGGCGACCGCGATATGGCCGAGCCAAATGCCGGTGCCGTGCATCAGCGGACAGGCGCACAGGCTCACGTTTGTTGCTTCAATGCCCGCGAGCTGTTCGATTCGTCCGGGCACCTGATCAAGGCTCGTTGGCGGCGCGACGCCACGCAGCATCAGACCAAGGCTCAGGCGCTCGGTGAACTCGCCCTGCGAGTACATCACGCCTTTTGGCATGCCGGTGGTGCCGCCGGTGTAGAGCATGTAGACATCGGCGCTTGGTCGCTCGATACGCGCCATCGGGCTTGCGCTCGCGAGCACCTGTTCGTAGTCGAGCGCCCAGTCTGCCCGCGAGGCGCCGCTATCGCTTACCTGCACATACGTTCCAACCTTCGGCAGTTTCTCGCGAATTTCCGTGATGCGGGGTGCAAACTCCTCTTGGAAGAAGACCGCCTTGGCGTCGGCGTTTTCGAGCAGATAGACAAGCTCGTCGGCTTGGTAGCGGTAGTTGACGTTGATCGGCACCATGCGCGCCTTGAATCCGGCGAGATGCGCTTCAATGTACTCGGCGCGGTTGCGCATATAAATGCCGAACTTGGACTGCGGCTTGAGGCCCGACTCAACGAGCAGGCTTGCGATGCGCGATGCGCGCTCGTCGAGCTCGCCCCATGTGCGCGTATCCGTTGGCCGGTCTTCGTGGCAGGCAATGATTGCGGCGCGATCCGGGTAGGCGTCGGCGACGGTTTCAAAGAGATTGGCCAAGTGGAAATTCGTGCTCATCGCGTGTCTCATAAGCAGGAATGGCGCACCTTACACCAAGCAGGCGTTTTGGGTATGCTTGCCGCTCAGAGCCACACTCGGCGTCACGCGCTGCATCGACCATCAACGTCATCTGCTTCGGAGAACTGATGCTGCGCCTGTCGGCGCCGGGGTGCGAGCGACTCTTGCAGACGCCGAGCTTCGATGCGGAGTTCTGCGGTGCGGAAGCGAACGTCGCTGTCGGCTTGGCGCACTTTGGCGTCAAGGTGGATATGGTCACCGCCCTGCCGGAGAACACCATCGGCGATGCAGCGGTCAATGCTCTTCGTGGCTTCGGCGTCGGCACTGAACACATCATTCGCTGCGGCGACAGGCTGGGCATTTGTTTCGTCGAAGCGGGCGCTGGCTATCGTCCAGCGCGTGTGCTCTACGACCGCGCTGGCTCGTCGCTCGCCGAGGTTCCAGCAGGCGCATTCGACTGGCCTCGCGCCCTCGAAGGTGCTGACTGGCTGCATATCACCGGCATCACGCCAGCCGTGAGTCGAAAGGCTGCCGACGCGACGCTCAAAGCGGTGCAAGCGGCGCGCGAGCTTGGCGTCAAGGTTTCCTGCGACGCCAACTATCGAAGCACGCTGTGGCGCTACTGCGAATCGCCGATTCCTATCATGACCGAGATCGTCAAGGGCGTGACCCTGCTGAGTGCCGGCGCCGATGACTTCGAGCAGATGCTCGGCCTCGCAGGCCAAGCGGACGACTACGTGTCTCTCTTTGAAGCGCTCAGCGCCGAGGCCATGGACACCTTCCCGAACTTGCAGTACGTCGCGGGCACAGTTCGCGATGTGCGCAGCGCGAGCAGCAACGGCTGGTCGGGGGTGTTGCGTTCCCGCGCCGGCGTTCTGCGGGCAAAGCGCTACGAGATCGACCACATCGTCGAGCGCATCGGCACCGGTGATGCGTTCACCGCAGGGCTGCTCTACGGGCTTGTGAACGGAAAAGCCAACCAAGAGGCGCTTGAACTCGCAGTTGCCGCGGGCTGCCTGAAGCATTCGATTCCCCGTGACCTCGCGCGCATGACGCTGGACGAAGTTGAAGGGCTGGTGAGTGCTTCAAGTGTTCGCGTGCGCCGCTAGACCGTCGGCTATCACCGTCTGCACGGCGTTGCGCCATTCACGCATATGGGCATCGACAGGCATCGGGCGCGGCGCAAAGACCTGATCGACTTGTCGCATCGCGGGGCATTCGTCAAGCGACGAATACTCGCCCACACCAAGCAACGTCAGCATGGCCGCGCCGAGCGCGGTTGACTCGGCAACCTTCGGGCGCTCGACGGGTACTTGGCATAGATCCGCAATCCACTGGCATAGCCAGCTATTGACGACCATGCCGCCGTCAACCTGCAGGGCCTCGGTGGTCGCACCGTCCTGCCCCATGACATCAAGCAACTCGGCGGTCGAATAGCCAATGCTGGCGAGCACGGCAGTGACGAGCTGGGCGCGCGTGGTGTCAAGGCTCAGGCCGCGAATGAGGCCGCGAGCATTCGGCTGCCAATGTGGTGCGCCAAGCCCCGACAGCGCTGGTACGAACAAGACGCCGCCGGTATCGCCGCCGGTCTCTCTTGCGCACGCCTCGGTGTCTTTGGCGCTGTCAATGAGGCCGATGTTGTCGCGCAGCCACTTGATCGCCATGCCCGCGACGAACAGGCTTGCTTCGAGCGCGTAGGTGGTTTCGCCTCCGACACGGTAGCCGATCGTTGACAGCAGTTGATTGCCGGACGCCAGCCGCGCCCTGCCGGTGTTGCTCATCACAAAGCAGCCAGTGCCGTAGGTGGCCTTGGTGGCGCCGACTGAGAAGCAGCCTTGGCCGATCAGTGCCGCCTGCTGGTCGCCAGCGACACCGAGCACGGGCAGAGGCGCGCCGAGCAGTGCGCGAGGTGTTGTGCCGTAGTCGTCGGCGCAATCGAGCACATCTGGCAGGATCGAGGCTGGGATATCGTGATAGCCGAGCAGGTCTTGGTGCCAGACTTGGCGGTTGATGTCAAAGAGCTGCGTGCGCGAGGCATTGGTCGCATCGGTCGCGTGCTTGCCGGTCAAGCGCGCGATCAAGAAGGCATCGACGGTGCCGCAGCACAGCTCGCCCTTCTCGGCGAGCGCCTTGAGATGTGCATCCTGATTCAAGCGCCACGCGATCTTTGTTGACGAAAAGTAGGGATCGAGCACTAATCCTGTGGCCTCCGAGACGGTCTGCGTCAAGCCATCGCGTCGCATCTGTTCACACATCTCGGCCGTGCGCCGGTCTTGCCAGACAATCGCGGGGCCAAGCGCTTCGCCGGTCTGGCGGTGCCAGAAAATACAAGTCTCGCGCTGGTTGGCGATACCAATGCCGAGCAGGTCGCTCGCCTTGACACCCGCCTTGTCAATCGCATCCCGCGCCGATTGGAGGGTGCCTTGCCAAATCGCTCCCGGATCCTGCTCGACCTGGCCGGGCGCTGGGTAGTGCGATGCCAGGGGCTGACTGCCGACACCGAGAATTTTGCCGCTTGCGTCGAACACGATCGCGCGCGAGCTTGACGTGCCTTGGTCAAGGGCGAGGACTGCGCTCATGCTGAACCTCCTCTTTCGTTGGCCGTGCGAACGCCGGTCTCAAACCGCTCGATGCCTTCTCGAAGCATGGACCTCGGGCACGCAAAATTGAAACGAACGTACCCCGGCCCTTGGAACTGCGCGCCCTCTGAGAGCGCGATGCCAAAAGACCGCAGCCATTGCGCAGGCGAGCTGAGTTGCAAAGACGACACGTCGATCCAAGCCAAGTAGGTGCCTTCGACGGCGTGCATGTGGATGCCGGGAAGCGTGTTCACTCGCTCGTGCAAGATTCGATGATTGTCGCGCAGGTACGCCAAGAGCGCTTGCCGCCAAGGTTCACCGTGCCGGTATGCGGCCTCGGCTGCGGTCATGGACATGGGATTCATCATCGGCACGAAGCCATTGTGCGCGGCGCGGAATCTTGTGCGCAGCCTCGCATCGGGAATCACTGCGACACCGCAGCCGAGGCCCGCGAAGTTCCATGCTTTGGAGGGTGCAAAGAGGGCGATGAGCTTGGATTCGATGTCGGGCACGACCGTCGCAATCGCATGGTGCGCGCACTTGGTATCGAGCACGAGCGGCGAATGAATCTCATCCGAGCAGATGAGCAGATCGTGGGCTAGGCAGAACTCGGCGAGTTTTTTAAGCTCATTTTTTGAGTACACGCGGCCGGTCGGATTCTGCGGATTGCAGGCGAGGAACATGCGGGTGTCCTTCTCAAGGCGCGTGCGCATGAGATCGAAATCGATCTCGGCTGGCCGCGACGTGTCTTGAGTCAAGGGTACATAGATCGGACGATGCCCCATATTCTGCGGCGCATCGAGAAACGGGTAGTAGACAGGCGTGTTCATCATGATGGACGCACTTTGCTCTTCGAGCACCGCGCAGGCGAGATTGAAACCAGGCACGACACCCGGAAGCCACACCAGCCAGTCTTCATGCACTTGCCAGGCGTACTGCGCGCGGAGCCATTCGATGAACGCTTCGGACAAGCCTGCCGTCGGTTCCGAATACCCGAAGAAGCCATGGTCGAGGCGCGCTTGCAGCGCCTCTTGGATGACGGGCGCAACCTGGAAGTCCATGTCCGCCACCCAAAACGGCAGCATTTCATCTCGGTCATCAGGCCCGTAGCGCGTCCATTTCGTCGCTCCCGTGCCGCCTCGATTCGAGCGCGTGTCGAAGTCGAAGTCGATCATGCGACGCTTCTTAGCAATTCGACATTGCCGCCCTTGGCGGTGGTGTTGACGGTGATGGTCTTCTCGACGGCGAACCTCGCGAGATAGCGCGGGCCGCCGGCCTTCGGGCCGGTGCCGGAGAGTCCCATGCCGCCGAAGGGCTGCACGCCAACCACGGCGCCGACAGTGTCGCGGTTGACGTAGACGTTGCCGACTTGCGCGCGCAGGGCGATGGCTTCGATGCGCGCCTCGACACGGCTTTGGATGCCGAGGGTCAGGCCATAGCCGAGGCCGTTGATGGCGTCGATGAGCTCACTGATGCGTTTGGCGCTGAAGCGCATGACGTGCAGCACCGGGCCGAAGCACTCGCCTCCGAGCTTCTCGAGGCTGTCGATCTCGATCAGATGCGGCAGGAGGCATGTATCGCTTGCGTCCGAAGCGAGGCGTCCCCCCGACCACACCTCGCAGCCGAGGCCGCGCATGTGGTGAATGTGCGCAAGGATGCGCTGCCGTGCTGGGTCGTCGATGATCGGGCCGATATCCGTGGCAGGATCTCGCGGGTCGCCAACGCTCAGCACCTCTGCGGCGCCCTTGACTGATTCGAGCAGCTCGTCCGCGATCTCCTCCTGCACGCACAGCACGCGCAATGCCGAGCAGCGCTGCCCAGCGCTCAAGAAAGCCGAGCGGACGATGTCGTCTGTGGCCTGCTCGATCAGCGCTGAGGAATCGACGATCATCGCGTTCTGCCCGCCGGTCTCGGCGATCAGCGGGATGATCGGCCGGGATGAATCGCCCACGAGCGCGGCATGAATCTTGGAGGCGGTCGCCGTGCCGCCGGTGAAGGCGATGCCGGCGACGCAAGGGTGCGCGACGAGTTCGGCGCCGATCTCGGCTCCGCCGGTGACGAGATGCAGCACATCTTTCGGTACGCTCGCTTCGCGCAGCAGACCGACCGCCATGGCTGCGATGCGCGGTGTCTGTTCAGCAGGCTTGGCGACCACTGAATTGCCCGCAAGCAGCGCGGCGGCAACTTGACCAGTGAAGATCGCAAGCGGGAAGTTCCACGGGCTCACGCACACGAACACGCCGCGCCCATGCAGTCCGAGTGTGTTCGACTCGCCAGTTGGCCCGTCGGGAAGCGTGAGCGGGCCTGAGAAGTCGCGCACCGCTGCAAGCGCGTAGTAGCGGGCGAAGTCGATGGCTTCGCGGACTTCCGAGACGGCATCGTCAACGGTCTTGCCGGCCTCGGCCGCGAGCACGCGATGAAAGTCCGCCGCATGTGCTTCGCACAGGTCGGCGAAGCGCCTGAACACCTCGGCGCGCGCTTTCCCGCCGAGCGCATCCCACGCAGGCTGCTCAGCGCGCGCCCGCGCCATGACCGATTCGATGTCGGTGTCTTCTGGCGGTGTAGGCGTCTCGCGCTTCGGCTGTGCCCGCTGTAGTTCGGCGAAGCTTTCGAGCACGTCCGGAGACTCCAGGTCCATGCCGATAGCGTTTGGACGGTCAGCGCCATAAAGCTCCCGCGGACTCGGGAGCGCTGGTGCTGCGTCCGCCGCGCCGAGCGGGTCTGCGACAATATCTTCCGGGTCGAGGTCGTCGTCGTAGAGCCGGTTGACGAAGCTCGAATTCGCGCCGTTTTCTAGGAGTCGTCTGACGAGGTAGGCGAGCAGATCCTTGTGCTCGCCGACGGGCGCGTAGACGCGCACTGGCGGGAAGTCGTTCCATATCTCGCGCGCTGCCTCGTGCAGCCGCTCGCCCATGCCGTGGATGCGCTGCAACTCCATGTGCGAGCGGTTCTCGGCCATGTGCAGGATGGCGGTCAGCGTGTGTGCATTGTGCGTGGCGAAGGCGCAGTAGAGGTTGGGGCGGGCGGCGAGCATGGCTTCGGCGCACGACAGGTACGAGATGTCAGTGTGCGCTTTGCGCGTGAACACGGGGTAGTCTTCGAGGCCCTCCATCTGCGCATGTTTGATCTCGGCGTCCCAGTAGGCGCCCTTGACGAGGCGCACGGGGATCTGACGCCCGGTCTCGCGCGCGAGATTGGCGAGCCAATGTATGACAGGCTTGGCGCGCCGTCCGTATGCTTGCACGGCGAGCGCGATCCCATCCCAGCCCTTGAGCGAGTCCTCGCGGCACAGTCGCTCGACGAGTTCTAGCGACGCAACGAGCCGCCCGGACTCCTCGGCGTCGATACACAGCGCAATGTCGTGCTCGCGGGCGAGTTCGAAGAGCGTTTTGAGGCGCGGGTACATCTCGTCGTGGACGCGCTTTGACTGCCGCGCCTCGTAGCGGGGATGCAGGGCGGTAAGCTTGATCGACATGCCCGAGCGCCGCTCGCCTGCGGCGGGCTGGTTTGCGCCGACGAGGGGGATAGCGCGCTGGTAGGCCTCGAAGTAGTCGTCGGCTACGCGCATGGTGCGAGCGCCCTCGCCGAGGATGTCAAAGGAGTATTGGATGTCAGGGTCCGTCTTGAAGGCGCGCTTCATGGCTTCCTCAAGGGTTCTACCCATAACGAACTCGCCGCCGAGGATGGACATGGCGCGACGCACGGCGCGTCGGATGGCGGGTGCGCCGAGGCGCGCGGTCAGCGTGCGCAGGGCACCCGCGGGCGAGGCGCCGCGAAAGCGGTCCATGGCGACGATGCGCCCGGTGAGCATGAGCGCGAAGGTCGAGGCGTTGACGAGCAGCGAGTCCGACTGACCGATGTGCTCGTTCCAGTCGCCCGGCCCGAGCTTGTCGGCAATCAATTCATTGACGGTGCGGGCATCGGGCACGCGCAGCAGCGCCTCGGCGAGGCACATGAGCGCGACGCCCTCGTCGGATTTCAGGCCGAACTCGGACAGGAAGGCATCGAGCGTGGTCGGCCCCTTCGGGGACGCGCGGACGCGGCGCACGAGATCGGTGGCTTGGGTCTCAATCGCCGCCCGAGCGGCACCGGATAGGCTTACTTCCCGCGCAAGCTGTTGCACAAGCGGGGCTTCCCGTGCGAACTTGTGCGCATCTAAGGTGTGCGGTGGTGGGGTCATCAGTGACCTCTGCCCGGCTCGCGAAACAAAGAGGGATATTGTACGGACTTGCCCCATGTCGAAAATCGTTTTTCTTGACCGCGGCACGATCAGCCGCGATGTCGAAATCCCGCGGCCCGGCTTTGCGCATCTATGGCACGAGTTCGAGCGCAGCACGCCCGGCCAAGTCGTCGAGCGGTTGCAGGGCGCGCAAGTCGCGATCACCAACAAGGTGCCGATTCAGGCCATGCACATAGAGGCACTGCCGAGCCTCGCGCTCATTGCGGTGATTGCCACGGGCACCAATATCATTGACATCGAAGCCGCCCGCCGCCATGACATCGCGGTGTGCAATGTGCCGGGCTACGCAGAAACCTCGGCCGCCGAACACACGCTGGCGCTCATGCTGAGCTTGCGACGAAATCTCTGTGAATATCGCGAGCAGGTCATCGCCGGCGCATGGCAGGCCGCTGGTCAGTTCTGCTTCTTCAACCGCCCGATTTTCGAACTCAGTGGCTCGCTGCTCGGATTGATCGGGACAGGCGCGATTGCGAAGGGCGTGGCGGCGCGCGCACGCGCCTTTGGCATGAGCGTGCTGTTCCACAGTCCGAGCGGACGCGCGGACACCGAATCCGTCGCGCTCGAAACGCTGCTTGCTGAATCGGACATCGTGTCCTGCCACACGCCGCTCAGCGCGCGAACACATGGCTTGATCGGTGAGGCCGAGCTACGAGCGATGAAACCAAGCGCGATTTTGATCAACACAGCACGTGGCGAGGTCGTGGACGGCGACGCGCTCTGCACGGCAATTGAAGAAGGGTGGATTGCTGGCGCTGGCATTGATGTCGCGCCAGTCGAGCCACCACCGCCCGACTCGCCCCTCATGCGCATCAGCGACCGACCTAACGTGATCGTCACTCCGCATATCGCTTTCGCGGGGTTGGAGACGCAGCGAAACTTAAGCCGCATGACGATTGAGAATATCGAGGCGTTTATGCGTGGGGAAGCGACGAATTTGGTGTGAGGATGCGCAGCGGTAGGTCAAGCGGGTAGCGCAGGTCGCTGACAGTTTCGATCATATTATCGAAGGTAGGCTGGCGTTGCCGCGAGGAGGTGCGTCCATCAACCTCTATATAATCGTGCACACACATACTAGGCGGAACAGTCCGAGATGAGTGACGGCGAATCCATCGAAGAGATTCTGGCCAAGCGCAAGTAAAATAGCGATCAAGCGCGCTCGTTCACGGCGGTTCCTCAATGTTCAAAGAGACGCATTTCGCTTGGCGACTTCCGGTTGAAGTTCTGCCGCTCGAAGACTTTGACAGGCCGGGCATGCACGATCTCAGCGAATTTCATCCCGAGAAGATTTCCGTCATGAGCACAAGTCGTATGGCGGGGTCTGCGATCCGGCGTTCGCCTGTGCAGATACGCGAGATGATTCTCGCCGGGCGGTTCGATACAGATGATCGCGCCTACCTCCGCGGATTGTTCATGCAGTTCGACTGCGAGGACATGCGTCGCTTCCTGATGTATTGCGGCGTTTCTCGTTATCAGATTGCAAGGGCGATGATCGCGTGTAACGTTCGACATCATCTGCTCGGCGACTGGATCAATGGGCATGTGCCCGGCTATCTGCCGCAGCGAAAGCACTATCGAACGTGGAACTTGAGTTCGAGGATTTGAGGTTCATGCCGCCCGTCCTCGATCTTGCCTCGCATTTGCTTGAACCATTGCAATGGTTCGTGGCGGTGCTTGATCGCTGGACGAGCCGCGAGCGCTACAGAATGGGTGGCGGGAGCGTGCTCGCAGCGCGATGGGTGCATAGGCATAGCACAGATATCGATCTCTTCTTTGATGAGATCGAACATGCGGACATGCCTTTGTCGGATATGTTTTCAGGCTTCGGTGAAATGGAGGAGCGAGAGAAAATCACTGGCCTTGAAGTCTATTCCGGACAGGGCTTTTTGTTTAGTAGAGACGGGGTGCCCATGTCATTCTTCGGCACGCGCGCGGTGAGCGCGTCCCCGCTTTCCGAGGAGAAGGAAGCCAAGACCGGAATCAGCGTGGAGACGACCGAGGAGATACTGCTGAAAAAAATCCGCGCTCGAATGTTGAGGGGATCTGAATATCTGTCGCGAGATGCCTATGACTTTGTCGTGGCGCACATCAAAGAACCTAAAGCGATTGATCGGGTGTTTGATGGATTGCGTCCTGAAGAGCGTGCGATGCTTCGATTCGATGCCGAAAGCGCATCTTTTCGGCTTGCCGATGATTCGAGGGTGCTTGCCCCAGCCTATCCGAGATTGCTGCAACCGATAGGAAATTTGGAATCGCTCCTGTGCGATGCGCTGAATCGGCGTCTTGACGCGGACAGACTGCGAAGATTTGCATAAACGGACCAAGGGCATCCAACTCGTGACTTGTTCGCTAACCGACCTTCCAATCGAGCGCGGCATGCGCCTGCGCGGCCTTGCGATGACGCGCATCGAAACCTTCGCCGATGCCGCCTTCGCGTTTGCGGTGACGCTGCTCGTCATTTCCGTCGATGACGTGCCGCGATCTTTCGATGAAATGATGACAGCGCTCAAGAGCACGCCAGTGTTTCTCTTCGCGTCCGCGCAGATCTTTATCTTCTGGCTCGCGCATCGCAATTGGAGCCGCGTCTACGGACTCGACGATTTCGTCTCGGTCATCCTCACGCTGCTGCTAGTGGTCAGCCTGCTTGTGATGGTGTTTCCGCTGCGAATCGTCTACGCCTTTGGCGCGGCGGACATGACAGGCGGCTGGATTCCCGAGCCCTTCCAGCTAGACCCCGCGAATTGGATCGATCAGCTCAGGACCGTGTTCATCATGCTCGGTGTGTCCTGGGCGTGGCTCGCGGCTGTGGTGGTGAGCCTGTACGCCTATGCCATCAGGCGGGCGGCGCATCTGGACCTCAACGAAGCGGAGCTTGACAACGCCAACACCTACATGTGGATATTTTCCGTTCTTGCGTTCTCTGGCGTCTTGTCGATCATCATCGCTGCGTTGGCGCCGAGCGAATGGGTCACGCTCGCGGGGTATCAGTACTTCCTCTTGTTCATTCTCGCCTTTGTCCGGGTGATCAAGAAGTCTTCTTGGGTTCGACGCGCCAGATCGTAGCGTCCGTCCCGTCTTCGACCAGGTAGATGTAACCGTCGTGTGCGCGCACATCTCGTATGCGACGGTCAAGGTCGCTGAAGAGGGCTTCCTCATTGACAATCACGCCGTCCTCAAGGTCGAGTCGCCGCACCTCCTTGTCAACCAGCGCGCCGACCAGCAAGTCGCCCTGCCAATCTGGGAAGCGCTCGCCTTCATACATGGCGAGGCCCGATGGCGCGATGGACGGCGTCCAGTGATGAAGCGGCGGCTCGAAACCCGGGCCTTCAGTAAACGGTGAAATCGTGCCGCCGCTGTATTCGCGGCCGAAGGTGACGGCAGGCCAGCCATAGTTGGCACCGGCAATGAGCAGGTTGGTTTCGTCGCCCCCGCGCGGGCCGTGCTCATGCAGATACACGCGACCATCCGATGCGACGACAAGGCCTTGCGGATTGCGATGTCCGTAGGTGAAGATCGAAGCAAGCGCCCCTTCCGTGTTCACAAAGGGATTGTCGTCCGGTACGCTGCCGTCGATATGAATGCGCATGACCTTGCCGAGTCCGCTCGCGAGGTCTTGCGACTGCTCACGAAAATCGAAACCGTCGCCTGTTGTCAGCAGCAGCGTGTCATCGTCGAGAAACACCATGCGTCCGCCGTAATGCACCGGCGTCGGCTTGCGCGGCGTGACAGTGAAAATGACTTGCGGCGAGGTGAGTGCGCCATCGACGTATTTCGCGCGCAGGATTTGGGTGGCGTTGTCCCTCGCAGGCGGCGCGGCGTAGGAGAGGAACAGGGTTTGATTCTCGGAGAAGTCAGGGTGCAGGAGAACATCAAAAAGACCACCTTGGCTGCGATGGTAGACCTCTGGACCGCCTGCAATCGGGTCGCCGATCTCGCCGGACTGCGAAATTTCGCGGAGCGACCCGCCAAGTTCGGTGACAAGATAGCCGCCACCCGGCAGGAACGCGATGCACCAAGGATGGTCGAGACCGCTGGCAATTGGCGTGAGCTGGTAGTCCTCTGCCTGTGCCAAATTGAAGGTGAGCGCGAGGAATGTGGCGGCGAGAGTGCGAGAGCGCATGGCTATTGTGTCTGCTGCGTGAACTGGTCGCGAAAGCTTACAGGGTTTCGGTCACTTGCACTGTGACGGACGACATTTGGAAGCGCTCGGCGAGTGCTTCCTGAATTTGCTGTGCAATACGTTGATGATTCCCGCCCTGCTGGCAAGTGACCCGCGCAGTTGCCACGGGATGCTCCGGCGTCAGCGCCCAGATGCGCAGCTCTTGCACGTCCGCGACCCCCTCAACGGTCGCAATCGCTTCGCTCACCGCATCTGTCTCGATATCTGCTGGCGCCGCTTCGAGCAAGACCGAGACACTCGTTTTCATCACGCGCCAAATCGAGATCGAGAGTATCGCTGCGACGAGCAGCGCGAGCAGCGCATCGACTGGCAGCCAGCCAGTGAAGTAGACAATCAGCGCGGCGGCGATTGCGGAAACGCTGCCGAGAATATCGCCGAGGACATGCAGTGCGGCGGCGCGCACGTTGATGTTGTCCTTGCCGCTGCCGAGCCAGAAGAAGGCGATGATATTGACGATCAGGCCGAGCAGCGCGACGCCAAGCACGGGCAATGGCAGCATGGCTTGCGGTGCCATGATGCGCGCGAACGCTTCAATGAGTATCCAGAGAATCAGCAGGCACAGCAGCAGGCTGTTGACAAAGGCGGCGAGCACTTGCGTGCGGTGATAGCCGAACGTGAAGCGGCTTGTGGCTGGCAGGGTCGATAGTTTCAGCGCAAGCCATGCAAGGCCGAGCGCGGCGGTGTCGAGCAGCATATGGCCGGCATCGGCGAGTAGCGTCAGTGAATTGCTGTAGAAGGCGGTCGCGAGTTCAACGAGTGAGAAGCCTGCGATGAGGAGGAAGACGCGCCCGAGTCGTGATTGATTTTGCTTCAAGGACAGCGACATGTGGACACCCGAATTGAATGTCGCGATTTGATTTGGCGACCTGCCAGCGGCGTTAGGCGGCCTTTCGTCCGGTGATCGCTTCGCGCAATCCGTCCATCAGCCCTTCGAGATGCGCCATACGTTCGCGCAGAGATGCTATCTCAGCGCTTAATGCTTCAAACCTTGCGTCCATTTTCGCTTCAAGTCTATGGATTTCAGCGCGATGGCTGCGTGCCTGCGCAATTGAGAGCGAGGCCAAAGTGATGCCCACCACGACAATGGGCAGGATGCTAAGAAGATATTCCATGCGCGGCAGTCTAGCAGAACTTATGCTGCGGGGAGCGGGTATCTTTGCCGAACTTTCATTTATCGCGTGTCGCTGGTATGTTGTTGCGCGATGCACCGGAACACGCCCATGATCAGACGCATTCTCGCATTCATCGCCGCCGTTGCCGCCGCATACACTGCGTCGGTGCTGCTGAGCGCTCAGGTCGCGCTGCAGGAGGTGGCCTCCTACGGCATGAGCGCTTCGCCGGCGATGCGCATAGAAACCAGCCTGCGAGACCTTGCGGGCATGCTCGGCATGTACCTGCCGCTGGTGACGGTGAGCTTCGCCATTGCTGTGCCTGTTTCCGCGTCGGTGCTGAAGTTCGTGCCCTTGCCGAGGTGGGTTGGGTATGTCATCGGCGGCGCGGTCGGTCTGTGGGCGCTGCACATGATCATGTTCGCCGTGTTCGGAATGCACGCCCTGCCATCGACGCGCTTCCCCCTCGGCATGGCGAGCCAAGTCATTGCTGGCGCCCTCGCTGGCTATGTGTTCCATCGTCTCTCGGCGCCGCGCACGGTTCAGGGAAGGGTTGATTAGTGCGCTACCGCGAACGCAGGTATCAATCGGAAGACGGGCTGCGACTCTTCTACCGGGACTATGCCGGACCGGATGCGTCCGCCCGGACGGTCTTATGTTTGCCCGGACTGACTCGCAATTCGCGGGATTTCGAGGAACTCGCCGAGCATCTGCAAGCGCGTTTTCGGGTCTTGTGCGCGGACTTGCGCGGTCGCGGAAAGTCAGACTACGCGCGCGATCCGCACAGCTACAATCTGGGCATGTATGTCGGTGATGTCGCACGCCTGCTCGATTCGGCTGGCCTGACAGAGGCGGTCTTCGTCGGGACTTCGCTTGGCGGATTGATCACCACCATGATGCTCGCCACGCATCAAAGCCTTGTAGGCGCCGCCATCATCAACGACGTAGGGCCGGTGATCGAAGCATCCGGGCTTGAGCGGATTGCGAACTATGTTGACTCGGTTGAAGGATTTGCTTCGTGGCAGGATGCCGCTGACGTCATGCGCGAGAATAATGCTTCGGTGTTTCCGTCATTCGACCACGCGGATTGGCAGCGAATGGCGCGGCGGCTGTGCGTCGAACAGCCAGACGGCAGCGTTCGGCCAGACTTCGATACCAACATCGCGGTGCCCATGCGTGAGGCCGGCCCGGCCTCGACATTCGATCTATGGCCGCTCTTTGAAGCCTATGCCGGCATTCCGGCGCTCTGTATTCGCGGCGAGCTCTCAGATATCTTGTCCGCCCAAACCTTTGATGAGATGAAGAACCGCATTCCGAGCCTGCAACAGGCGATTGTGCCAAGCGTCGGTCATGCACCCTTGCTGACGGAACCGGAAGCGCTCGAAGCGATCGATAGGTTTCTTGCGGCTTCCTCGGGCGAATAAGCAGCGATTCGCGTCAGCGCGTCAATTGATGCTTGATGCAAGTTGAGCGTCCCGCTTGCCTTCTCCCAGTTGTAGATCGTCGCCACACTGACGCCGACGAGTGTCGCAAAGCGCGACGCGCTCAGATTCAATCGTTTACGAAGTTCGGCGATGGCCTCGGGCGATGGGAAAAACGCGCTTTTATCGGGCGCCTCGTCGGCTGCCTCTTCGATCTCTACACCAAAAACGCCAGATAAATCCCGATTCGCGAGGCGCCGGCGTTTTCCTCGCTGAGCCGCTGACTCGATGTCAAGTTCTGCGGCAATCAAGTCCTGCTGGTCAACATCGCGCAGCACGAAGAGCAGTTCCGGCTGATGATCAAGCCGTGCGCCCACGCCATAGAGAACCGCCGCGACATGCTTACACATCTGCGCCCAGTCAGGGCAGTCGCAGTCAAGTTCGATCTCTTGGGGCGAGGGGAACAGGCCATCGTCCTTGTCTGTCACGATCTCCATGACATTGTCCGAGAATCGACCCTGCAATAGCTCGAGCACGGAACCGATTTGACCAGCGCAGCGCTTCCGAACCCGCTGCCAGACACGAGCCGAGATTGGCTTGATCTTGATGCTGACCTGATAGACATCTGAACCGATGACGAGGGCTTCAACCTTGCCTTTCGAGATGGCCAAGTGACAGACCGAGCCGTTTCGAACATACGTCCGTCCTCTCGGCAAGCGATTCTCGAAGTCGGAGAACTTCTCCAAGTGATTGCACCAGGCCTCGCCCCAGAAGGTGCGGGCGATCTTGCGCCCCTCAATGACAATGGGCTGATCTTGGATGCCTTTCTTGCGCCGCGCCAGCATGCCTCGCGCCGCCTTCGCGCGACGCTCTGCCACTGGCACGTAGCGTGGCCATCTTCCGTAGCTTCTTTTCGGCATGTAGTGTTCCGTTTACGCCGCTCGCGCCTTGTCGATATCGAGCGACACGAATTTCAGGATTGTGTCGTTGTCCATCTCGGTGAGGAGTGCTTCCGCGCCACCCGCCAGAATATCCTCGGCCAAGGCGGTCTTCTCCTTGATCAAGGCATCGATATTCTCTTCGATCGTGCCTTGGCAGACGAACTTGTGTACCAGCACGTTCTTTTTCTGCCCGATACGAAAGGCGCGGTCTGTTGCCTGGTTTTCCACAGCCGGATTCCACCAGCGATCAAAGTGAATGACGTGGGATGCCTCTGTCAGGTTGAGTCCGGTGCCGCCCGCTTTGAGAGAAAGGACGAAGAACGGCGGGCCCTGCTCGTCTTGAAAACGCGCAACGAGCCGCTGCCTGCGCTGCACGGCCGTGCCGCCATGCAACACGAGGCCGGGCTGCCCGAATACTGAGGTTAAGAATGCGGCCAAGGGTTCGGCCATTTCTCTAAATTGAGTAAATATAAGGACTTTTTCCTGGCGCGATGCAATTTCTTCGCAAAGTGCTTCAAGGCGCTGGAACTTGCCGCTGTGGTTCGGATCGTATTCGTTGTTTCCGAGCATTTGCGACGGATGATTGCAGATCTGCTTGAAGCGCATCAGGAAGGAGAGCACGAGGCCGCGGCGCCCCATGCCTTCGGCCTGCTCAAGGGCATCAGCCATTTCGTCCACGGCTTGCTGGTAGTGCGCGGCCTGCACTTGACTGAGACCGCAGTAGGCGTGAACTTCGGTTTTCTCCGGCAGGTCGCTGATGATCGAGCGATCGGTCTTGAGGCGCCGCAGAATGTATGGGCTGACCAAATTGCGCAGCGGCGCATACTGATCATGCTGCTGCCCGCCAAGCGACTTGACGAACTTCTTGAATCGCGCGGCCGATCCGAGCAGTCCCGGATTCAAGAAATCAAACAGCGACCAGAGGTCAGACACGCGGTTCTCGATGGGTGTGCCGGTGAGCGCGACCTTGGATTTCGCATTGAGACGCTTGACAGCCCTCGTTTGCCTCGCCGATGGATTCTTGATCGCTTGCGCTTCATCAAGCACCAATAGGTGCCATGATCGCGCTTGCAGCGCGTCTTGACGCATGAGGGTGCCGTAGGTGGTCAATACGACATCGACACTGTCAAAAGCAGTGTCATCGCCGCCTATCGCAGCATCCATAGCATCTTTATCGAGATGCGAGCGATGAAAAAAGATTGTGCGCAGCGTCGGCGCGAATCGCTCAAGTTCAGACTTCCAATTGCCGAGCAGGGACGCGGGCAGTACCAACAGCGACGGCCTGTCGCAGCCTTTCTTCTTGAGTAGCAGCAGCAAAGCGATCACTTGCATGGTTTTACCGAGCCCCATGTCGTCGGCAAGGCAGGCGCCGAGGCCCAATTCGGAGAGTAGCCACAGCCAGTTCACGCCTTCTTGCTGGTACGGGCGGAGCTGCGCTTTCAAGGCGCTGCCGGGGCGGGTTGCTTTGCGTCGCAAGGGCCTGCGCAGCGCTTGCAGCACTTTTGCCAGCTCGGTGTTCGGTGCCACCTCGGACCACGCTTGGCGCTCTTCACTGTCCTCGTCCGCGAGATCCGCTGGCGCTCCTGCGAGCAGGCGCATGCCTTCGGCGAAGCTTAAGCCGCCGGTGCTCGCTCGCTGCTCGATCTTTTGCCAGTGGGCGAGCGCTTCGCTCAGCTTCTCGCGGTTGAGTTCAACCCACTGCCCTTTGATTCGCACGAGGCCGTCATCGGCGGCCATGAGTGCGGCGAGCTCGGCATCGGTCAGTGATTCGTCGTTGATCGCAACATGCACTTTGAAACTGAGCATCGACTCGGCGGTAAAGGTCTGCAGCGTCGTCTGGCCGATTCTTGCGCTTGCGCGCGGCCGAGCGCGCTTTCTCCACCAGTCCGGCAGTCGTACCAGCACGCCGCACTGCTCGCAAGTGCCGGCATCTTTGAGGAACTCGTAGGCTTCGGCAGGCGACCAGGCTAGAGGATGGTAGATGTCGCCGGTATCAACAAGGTCTTTGATGATCGGCACCGATTCGGCGGCGCGATGGATGGGAGAAAGCAAGTGGATGAGTGCCCGCTTGTTCTTCGCGCCGGCATACGCCTGTAGCGCCCGGCTCAAGGGACGATGCTGACCGCGACTGATCGCCGAACCCTGCTCGACATAGGTTGCCATGAACGCAAAGGGATAGTCGGGATCATTTTTGTTCTCGGCGAGATGGAAGCAGACGCGCCCCAATTGATGGAAGTGCGGCGCGTGTGTGGTGAGCAGCGCTTCGAGTCCTCCGCTGGCCTTGATTTGCGCACGCAGCCAGTCGTCGAGCGAGGCATGGATAGTGCGAAGGACGGGTGCGGAGAGGTATTCGGCGCCTCTCATCGGCGGTGCGCTGACGATCCAAGTCTCCATGTGCGCTTCGTCAAGGGGCTCGAGCGCGAGCGGATTGGCGGGATCAGCTTCTTCAAGCAGGCAGCGTTTGGTGAGATGCTGGCTTGCGAAGCCGCGCCAGTAGTGCATGGACGGGGAGAGGTCTTGATCGCTCTTTCGTGACGCGAGTGCGAACAAGCCCTCGGAGGTGTTGCGCGAGAACGCCTTTGCAATGGCGGAGTCGGATGATGCTTCGTTTGCCGTGTTTTCCTCAGCCTGCGCAAAGCAGTGCAGATGTCCTGTGGGCAGCAGTCCCAGTTCGAGACGATTCACGCTTATGCGTCGATTGGATGACGCTGGCAAGTGTACGCTGTGAGGGGGGATGTCTGCCGCCCATCGCGTGGTACGATAGCTCGTGGTTGTCCGCGCTCCCTCCCTTTTGCAGGCTTTTCAGTTCGTATATCGCCAGCTGTGCCCAGATCGGCTGGCACAGGAGATCCTTCACAGGCCTGCAGGGTTGTCGCCTGAGCAAGAGCCGGTGAACGCATGACTATCATCGAATCCATTGTCGCTTTCCTTGTCGTGATCCTCGTGCTCGTCGCAGTGCACGAGCTCGGGCATTACTGGGCAGCGCGTGCCTGCGGGGTTCGTGTGCTGAGATTCGCGATCGGCTTTGGCAAGCCGGTCATCAAGCACACCGACTCAAGCGGCACGGAGTGGGTGATCTGCCCGATACCGCTTGGCGGCTATGTGCGCATGCTGCAGAGCGAAGATCCCGACTTCAAGCCGGGCGACGAAGCCCAGACCTTTGATCGAACATCTGCGACGCGGCGCATCATCATCGCTATCGCCGGCCCCTTGGCGAATCTCGTGCTTGCCGCGGTTGCCATGTGGGGCGTGCTTCTGCTTGGCTCCATGCAGCCGTATGCGATTACCGGCGAGGTCACGCCGGGGTCAATCGCTGATCGTGCTGGCGTTCGCAGCGGCGAATTGATCGTCGGCGTCGACGGTCGCGACACCGAAACCGTGCGGAAAGTGGGGACGGCAGTGATCAGAAGAATTGGCGAAGGTGGGGTGCTGACCTTGCAAACTGGCGTGCTCGGACGCCCGCAGGCGCCGATCCGCGAGTATCGACTCGACATCGACGACTGGCCGCAAGCGGAAGCCCAGGAATCGCCATTTGCATCCCTCGGGCTGCGGCTCTCAGGTCAGTACATTGTAGGTTTGATCGAAGAGGGTTCTGCTGCCGACACCGCGGGTGTTGAGGTGCATGATCGCATCCTTGCCATTGACGGCGTGCCGATGGCGACGGTCTCACAGACAATCGCCGCACTACAAGGCCGTCCGCACGAAAATCTCGTAATTCAGGTGGATCGGGCCGGGCAGGCGCGTGACCTCAATGTACGGCTTGGTGCGCACGAAGAAGATGGCCGCGGCTTCCTTGGCGTGGGCCTCGCCCGGCAGGAAGTCCGCTACGGGCCGATCGAAGGCATTCCTGTCGCGTTGCAAGAGACCTACGAGCTATCGGGGCTCTTGTTTGATTTCATCGGCAAGCTGTTCACGCGCGAGATGGATACGTCCGGTGTTGGCGGGCCGGTCGCCATCGCATCTGTGGCCCGCGATGCGGCGCTCATGGGTGCATCGACGTTCCTGCAGGTGCTCGCGCTGCTTTCAATCAATCTCTTTCTCATCAACCTCATTCCCTTGCCGCTCCTTGATGGCGGGCATGTGCTGCTCGCGAGCGTTGAAGGCATCACGCGCCGCCGCTTGCCGCAACGCATCCAATTGGTCGGTGCGGTGATAGGCGTGGCCTTCATTGCGCTCTTGATGAGTATTGCGCTCTACAACGACTTCTTGAGCCTCATCGAGTGATGCATTGTTGGTGGCTTTGTCTGTAAAATAAGCAGCATGGTCAAGCGTATCAGGCAGCGCATCCGGCTCATCGCGTTGTGCGTGATGTGTACGGTGCCTGCGGTGTCGTCTTCTGCGTTGGCCGAGTCGTTTCGCGTCACCGATATCCGGCTCGAAGGGTTGCAGCGCGTATCCGCTGGCACGGTATTCAATCTGCTGCCGATTGAAGTGGGCGATGTGCTCGAAGAAGGCGACGCTGCCTTCTATATCCGAGCGCTGTTCCGAAGCGGCTATTTTCACGATGTCGAGATGTCGCGCGAGGGCGGCGTGCTGATTGTTTCGGTGGAAGAACGTCCAGCGATCGATTCGATCACGATTGAGGGCAACAAGGCGATCGAGACTGAAGCGCTGCTTGAAGGGCTCTCCGAGCAAGGGCTCGCCGAGGGCGAGATCTTCCGGGTGGCGACCTTGGAGCGCATGGATCTTGAGCTTGAGCGTCAGTACGTTGCTCAAGGCCGCTACAACGCGACTATCGACACCGAAGTCGAAGAGCTGCCGCGCAATCGCGTTTCCATCAGCATCGATATTGTTGAAGGCGACAGTTCCAAGATCCGGCAAATCAATTTTGTCGGCAACAGCTTGTTTGACGATGCCGAGCTGCTTCGGCAGCTCGAACTCAAGCATCCAAACTGGTTGTCCTTCTTCCGCAATGACGATAAGTATTCGCGCGAAAAGCTCGCGGGCGACTTAGAAGCAGTTGAATCCTTCTATCACGATCAGGGCTATGTCGATTTTGAAGTGACCTCGGCACTGGTGAGCATCACGCCGAACCTCGAACAGGTCTACATCACCGTCAATGTGAGTGAAGGCGATAACTTCGTCGTTGGGGAAGTCTCCATCATCGGCGAGATTGGCGATGAGGACCCGGATATGTTGGAGTCGCTCATTCTGATCTCGTCGGGTGATCGTTACTCGCAGGCGCTTGTCACTGCGAGTGAGGAGCGCATCACCGCTGCGCTCGGTAATTCTGGCTACGCCTTCGCAAGTGTCTCCGGCGTGCCTGAAACCAAGGATGATGGCACGGCGGATGTCAAATTCTTTGTCGATACGGGCCGCCGCGCCTATGTGCGGCGCATCACGGTGACCGGCAACGAAACGACTCAAGACGAGGTCGTGCGCCGCGAACTTCGTCAGCTCGAAGGCGGCTGGGCGTCGACCGCGCTCATTGACCTCTCCAAGGTGCGTTTGGAACGGCTTGGCTACTTTAGCGAAGTGAATGTCGAGACGCCTGCCGTTGCTGGCAGCGATGATCAGATTGATGTCAATATCGCGGTCAAAGAGCAAACTTCCGGCAGTATTCAGGGCACCATTGCGTACGCGCAGTATTCGGGACTGATTCTTGGCGCGGGCTACTCGGAGACCAATCTCTTTGGCACCGGTAACAGCTTTGGCGTCAACATCAACTGGAGCAAGTTCCAGCAGGTTGCGAGCGTCAATTACTTCAATCCCTACTACACGATTGATGGCGTGAGTCGCGGCTTTAGCCTCTACTACCGGCAGACCAACTACGATGAGTTCAATCTCGTGCGCTATTCGTCGGATTCGTTTGGTGCTGGCGCCAACTACGGCATTCCGATTGGCGAGACGGAGCGCTTGCGGTTTGGCTTCAATGTGGACTACACGCAGCTTTCGAGCAGCACCTACACGGCGAAAGAGATCGTCGAGTACTTGGAGTCAGCAGGCGACGAGGCGCTGAACCTGAAGCTGACTGGCAGCTATTCGAATGTGCGCTTGAATCGCGGCATCTTCCCGACGCGCGGCTACTCGCAGGAACTCGGCGTTGAGCTCTCCGCGCCCGGCAGCGACACTTTGTTCTACAAGCTGCAGTACGAGGGCCAGATTTACTTTCCGCTCGTTGCCGGATTCACCTTGAAGCTGCGCTCAAAGCTCGGCTATGGGGATGCCTACGGCGGCACCGACGTGTATCCCTTCTTCGAGAACTTCTTTGCAGGCGGCTATGGCTCGGTGCGCGGGTTCGAGCGCTATTCGCTCGGCCCGCGCACATCGCCACGTGAAGGGAATCAGGGTTTCAATCCAGACGGCGACCCCTTGGGTGGCAACATGCTCGTTGAAGGCAACGCCGAAGTGATTCTGCCGCTGCCGTTCATTGAAGACACCTCGGCGTTCCGGCCGGTGCTGTTCCTTGACGCTGGCAATGTCTTCTCGACGCACTGCGCGTCTAGCGCGGTCAATTGCATTGAGTTCGGCTGGGATGAATTGCGCGCATCGGCTGGACTTGCGTTCACTTGGCTCTCGCCCATGGGGCCGATGACGTTCTCGATCGCCAAGGTGCTTCGTGAAGGCGAATTCGATGAGACCGAGAGCTTTCAGTTTGAGCTTGGCCGCGTCTTTTGATCGAAGACAATGCGGCTTATGAGAGTCATGTAGAATATCCAGCTATTTCGCTGGAATTGGAGCGACGCTGGTGTCCATACAGGTGAAAAATCAGTTCACAAAGCAGGCGAATGTCAGCCTTGCCAAGATCGTAGCCATTGCCTTGGCGCTCGGTGTGTCGTCGGCTACCTCCGCGGAGCTTGTGATTGGATTTATCGACACGGCGAGAGCCATCAGCGAAAGTGACGAAGGCAAGGCATTGCTTGCACAAATCGAATTGGAGCTTGCCGAAGATCAGGCGCGGCTCGAAGCATTGCAGGAGGAATTCGAGACCTTGCGGCGCAAGCTTGAGACCGACGGTGAGATCATGAGCGACGATGAGCGTCGCCGTCACCAGAAGCTCATCGAAGACAATCGCACCGACTTCCAGTTTGAATTGCAGAAGTATCAGCGAGAACTGCAGGAGAGCCAGCAGGAGGTGCTCGAAGAAATGGCACCCAAGGTCAACGCCGCTTTGGCGGACCTCATTGAGCTTGAAGGCATGGATATGGTGTTTGAGCGTCAAGTAGCAACCTTCGTGAACCCCAAGCACGACATCACGCGCCGAATCACTGAAAAACTCAACGAAAAGCAGTAGCCGCCCTGCGCGCTAGCCGCTCCTTGTCGGGCATTCCAATGCCAGCGATGTCCATCGACGAGGTGATGGTGCACCTGCCGCACCGCTACCCGTTTCTGCTTGTCGACGGGGTCGTCGACTTTGAAAAGGGCAAGTCGATTCACGCATTTAAGAACCTCACGATCAACGAAGCATTCTTTCTCGGTCATTTTCCCGGCAATCCAGTGATGCCTGGTGTCCTCATTGTCGAGGCTTTGGCGCAGGCCTCCGGTATTCTTGGTTTCAAAACCCTTGGCAAACTGCCAAGCGATGGCGTGGCCTACTATCTTGCAGGTGTCGAGAAGGCGCGGTTTCGCCAGCCCGTGGTGCCAGGTGACCGGCTCGATTTGAAGTCCGTGCTCACCACCTACCGGCGCAGCTTGGTCAAGTTTGATTGTGAAGCGTTCGTCGCGAAGAACCTCGCCGCTTCTTGTTCACTGACCTGTGCTGAAACGCACGTCTGACGCCCACCAGGCTGGCGTCGACGAGGCCGGTCGCGGAGCGCTTGCCGGGCCTGTCGTGGCGGCTGCGGTCGCCATGAGTAAGCTGCCTGGCGGCGTGACCGATTCAAAGCGATGTTCCGCCAAACGCCGCGAATTCTTGGCGGCGGCAATTCGCGAGACGCCGGGTGCATGGGCAGTCGGCATAGCCGATGTGGATGAAATCGCAGCGCTCAATATTCTGGGTGCGACGCTTCTTGCCATGCGGCGGGCGCTGCTTGATCTGTGTGTGACGCCGACGCTCGTGCTTGTTGACGGGCCACATGTGCCGCAGGTGCCGTTCACTTGTCGAGCGATCATTGGCGGTGATGGCAGCGAACCGCTGATAGGCGCAGCATCGATCTTGGCGAAGACCGGGCGCGATGAGATGATGCGCGAACTGGCCGAAACCTATCCGCAATTTGGCTTCGAGCAACACAAGGGCTACGGCACCCGCGCGCATCTCGAAGCGCTGCGGCGCGAAGGCCCGTGTCCTGCGCACCGCCTCGATTTCGCGCCGGTCAAAGCGTGCCTATAGGTGCCTGCGCGGTGACAACGCTCACTCGCTGATGCGCGTAAGAACTCGTTCGGCGAGAGGCATCCGCAGCGCATTCTCCTCGATCATGGCTTCAAGCTCGCTACAGTTTGACTGACACTTGGCGAGCTGATCTTGCAGCATTCGATCATTCATATTGAGCTGCGTGAGCAGTTCGGTGGCGAAGTGGGTGTCGAGATCTGGAATCGCCATGCATTCGCTGTATTCAACCTCGGTTGACTCGCAGCTTGCGAGTACGGCTTCCGCAGAGAGCGCCTCGCGCCAGTCGATGGTGAGTCCGTACTTGCGCCGCACATCGAGCGTTCGTTGCACGTACCAGCACTGATTGAGGGTCGGCAGCCACTCGGCGACATCCCTCGCACCTTTTTCGGTTCTGTTCACCTGCGGGGAGGCAAGCGTCAAGTTCAGCAGGTCGCGGCCGAACGCGCTGCGCGTTTCCACGCTCGCTGCGCACAGGCCGCTATCGTGCGCTTCGCTTGTGGCGATCATGTGCTCAATGTCGGTCTCCAGCTTGGTGGCATAGCAGGTGCCTGTGTAAGGCCCGTAGATGCCCCCGAGCCCCTCAATGATGTCATCCTCGACGCTCTGCGGATATCGGTAGTCATTACGATTGTATTCTGAGCAGCGGTCTTCTTCAGCGACAACGATGCCTCGGTAGGTGAAGGCATCTTCGTCTTCTTGCTGCGCCAGAGCGATCACAGGCAGGGCACAAAGAACAAGAAGTGCAATACGTGTATTCATGGCAATCCCTCGCGTGAGATCAAGATTCACTGATTGCAATGATAATTATTTCTTGATCATAGTCAATCTCCCACAAAGTTCATGGTCGATGTCTGCAATTGTGCCAACGGCATTACGCCGATTCCTCTGATCGGGGTACACTTTCGCCATGTCTGACGTGGCTGCCGACAACACCGAAACCCGACCGTTCGTGCATCTTCGGGTGCGCAGCGAATACTCGATGAGCGCGGGCCTTGCCCATGTGGACGACTTGGCGCGAGCGGCGGCTCAGCGAGGCATCCCGGCGCTTGCCCTCACCGACCAGGCAAACTTGAGCGGGTACTTGAAGTTCTACAGCGCTTGCATGGAGGCGGGGGTCAAGCCAATCGCTGGCGTGGATGTACCGTATCGATGCGACATGGGTGCTGAGGGCGATGGCGAGATCGTTCACTGCCTGCTCTTGGCAATGAACGCCGATGGCTATCAGAATCTCTTGAAGGTGATTTTCGGACTTCGCCTTGATACGGAGACGGGCGCACGCTTGGCCTCACGCGATGAGATCTTTGCGAATGCCAATGGCTTGATTGCCCTGTCCGGTGGCGCCGAGGGCGAGATTGGCAAGGCGCTGCTGCGCGATGACATCCCGCTGGCGCAAAGCCGTCTCGATGAGTGGATAGGCCAGTTTCGTGATCGCTTTTATCTCGAAGTCATGCGTTGCGGGCGCGAAGCCGATGCACGTATCGAGGGTGCGCTCGTCGACCTTGCGTCGAAGCATTCGGTGCCGCTTGTCGCCACCAACGAAGTCATGTTTGCGGGTATTGAGGACAACGATTACGAAATACATGAGATTCGCATCTGCGTGCAGGAGAAGCACATCATCGACGATCCCTCGCGCGAGCGGCGCTACACCGAGGACATGTGGCTCAAGAGCGGCGAGGATATGGCCGCGCTCTTCGTCGACATGCCCGAAGCACTGCGGAACTCGGTCGAGATCGCCAAGCGCTGCAACCTGCCGATGAAGTTTTTCCAGCACGCCTTCCCGAACTACCCGGACGCGGAAGGCGAATCGCTTGACGCACACTTGACGCGCCTCTCCGAGATGAAGCTCGAAGAGCGCTTGCAAGCGTTCGGCAAGGACTGCGAAGTCGGCGAGGATGTCCGTGAAACCTATCGGGCGAGGCTGAAGACCGAACTCGACGTCATCTGCTCGATGGAGTACTCGGGCTACTTCCTGGTGGTGATGAGCATCATCCGTTGGGCGAAGGATGAGGGCATCCCGGTGGGGCCTGGGCGCGGGTCGGGTGCAGGCTCGCTGGTGGCGTGGCTGCTCGGCATCACCGGCCTTGATCCGATCGAGCACGGCCTGCTGTTCGAGCGCTTCCTCAACACCGAGCGCATCTCGCTGCCGGACTTCGACATCGACATCTGCATGGAGCGGCGCGACCAGGTGCTGCAGCACATTGCCGAGCGCTTCGGGCGTGAGTCGGTGGGGCAGATCGTGACCTTCGGCACCATGGGTGCGAAGGCAGTGGTGCGCGACGTGGCGAGGGCCAAGGGCAAGCCGTTCCGCATGGGTGACACGCTCGCCCGCCTGATCCCGAACCAGCTCGACATCAAGCTCAAGGACGCGGTGGAGGGGCAGCCTGAGCTGCGGCGCCTGATCGAAGAGGAACCGGAGTACGCCGAAATCATGGATGCCGCCTACCGGCTCCAGGGCGTGGTGCGCAACGAAGGCAAGCACGCGGCCGGGCTGGTGATCGCGCCGTCGGAGCTCAGCCGCTACCTGCCGGTGACGGTGAACGAGGGCGGCGAGGCGGTCACGCAGTTCGACTGGAAGGATGTGGAGAAGGCGGGACTCATCAAGTTCGACTTTCTTGGGCTGCGCACGCTCACCGTGATCGACCATGCAGTGCGCAGCGTCAACGAAAATCACGGCCTCGCCATCGACATTGATGGCATTCCACTTGATGACGGACGTACCTACAGGCTGCTTCAGGAGGCGCGCACCAAGGGGATATTCCAGCTTGAGTCGGACGGGCTGCGGCGCTACATCCTGCAGATCAAGCCGAAAGACCTTGCTGACCTGACGGCGCTGCTTGCGCTCTACCGGCCGGGGCCGTTGCAGTCGGGCATGGTCGACGACTTCATCGCGGTGCGGGAAGGCAGGCAGCAGCCTGAATACTTGCATCCGGCGATGCGCGAGGTGATCGAGCCTACGTCCGGGGTGATCCTCTTCCAAGAGCAGGTCATGCGCCTTGCGCAGGTGCTCGCTGGCTTCAGCCTCGGGCAGGCAGATGTGCTGCGGGCGGCGATGGGGAAGAAGAAGCAGGAGATCATGGATCAGCAGCGCAGCCTGTTCGTGGACGGCGCGGTGGAGAACGGCGTGACGCGCCCGGTGGCGGAGAAGGTGTTCGACCTGATGGACAAGTTCGCGGGCTACGGGTTCAACCGCTCGCACTCGACGGCGTATGCGCTGATCTCGTATCAGACAGCATGGCTGAAGGCCAACTACCCGGCTGAGTTCATGGCGGCGATGCTGTCGAGCGAACTGCACGGCAGCAGCAGCCGGGACGCCATCCACAGGCTGTTGCCGGAGGTGACGGCGCTCGGGCTTGACTGCTTGGCACCGGATGTCAACGAAAGCGAGTTCAATTTCCGTGCCGAGGGCAAGGGCGTTCGCTATGGGCTCGGTGGCATCAAAGACGTCGGCAGGCCGCTCATTGAACAGATCGTGCGCGTGCGCCAGTCCGGCCGCTACGAGAGCCTGTCAGATTTCGCCATGCGGGTTGGCGCTAAGCACCTTCCGGAAGCCGCGTTGCAGCAGCTCATTCACGCAGGCGCGCTCGATATGCTGCTCGAGGGGCCGATGAACGAGACGCGCGCGAAGATGCGGCATATGGCCAAGGACCTCCTGCAATGGGTGTCGCAAAGCGAGCAGCGGCGCGTCGCAGGCGTGGTCGACATGTTCGACGATGGCACCGAACTACCAACATTGGGTGTTCCGGACTGCCCGCCGCTCAGTGATCTCGCGCGACTCGAACTCGAAAATCAGGCGCTCGGCCTGTACCTCACGGACCACCCGATGAACGTCTACAAGCGCGAATGCGGCTTGCTCTTCGCGGGCGAGGAGCGCCCACAATCGGTATCGGTCAGCGCCGGGCGCGGCTATGCCGCCGTCTCCTATGCGGGCATCGTCACGCGCATCAATCATCGCGGGCGCGAAGGCGGGGAGACATGGGCGCGCATTGAGAACGGCATCGATCACGCCGAAGCGCAGTTCTATGACAAGGTGCTTGAGGCCGAGCGCGAGAAGATCAAAGAAGGCACCTACCTCTTGATCGAAGGTTCCAAGCGTATTGACGCAACGCCCGGGTTCGGCGCACGCATTCGCGTCTCGCGCGCCTACACCATCGCCGAAGCGCGCGACAAGTTCGCGCGAGCGATCAACCTTGATATCAATGGCGGGCGCACGCTCGATGTCTTGCGCGGCACCTTTGACGCCCTCTGCGAGAACGGCAGTGCGCGAAACTGCCGGGTGCTGATTCACTACGATAACGGTGAGGCGCGTGCGAGCCTCTCGCTCGACCGGCGCTATTCGATTCTGCCGAGCGACGAAAATCTCAGTGCGCTGCGTGAGGCGTTCGGTGAGGACGCTGTGCAGCTCAGCTATCGCAATTGAGCGTTGCGTGAGCGTGTCGCGTGATGCCGTCGAGCTGGCGATGCGCGACTTGCCGGCAGGCAGGCTGCGCGTTGGCTTCAGCGGCGGGATGGATTCGACGGTGCTGCTGCACGCTGCCTTGCGGCACCTTGAGAAGGCGGGCGGCAAGGCTCGATTGACGGCGCATCATCTCAATCACGGCCTGATTCCAAGCGCAGAAGAGATGGCGCTGCACTGTCGAAGCATCGCGCAAGGATTGGGGGTCGCCTTCGAGTGTGACGACATTGAGGTGTCTGAGACGGGCAATATGGAGGCGGGCGCGAGAAAGGCTCGCTATGCGCGCTGGGGCGAAGTGCTCGCCTCGGATGAGACGCTGCTGCTCGCGCATCACGCTGACGACCAAGCCGAAACCCTGCTCATGCGGCTCATGCGCGGTGCGCCAGCGGCGCTTCTGCGTGCCATGCCGCGCGAGCGCACGCATGCCAAGGGGCGGCTGTTGCGTCCCTTGCTGCTTCTGCCGCGCGCGCATCTCAGGGAGTATGCCGATGCGCACGACCTCACGTGGTTTGAAGACCCTTCCAATCAGGATGCGACTCGTGATCGCAACTTTATCCGTCACCAGGTATTGCCAGCGCTTATCAGTCGATGGCCCGATGCGGTGCGATCGATGTCGCGTTCAATGACGTCCCTGGAAGCTGAGCTTCAGGGACACGAAGCCTTGATTGCCAGCAGGGCTGAGGCTGCGCGCGTGGACGAGCACAGCCTGTCGGTCGAGCATTTGCTGGCTTTGCCGGAGGCGTTGCGCACACCCGTGCTGCGGCGCTCGCTCGCGGATATGGGTGTCCATGCCATCTCGGATGCGCATCTCAAGGCGATGCTTATGCGGCTCACCCACGAGCGCTTCGGCGAGTTCTCGTTTGGGTCAGATTTGAAACTGGCTCGATTCGATGGCCGCTTGGTGTTGCGTCAAACTTCAGAAGTTAAGATCAATGCATATTATCAGTGGCGATTTTTTGATCCGCTGCACTTGTCATATGGCGAACTCCGCGCCGAGCCGAACGCGATGAAGCGCGGCGCGTGTCTTGATCAAGGTATCGAAGCGTGCAGGGTGCGATTCAGAGCCGGCGGAGAGCGCCTTCGTGTGCGTGGCAGCAGCAAGAAGGTGTCTCGTCTCTTGCAGGAGGCTTCCGTGCCGCCGTGGCAGCGCGCGCGCTGGCCGCTTATATGTCTTGGCGACGATTTGGTGTCTGTCGCTGGCATCGCGGTCGATGATGCCTTTGCCAAAGACGAAGGCTGGCTCATTGAATGGTCGCCGAGATGATGATCAGTGAGGCGATGTCGCCGCGAGAATCGAATCGCGCATGATCTCAGGGATGCGATTGAGGTCTGACGCTGCTGTGTTGAGCGGCGGGCCGAGACAGAGTATGTCGCGCACTTCGCCGGTGCCGCCCGGGTAGAAGAAAAGGTCGCGCCGCATGGCCTCGGTGAGAATTTTCGCAGACATGGCGTCCTCGCGTTCATAGCGCGCTAAGGTCTCCCGGTCTCGCACGACTTCGATGCCGATGAGCAAGCCTTTGCCGCGCACTTCGGCGACCTGCGGAACATCGGACAGGCTCTCTCGAAGGTCTTTTATGAGCTTGGCGCCGAGCGCTTTGCTGCGTTCAATCAGCGATTCGCGCGCGAGAATCTCAAGGACTTTGCTTGCTGCGCCGCATGGCCCGGAAAGCGCCGAGTAGGTATGGAACATGACATCCATGCCAGCGGACTCAATCGCCTCGCCGATTTCGCTTCGTGCGAACACGCCATTGATCGGCGCGTGGCCGCCCGTGAGCCCTTTGCCAGCGACCAGAATATCGGGACGCACCTGCCAATGGTCGAGCGCAAACTTGGCGCCGGTGCGTGCGAATCCGGTCATCACTTCATCGGCGATGAGCAGAATGCCGTGCGCATCGCACATGGCGCGAATGCCCGACCAGTAGCCGTCCGGCGGCACGATCATGCCGCCCGATGAGCCGACAATCGGCTCGGCGACAAACGCGGCGATGTGCTCGCTGCCGATAGCTTCGATGCAAGCAGAAAGCTGATCGAGATAGAAATCGCAAAGCGCGTCAGCGGGCACCGATGCGGGCGCCCGCAACGCATAGGGCGCATTGACTCGCGGATACTCGCGAAGCGCAGCTTCAATGCCGGCGCGTCGCGCCGGATGGCCGGACAGGGCGGCGGTCGCGAGCGTCGTGCCGTGGTACGAAGGGGTGCGCACAATGATCTGATGACGACCCTTCTCTCCTCGCGCCACGTTGTATTGCAGCGCAATTTTGGCAGCGGTTTCAATGGCCTCGGAACCACTGCAGACAAACTGGATGCGCGTCATGCCGTCGGGCAGCCAATCGCGTATGAGCCGCTCGCACAATTCGGTGCGAACAGGCGAGCGCCAGGGCGGTAGTACATAGCCTTCGCGCTGCGCCTCGATATAAGCGCCTAAGACATCATCGCGTGCATGTCCAACGTTGCAGACAACCGCACCGCCGCCCGCATCGAGGATTTTCTGTCCCGTTCGCGTAAACAGCCAGGACCCCTCTGCCTTGACGATCTCGACCACGCGCGCTTGCGAGGCGAAGGGGTAGACGATATCTTCGCGGTCCATGGACGGTCCTATTTCATCAGCGGGGCGATGGCCGAAGCGACCATGTCAAGGTTGTGATCATTGAGACCAGCGATATTGATGCGGCTGTCGCCGACCATATAGATATGATGCTCACTGCGCAGCCTGTCGATATCGGCGCGATCAATGCCGAGTAGCGAGAACATGCCGCGCTGCTCGACGAGCCAGCCGGAATCGAGGTCTGGACGAAGCGTCCGCAAGGCCGCCTGCAGTTGTCGTCTTAAGTCGATGATGCGAAGTCGCATGGCCTCAAGCTCATCGCGCCAATCGGCGCGGAGTTCTGGGCGGTCGAGGATGCGATCGACAATCAACGCGCCATGCGCTGGCGACATCGAGTACATGCCGCGCGCAATGTCCTGCATCTGGCTCTCAAGCATCTCGACTTGCGAAGGCGTCTCGGTGATGGCGAGCAGTGCGCCGGTGCGTTCTCGATAGAGTCCGAAGTTCTTGGAGGTTGAGACTGCGACCATGAGCGCCGAAAGGCGCTTTGCGGCCTTGCGCACGGGTGCAGCGTCCGCATCGATGCTCGTGCCCATGCCTTGATAGGCGAGGTCGAAGAGCGGCAGGAGCGAGCGCGCTTCAATGACATCGAGTATCGCGTCCCATTCAGTATCGCTTGGATCCGCGCCGCTCGGGTTGTGGCAGCCCACTTGCAGGACGATCAGGCTCCGTGGTGGTGCGCGGCGAAGGTAGTTGAGCATCTGGTCGATGCGCAGCGCATGATGTTCGGAGTCGTAGTAGGGGTATTCAGTGATGTTCAGCCCCGCGCCGCCGAGCAGTCCAAAGTGATTGCCCCATGTTGGCGCGCTGACATAGGCCCACCCCTTGTCAACGGCGCGCTTGTAGAGGCCGCCAGCGACGCGCAAGGCGCCGCAGCCTCCGACCGTTTGCACGCAAGCGGTTCTCGGCTGCAAGGCGTTCGTCTCGTCACCGAAGACAAGCTCCGCAACGCCAGCGCGGAAGCCTTCAACGCCGATGGGCGGGATATACGCCTTCGTTACCTGTTCATTGATGATTTCCGCTTCGGCGCGGCGAACCGCGCGCATGACCGGCGTCTCGCCAGAACTTTCCCGATAGATGCCCACTGAGAGATCCACCTTGTCTGGGTTTAGGTCTTGCCGAAACGCAGACATGAGTCCAAGAATGGAATCGGGTGGCAGGGATTTTAGTGAAGTGAAGAACATATGAAGTTGTTGGGCGTGTGGGCTTCTACAAACCGTCGCTGCCGCAAGCATATTGAGCAAATCCAAGCATAGAATCGCCTCTGCCACGGTTCGCCATCGACGCGAATAGGGCGAGTGAAAATGACTATGAACATCATTCGGGTGTGCGCCTATTATGCAGCCAAGGTCTTCGGCATGTGCCTTCCGTTATTTGTCAATTTCTTGATATGATGCCGCCATAAGCGAAGTGGTACATGGAGGTATTGATACAATGTTGACCGCAGACCGCAGACCGCAGACCGCAGACCGCAGACCGCAGACCGCAGACCGCAGACCGGG
>JAPOTJ010000011.1 GCA_026709225.1 Gammaproteobacteria bacterium | reverse complement strand
AGCAGCACCAAGACCATGTCGTTTCTCTGTGCGCTGGTGCTTGGCTCACGCGGCCTTCTTGATTTTGACGCGCCGGTCGCCGATTACTGGCCGGAGTTTGCGCAAAACGGCAAAGCGGGCGTTCTCGTCTGGCATTGCATGGCGCACGCCGCCGGCCTCTCCGGTCTCGATACGAAGGTGAGTGCGGAAGATTTGTACGACTGGGAATACATCACTGGCTTGCTCGCGGCGCAGGCGCCTTGGTGGGAGCCGGGTACCGCAAGCGGCTATCACGCGCTGACTCAAGGCTATCTCATTGGCGAGCTGGTGCGGCGCGTGACCGGCAAGTCCCTCGGCAGGTTCTTTCGCGAAGAGATCGCGGAGCCGCTCGACGCCGACTTCCACATCGGCGTTCCCGAGTCCGAGTTTCATCGGATTGGCAACCTGATTCCGCCAAACAAGGCATCGAGCACCTGGTCGATGCCCAACAAGGACTCGATCGCCGCCCGCACCTTTGCGAACCCGTCGCCCGGCGGCTCAAAGCTCTCTTGGACCGCCGGTTGGCGCAAGGCGGAAATTCCGGCTGCCAACGGCCATGGCAATGCGCGTGCAATTGCGCGCCTGCAATCGCCTTTGGCGTGCGGCGGCTCTGCCTTCGGTGTCACGCTGATGAGCGAAGCGACCGCGAAGTCAGCCTTGGTCGAGCGCATTGCGGGCAAGGATCTGGTGCTCGCTGCGCCGCTTCGCTTCGGGCTTGGATTCGGCCTCACCTCGAAAGCGGTGCCCATGTCGCCAAACCCGAACACGGGCTACTGGGGCGGATGGGGTGGCTCGTCGGTGCTCGTCGATCAGGATGCTCGCATCTCGGCATCGTTCGTCATGAATAAAATGATCGACAGCGTCCTAGGCGACCGACGATCCTACGATCTCGTGCAAACATTGTATCGTTGTCTTTGAACAGGCTTTTTGGAGAGACAAAAAATGCGCATACATTCGAAATCCGTATCTCTACATCTTATCCTCGTGGCTGCCTTGTCCACGATGCTGCTGCCCGCCAGCATCCGAGCGCAGCTGGTGCTCGAAGAGATCATCGTCACCGCCACCAAGCGGGCGGAGTCCGCGCAGTCGGTGCCATTGAGCGTGTCGTCGATCTCTGGCGATGAACTACGCGAGCGCGGCCTGACGGAGTTTTTCGACTACGCGGTCACCGTGCCGAACCTGTCCTTTGGCGCCGCAACCGACGGCATACTTTCCAATCGAACCATTTCCCTGCGCGGGATCGAGGGCACCAACACAACAGGCTTCTATATCGACGATACGCCGATCACCGAAACGATCGATCCGCGAATCCTCGATCTTGAGCGTGTCGAGGTGCTGCGGGGTCCGTCGGGCACCCTCTACGGTGCCCGCTCGCTCGGCGGCACGATTCGGCAGATCACGCGCAAACCTGACTTCGAGAGCGTCTCCGGCTGGGCTCGTGGGGAACTTTCGAGCACCGGCCAATCGGACGATATGAATTACCTCGTTTCAGGGGCTGTCAATCTGCCGTTCAATGAGCGCGTCGCAATGCGCTTCTCTGCGCTGCACGAGGATCGCGCAGGTGTTTTCGACCGGCAGGTGGGTACCATCGCCGACCACCTTGGAGCGCCAGCGACCTTCGCCGGGCCGCCGAGCGCAGTGATCGAGGATGTGGACTCCCAGCAGGTCGTAGCGGCGCAGGCGGATCTTCTCATCGAGCCAACCGACGCGCTGTCTGTGCGGGCGCGCATCATGCACCAGCAGACTGATCTCGACGGCTTCCCGCTCGCCGACATCGATCCTGACCGCTTCAACCAAAACCGTGACTTTGACGTGGACGAGGGCGGCGAGGACGAATGGACGCTCTACACCTTGAACGTCAACTACGCCATCGCTTATGGTGAATTCACATTCGCGACATCAAGGTTTGAGCGCGAGACCTTCGAGACCGAAGCGAGCGGCTCGTTCATCAACTTCCTGCAAGCGCTTTCCAGCGATTCCGACGGCTTCGGACTGTTCAGCGTGATTGGCACCAAGCCCGTGACCTCGCCGATTTTTCAGGAACTCAACTTTGAGACGAATGTGCAGGAACTGCGTTTTGTATCCGCTCTTGACGGCCCGTTGAACTTCGTCGCTGGCGCGTTCCATCAAGACACCAAGGATGTTGAGTCCTTTCAGCCGCGCAACTACGCACGGGGCTTGAACGACAATTTTGCGGAACTGCAGCGCGTGCTGGGCATTCCCGGCCCGCTTGAGGCCATCTGGCCACATGGCGACTTGGTTTTCACCAGCCACAACCCCACCGATATCGAAGAGCGCGGCGTCTTCGGCGAGGCCATCTTTGACCTCACCGACCGATTGAGCGTCGTCGTCGGGACGCGATGGTTCGACACGACCGTTGAGTTCACGAACCGCCGCGCTGGTCTGGCGGCAGGCGTGCCGCTCGGCGAGAACGAACCGCTCAGCAGCATTGCGCCCGCCGAGGGCAACCAAAGCGAGGATGGGTTCATCTACAAGGGCGCGCTGGAGTTTCAAGCCAGCGACGATGTGTTCCTCTACGCCTCCGTTGCCGAAGGCTTCCGGCTCGGCGGCGCCAACAGCCCCATCCCGGACACGCTAGGATGTCCTGAGAACCTCGTCGAACTCGGGCTGCAGGATGTCGATACCGGCAGCTACCAATCCGACGATCTGGTCAGCTATGAAGCTGGCATCAAGACTGATCTGAACCCGACGACGCGCTTGAACGCAGCGGTCTTTCACATCGACTTTGAGGGTATCCAGCAGCGCATTCAACTCACCTGCGGCTTCCAGTTTCGCGGCAACTTTGGCGCCGCTCGCAGCCGAGGCGCCGAGATCGAACTCATCGCGCGTCCAATCGACAACCTCAATCTGGCGCTCAACATTGGCTACACGGACGCCGAGTTCACCGAGACCGTCGCGGGCGTCAATCAGAAAGGCGATCCGCTGCAGTTCGTGCCCGAATGGACCGGATCGCTGGTCGCAGACTACGTCGTTCCAGCGGTGCTGCGGGACTTCGACCTGTTCCTACGCTTGGATGTGAGCTATGTGGACGCAAGCCTTTCCTTCGTCAATGGTATGCCGCGCGGCCGCGATGCCTATGAGCAAATCGGGCTGCGCGTGGGGCTGTCCAATGATCGCTACAAGGCCAGCCTGTTCGCGCGCAATCTCACTGACGAAATCGCCAACTTGGGGGACAGCCGCTCGATTGCGGCAGAAACCCCCGGCCGCCCGCGTTGGGTGGTGAGCCGCCCGCGCACCATCGGCTTGGAATTCGGCGTGTATTTCTGAATCCGGCAAGGATCAAGACAGTGCTGCAACTTTCCGACGGAACGCGCATTCGCTTCGAAGAAGTCGGCGCGGGCACGCCGTTGGTGCTCATCCCGGGCTGGGCCTGCTCGCTCGATGTCTTTGAGCACAATATGCCCGCCTTTGCCGAGCATTTCCGCGTCATCGCCTATGACCCGAGATCCCAAGGCGGCTCCGACCAAACCGCGAAGGGCAACAACTATGCGCAGCGGGGCGACGACCTGCACGAAATCCTGGAAGCACTCGCGTTGCCGCAGGTCAACCTGCTCGGCTGGTCGCTCGGCGTCTATGATGTGCTGACGTATCTCGACCGGCATGGATTTGATCGCGTGCAATCGCTCGTGCTGGTCGATGAGTCGCCGAAGATCATCAAGCAGAGCGCCGATGACTGGGGCGAAGGCGAGGCCGACGAAGTCGCGGCGTTGATCGATACCGTGCGCGGTCCCGGATACCTTTCTTTCTTCCGCGAGTACATGGCTGAAGGTTTTGATGGCGAGGCGCCGCCAGCGCTTCTTGACCGCATGACCGAAACCGCTGCGGCGCTGCCGTCGACACGCGCTGCGGCGCTGCTGCGCGATGCCTCCGAGCGTGACTTCTCAGCGCTGTGCAAGGAGGCTGCGCAAAAGATGCCTGTCCTGCAGATCGTCCGCGAAGACTGGTCGGCTGCGGCGAGGCGCTGGATAGAGGCCAATCAGCCAAGCGCTCGCATTGAAGTGCTTGGCAGCCACCTGATGCTGGCCGAATATCCCGACGCATTCAACAGCGCGGTGCTGAGCTTCTACGGCGCAGGCGCCTAAGCCGCAAACGCTTCCGCACAGGCGGGGCGCGCAAGCAGGCGCTCCGCATAGGCTTTCAGGTTGGGCATCTCATCGGTGACGATGCCGAGTCGATTCGACATGATGCAGGCGTGGCCGAGCTGGATGTCGGCTGCGGTGAAGTCGCCAGTCAGATAGTTCTTGCTTTCGAGCGCCTCTTCGACAGGCGCAAGCGCCCGGCCAAGCAGACGCCGTGCCTGATCAAGCGCAGTCTGGTCGCGGCGTTCAGGCGGCAGCAACAGGGTGTGCACGACAATGGTGTTGATAGGCGGCATGACCATGCCTTCGGAGTAATGGAACCACTGCAGGTAGGCCGGAAACGTCGCGTCATCAACGGCGGGCTTGAGTTTGCCGGGCGCATGTCGAGCCAGCACATACTCAATGATGGCGCCGGTCTCCCAAATCCTGACCTCGTCGTCATCCAGCACAGGCACTCGACCTAAGGGATGGCGGGCGCGGTGTTGATCGGACTTCAGATCCTTGGGGTGAAAGTCCATGCGATTCAGTTCGAATGGCAGATCGAGTTCCTTGAGCAGCCAATAGATACGACCGGCGCGTGAATTGGGGGCGAAGTGCAAGGTCAGCATGATGAATCTCGTTGTGTGTGGAACGTGCAGTGTACTTGTCGCCCGCTTCCTCGCTCAAAGCGCGATCAAAGCTCTACAGGACAAGCGTAGACGGCAAGGTGACTTCTCTGAGATTTGAAGGACTCGCAGCAAACGCTAGCTCCGTCGCAGAAACCGTACGGCAATCACGACTGAAGTCACGGAAAAGACGAAGACAACACCGCAAAGGAAAATCATCCACACATCCCAAGCAGGTCGGTTGCTGATCAGCAGGTTGAAGTCATAGGTGTGCAGACCTTGGTAGATCCAGCGCTCCACTCGGCGCCTCTCCGTGAGGCGGCTGAGAATCT